>DUQB01000091.1 GCA_012838035.1 Bacillota bacterium | reverse complement strand
GAATCACGGCACAATACGGTCACCTGCGCGAAACCATTATCGGTTGGCATCAACGTTTTCGGATCGATGATGTGGTGATACTGTACGCCGTCAACCGTGTAATACCGCTGATAGCTGCCGCTGGACACCACCGAAAGGCCCTTGATCCGCACCTTGAGGATTTCGTTTTGCGGGCTGGACGTATCAGGGTTCCTTATACCGATCACCCAGTGCTTGTCTTTTGCCGGATCTGCCGCTGCTTTTTCGCCGATAGCCTTAATATTACCGCCCAAGCTTAGGAGTAGCGATGTAACCCCTTGGCTCTCCAAGTGATTCATCACCTGCTCCGCGGCGTATCCCTTGGCGATGGCGCCTACGTCCAGTCGCATGGCGGGATCCCGTAAAAAGACGGTCGAGTCTTCCTCATCGATGATGACGTCAGCGATATTCGTGTGTTTAGAGGCCTGCATGAGGAGCTCCATCGGGGGAAGCTCAGCTTTCTCCGGGTCTTCGAGCCCTGCGGCACGATAGTCATGCCATATGCGCAAAACGGCTCCCATTGCTACATTCACTGTGCCGTCGGTGGCCTCGTATTGGGCACGAGCGAACTTCAGCAAATCGATGATTCGTTTATCAACCTGCACCGGAGCCTTGCCGGCGTGGTCATTGATGGTCTTGATGTTTGTTATACCTTCATAGTCGTTGTAGATGTCATATAGCTGGTGATACTCTTGTAGTTGCGTACGGACTTCCTCCGCAAATTCCTGGAATTTCGCCTCGTTATCCGAATACCCTACAATGGTGGTCACCGTATCGAACAGCCCCAGAAATTCTGCCTGATAGCGTTTGGTTGTTGTTCTACCACACCCGCAGAGTAACAAAAGCAGCAGGCAAAGGCTGAGGTGTCGGCCTATGGTCACAATTCTATTTATAGTAAATCACCTGTCGTCTTGGACTCTGCTCAGTTTAACAATCGGAGAGGCACCGGATATGCCCCTCCGATTATCTTCTCTTAATTCGACTACCTATGCAGTGTAGCTACTTATTTGGCCGCCTTCTCGACGAGTGTGATGAAGTCGGTTACATGGATCGTCACGGAAGAAGTCAGATCGGAACCGGTCGGCGTGCCGGACTGATCGATAGCGATTCCCTTAACTTGAGCGACCGTCTTACCTTTAATATAATCTGCGAACGAAGCTGCTTGCTCATACCATTCCTTGCCGATAGAAGAGACCCTACCCATACCGTAGGCTTCCTTCAGTTCGTTCTTGGTTCGCGGCGCGATGCTTAGATCGGTGGTAATCTTACCATTTTGGTCGAAGTTGATGTTCGATTGGGATGCATCAAAAATCGCACTGGTAATCTTGCCGGATTTATCCTGTGTCATAGCCACGTAGGTGGAGTAAATCTGTGCAAGACCAGGAGCAGTTGCTGTAGCGTTGGTGGATTTTGCGATGCTCGTGACAGTAGCCACGCTAAGCTTGTCGCCTTTCGCCGCACCTAAGTCTTTAGCGTTCGCGACGGCTTTCTCGACACCTTCGATGAGTTCAGTTACATGCATCGTCACGGATGATGTGAGATCTGAGCTGGTGGGATAACCATCGCTTACTGCTATGTTCTTAACTTGATCGACGGTTTTGCCGGTTACATACTTGGCAAATGCAGCCGCTTGCTCATTCCATTCCTTACCGATCCCG
>DUQB01000090.1 GCA_012838035.1 Bacillota bacterium | reverse complement strand
GCAGCGACAATGAGTTCCGCACGCAGCTGACGAAAATCAAAAACTCCAGCGCAGACTCGATATATGTCCCCGCATACTATAACGAAGACGGTCTAATCGCACGCCAGGCGCGAGAGATGGGTATCACTCTGCCTATTCTCGGCGTAGATGGTTGGGATTCGGAGAAACTTATCGAAATTGCCGGCGCTTCGGCTTTGAATAACATCTATTTCACCAATCACTATACCCCGGCTGACGAAGATCCGCAGGTTCAGGCATTTGTGAAGGCCTACGAGGAGAAGTATGGAACAACCCCGGATGCCTTGGCCGCTTTAGGGTTTGAGGGCGGCGCGATGTTGGTCGATGCTCTTAAACGGGCGGAGTCCTATACTCCTGAAGCCGTACGTGATGCGTTGGCCAGCATTAAGGACCTAAAGGCGCTGCGTGCCAGGATTACGGTTGGTTCGGACCGTAACCTGTTGAAGGACGCAGTCATCGTCGAACTCAAAGACGGCGTGCAGCACCTGCGTGGAACCGTAAGTCCTTAATCACTGGGTTATCTTAACAACGAGCTCGGTGGAGGTAAAATGCTGCCGAGCTCGAATTTTTCCTGAGGGGTGATAGCCATGGTGGAGTTTTTTCAACAAATGATAAACGGCATCTCTTTGGGCAGTATCTATGCCCTTATTGCCCTTGGTTACACCATGGTCTACGGCATTATCCGACTTATTAATTTCGCGCACGGCGATATCTATATGGTCGGCGCTTTTATTGGTTTTTTTGCCACTACGGTGCTCAAACTACCGTTCTTTCCGGCCTTTCTGATGGCTATGGCCGGCTGTGCCGTTTTGGGCATGATTATTGAACGTATCGCCTACAAGCCTTTACGTCACGCACCTACCATTACCTTGCTCATTACGGCTATCGGGGTCTCGTTTTTACTGGAATACGGCATGATATGGGCTATGACGCCTCAGCCGCGAGCTTATCCGAACCTACTACCAACCTACCAGTTTAACTTTTCCGGTCTCATCGTATCCGTACAGCAATTATTCATCCTGGTAGTCGCCTTGGTTTTGATGGTACTGCTTCATGTTTTGGTACAATACACCAAGGCCGGCAAGGCTATGCGCGCCGTTTCATATGATAAAGAGGCAGCGGCATTGATGGGAATCAATGTAGACTCCGTCATATCCTACACTTTTGCTCTAGGATCGGCACTAGCCGGGGCCGCAGGGCTGCTTGTCGGTGTGTATTATAATCGCATTGACCCGCTGATGGGGATTATGCCCGGCTTAAAAGCATTCGTCGCGGCTGTACTGGGCGGCATCGGCATCGTACCCGGCGCTATGGTAGGCGGATTGTTGATGGGTGTGGCGGAAGCTTTGGTAAGCGCTTTTTTATCGTCGACGTACAGAGATGCCGTCGCCTTTGCCATCCTTATTATCATTCTACTCATTAAACCAGCAGGCCTTCTGGGTAAAAAGACGCAAGAGAAGGTGTAATCGTGCGACAGGAACTGATCGAACGCCGTTTACCCTGGCTGATCCTTACAGTAGGCGTGTACCTTGTTATAAGCGTTACATCAGCTCTAGGGATTTTAAACGACTACCACATGATCAATATCATTACGATCGGCATCTCCATTATTCTCGGTGTCAGTCTTAACCTGATCAATGGGTTTACCGGGCAGTTCTCATTAGGTCACGCCGGCTTTATGGCCGTTGGCGCTTATACCGGAGCCATACTCACCATGAAGTTCGGGTTCCCCTTTCCGGCAACCTTGCTTTGCGGAGGCCTTGCCGCCGCAGTTGTAGGGCTTGTCATCGGATTGCCCACTCTACGCCTACGCGGTGACTACTTAGCCATCGCCACTCTGGGCTTTGGTGAAATCCTGCGAGTTCTGTTTATTAACTGGAGTTATGTAGGCGGAGCAGGCGGTATGGTGGTTACGCAAAGGTACACGAATTTCCACTGGGTCTATGCCATGACGGTGCTCACTATTATAGTTATTCGTAACTGGTTGCAGTCTGCTCACGGTAGAGCCTGCGTGGCTATCCGGGAAGATGAGATAGCGGCTTCATCCATGGGCATTAATACGACCTTATACAAGGTAGCCGCATTTATCCTGGGATCATTTTTCGCCGGTGTGGCAGGAGTACTATACGCCCACGCGTACTATATCGTTACTCCGGCCTCCTTCGGTTTCCTCAAGTCGGTGGAAATCCTCATTATCGTCGTATTGGGCGGTATGGGCAGTATCAGTGGTTCGGTGTTGGCCGCCATTGCCATCACGCTCGTATCGGTGATTTTTACCCCTTGGCCTTATCTCAGGATGATCCTTTACAGTTTAGCACTCATCATCGTGATGGTTTACCGCCCCGGTGGTCTAATGGGAGTAAAAGAGATCCAGCTCCCGGCTTTGTCGTTAAAGAAGAAGGAGGGGCAGCAAGTTGGCACTCCTTAGTACTGAATCGTTAAGCATGACGTTTGGCGGCCTCCGCGCCGTATCTAATTTGAGCCTGCAGTTGGAAATGAACGATCTGCAAGGCTTGATCGGTCCCAACGGCGCAGGTAAAACAACTGTGTTTAATATGCTCTCCGGTATGATCAAGCCTACTACCGGCAAGGTCATCTTTGATGGGGAAGATATTACCAATCTGCCTGCGCACCAGATAACGCAACGCGGCATGGCTCGCACCTTTCAAAACATTCGTCTATTCGGCAGTCTCACAGTGCTCGAGAATGTTAAAATCGCCTTTCATCGGCACGTGACTTATTCATTCATGCAAGCCCTGCTGCAACTGAATATAGCCCACCACGAGGAAAACATAACCCGTTCCGCCATGGATTTGCTGGATGTGTTAGGGTTGGCGGACAGAGCACATCATCAGGCTAATAATCTGTCATACGGCGAGCAACGGCTGGTTGAGATCGCACGCGCTATGGCGACCCAACCTAAGCTGCTTTTGCTGGACGAACCGGCTGCAGGTATGAATCCACACGAAACGGAGCAACTCATGAACCTCATAGGCAAGATTAGGCGGGACTTCGACCTCTCGGTGCTGCTGATCGAGCATGACATGAATTTGGTGATGGGTATTTGTGAACGGATTACTGTTTTGGACTACGGTATGACGATCGCAGAAGGCAGTCCTGAACAGGTACGGGCCAATCCCCGTGTTATTGAGGCGTATCTCGGGGAGGAGGTCGTTTAATGCTATCCGTACAAGGTATTAATGTGTTCTATGGGAAGGGGATTCATGCTCTTAAGGATCTCTCCCTTGAGGTAGGGCAAGGTGAAATTGTGACCTTGATCGGAGCTAACGGAGCCGGAAAAAGCTCTACGTTAAATACGATTTCCGGCCTGGTGCGCCCGCGCAGCGGCTCCGTCGTTTTTCGGGACATGGACATAACCAAATTACCGGCGCATAAGATAGTGGAGGCCGGCCTGTGCCAAGTACCGGAAGGCCGCCGGATTTTCGCCAATTTGACGGTGCAGACCAACTTGGAACTCGGGGCTTACCTGCGTAAAGACAAAGCAGCTATTGCTCGCGATATGCAACGAGTGTACGAGTTGTTCCCGCGGTTGGCGGAGCGAAAACAGCAACCGGCCGGCACATTGAGCGGTGGCGAACAACAGATGCTGGCCATTGGGCGTGCTCTCATGTCGCAGCCGCAACTGCTTATGCTGGATGAACCCAGTATGGGGTTGGCCCCGTTATTGGTAAAAGAGATATTTCGCATTGTCCAAGAGATAAACCGTGCAGGGACTACGATCCTTTTAGTAGAACAGAACGCTAGGATGGCGTTATCCATTGCCCACCGCGGTTATGTACTGGAGACCGGTCGCGTCGTGATGACGGACAGCGCCTCAGTTCTGGCCGAAGTGGATGAAGTAAGAAAAGCCTATTTAGGCGGCTAAAGGGAAGGTGAGTTTGATGCTTGTAAAGGCAGTGATGACACCCAACCCTGTTACGATTACTGAGAACACCACACTGTTGGACGCCATGGATGAAATGCGGCGTAAAGGCTTTAGTCGCTTGCTTGTCACACGTGATGAGCGATTGATAGGTATTGTAACCGAACTTGATTTGATGCGAGTCGCACCTTCTCCTGCAACCACTCTTTCCAAATGGGAACAGAATTCCCTGTTGGCTCGCATGACGGTGCGCGACGTAATGACGAAAAACCCCTTGACGATCTCACCGGAAGCCACAGTGGAAGAGGCCGCTTTGCTAATGCGCGATAAGCAGATCAGCGGTCTGCCGGTTGTAGAAGACGGGCATATCGTAGGTATCGTTACGGAAAAAGACCTTTTCAATACTTTTGTCAACCTTATGCATGCTCCGGCACCAGGCGCCCGCATTACTTTGAAGGTGGAGAACCGGGTGGGCGTGCTGGCCGAGGTATGTCGCATAGTCAGCGACCTGGGTATCTTTATTCTAACCATTGCCACATTCGGCGATCAGGCGCACCCGGAAATAATTCTCAAGGTGAGGGAACAGAAGGTCGACGAGTTGGTGCAGAACCTAAATGCTGCAGGATACCAAGTAGTCAACGTATCGGTAAGTACCGAATAAGATCCGTTCAAGCAACTTTAGAACATCGTTAGAGAGCAAAGTGAGCAGATCCCCCGCGGCGATCTGCTCGTTTCTTTTCAGGAATACAGGAACTACGTTGTCGTAGAACGAACTGGTACGCATAATGATGGAAGATGGCGGGAGGTAGGTTAGGTGGCAATGTCTACCATTTTGGCGATCGACCAGGGCACCTCGGGTACTACTGTGATCCTTTTCGATGCAAATGGGCGGATTCTGGACAGAGCATACCGGGAAGTGCGGCAATACTACCCCGAGTCTGGCTGGGTGGAGCATGACGCTCAGGATATTCTAATCGGCGTCATTGAGGCTGCAAGCGAAGTGCTGCGGCGTACCGGCTTGGTACCCGATGCCATAGGTATTACCAACCAACGAGAAACCGTCGTAGTGTGGGACAAAAGCACGGGTAATCCATTACATAAGGCTATTGTGTGGCAGTGTCGTCGTACGGCACGCGACTGCGACCTGCTGCGGGCGCAGGGAAAGGAGCCTACCATCAGGGCCAAAACAGGTTTGGTGCTTGACCCCTACTTCTCAGCGACCAAAATCGCCTGGTTATTGCGTGAAGAACCCGAGCTAGCCTTATTGGCCGAGCGCGGCGAACTGCTGGTAGGCACGATAGACTCCTGGCTGGCATGGAATCTTACCGGGAACCACGTGACCGACTGTTCGAATGCGGCGCGCACGATGTTGCTCAACATCCACACCTTGAGTTGGGACCCCGACTTGCTGCGCATGTTTGCCATTCCGGCTCAAATTTTACCTAAGGTAGTGGATACTGCAGGAATCTGCGGTTATACCAAGCAACTGGACGCCATACCTGCAGGTATTCCGGTAGCCGCGCTGGTAGGCGATCAGCAAGCGGCCCTGTTTGGTCAGGCTTGTTTTGATCGTGGTATGGCGAAGTGTACCTATGGCACAGGCGCCTTTCTATTGTTAAATACCGGCGAGAAACCAGTGTTTTCCAATAAAGGTTTGCTCACGACCGTCGCTTGGCGTATTAATGGTAAAACTGTCTATTGTTTGGAAGGCAGCGTGTTTGTTGCCGGAGCCGCGGTGCAATGGTTGCGTGACGGATTAGGCATTATTGCTTCCGCTGGAGAAACCGCCGCATTGGCGGCATCTGTTCAGGATACCGGCGGCGTTAAATTTGTGCCGGCTTTTGTAGGTCTCGGTACACCATATTGGGATGCCTCGGCCCGCGGATTAATCGGCGGCATCACGCGCGGAACCACCCGAGCGCACATCGTGCGTGCCTGTTTAGAGGCTATCGCCCAACAGAGCCAGGACGTATTGGAGTGTATGGCGCAAGACGCCGTACCGCCTCGTCTACTCAGGGTTGACGGCGGCGCCGCGGCCAATCCGGTTTTGCTGCAAATGCAAGCTGATCTGTCGGGTATTGAGGTACACAGACCGATGATTACCGAAACCACGGCACTAGGTGCGGCGATGCTGGCAGGTATGGGAGTGAAGGTGTGGCGAGATCTGGCGGAACTGCAGGCCGTTTGGCAATGCGATACCGTGGTTGAACCTAGTTGGGACGGTCAACAGAGAGCTGCAGCGCGCGAGCAGTGGCGGAAAGCCGTAGATCGAGCGCGGCACTGGTTCTGACCTTCAGCCGCACTGTCCGACATGCTCTTAGAATAGGAAGTGCCACAAAGCTCTTATAAGCCAAGCGAGGAGCAACAAGGGCGAAAAGATGATCATTAGGAGCAGCTTGAGAATACTGAAAGCTATGCCCAGTATTGCCCCGGCAATACCGAAGATTACCAGCAGTATGCCGATAATGGCCAAAGGTATGCCTATGATGGCGCCTATGCCTGTAAATGAGATGAGAATGCCGATGCCGATTAAGAGTAACCCGGTCAGTAACACCATTAACCGTTCACCTCGCTTTCTGTTATTATACTAAATCCGCTATCGGTTGGAACCTGCCTTGACGAATCAGATACCGGAGCCCGGTTTGGTCTGTATAACCTCTACCACACATATAGGTGATATAAAAACAACACGGTGTGGAGGTTACGTCATTGAAGAGGCGCGTGCGTGCAAGGGCCGCTTATAATCGCTCTGCTGCAGTAAGCTATGCGTTAAGACATGTATTCAATCCTAATCCGGAGTTTGCCAATATGGATACTTTAGGCGGAGGCGGCGATTGCACCAACTTCGTGTCGCAATGCCTACTGGCAGGCGGTTGGCGTATGGATTATCGGGCGACCGGGTTCGACTCCGAATGGTGGTACCGCCGGCGGAGTACTCAACCTTTTGACGGTGATCAACGGGACTGGTGGTCGTGTACTTGGTCGTTACCTTCGCTGTTCATTCTCTATTTAAGCCTCTATTTTGGTCAACGTTACGACCTTTTGGCCCGTCCCAGCCGTGCTCGTCTGCTGCGCTTAGGCGACATCATCTTTTACGATTGGGATGGTGACGGGTTCTATGATCACAGCGTCATCGTCACACGTAGAATAAACGGGTGGCCCTATGTAACCTACCGTACCCTCAAGCCGCTTGATCCTATTCGCAATGCGTACTGGCGATTGCGCTTCAGAGGGCGAGCTCGTTCCATCATCGGCTTGCGTCTTGTGAACAACCCGGATTGGTTCACTAGTTCGCCCGACTGGAATGTACTCGTGCCTTGTGATCGGTCTCGCGCCGGTATGGACGACGAGGTAGAAGAGCCAAAGGAGGGCGAGCTTGCGGAACAGACCCGGGAACAGGTTTAGGCGTTCACCAATTGCTTGGCGACGTAACAAAAAAGGAGAACGCCTGAATAGGCAGTTCTCCAGATAGCGCTAATGTGCAGAACGGCTGAGTCGCGAGCTACTCCTCGTCGTCGGAATGGGCGCCGCAACCGCTTTGGCAACCGGCACAGCTGCTGGGTATGTGATTGGGATTATTGATGAGAAATCCGCCACCTGCAGGTGAATCCTCATACCCTATTTCCGCCCCTTTGAGCAGTTGACCGCTGGCAGGATCGATATAGAGGTTGATATCAAACATCGTGACCACATGGTCCTCATCATGCGCTTCATCCAAAGCCATACCATACGAAATTCCGCTACATCCACCGGGTTGGGCATAAACTCGCACACCCGGCAGGTCGGTTTTAGCAAGTTCTTCTTTAAGGCGCTTGGCTGCTTCAGCAGTTATTGTTATCAAGCAACTCATCCTTTCCGTGAATCTCCTGACGTTTCACCTCAGACGGTCCCATAATACCACATAATGATAGGGTTCCCCAGACATATGCATTAACTGTTTGTGAACATCCTGGAAATATTATCGGTATGCTGATACAGCCGGCGGGAAGTAGACATCCAGCTTTGAGATCGAAGGACCGACGGCGAGTGAAGATCCCGGTGGATAAATCGCGACATACATGCGCATTCCCTTTCGAATGCAGGGAAAGCTGAACAAGTATGGAAATGATAATGGAAAAACATTCTAAGGTACCGTGTCCAAAGAACCGGCTGGTAGGCGGTCGGTTCGGCGGCATGATCTTGTTGCACAGGCGTTTTTAGGGTAGAAGCAGGATCACTTCATTTGACAACCGGCAGAAGCCGGATGCGCGGTGACCCTGCACATGCGGCGACACAATTTCTACAATGTGGGAGGATGAGTCTACATGCGACGTCCAGTTACTATTTTCACCGGACAGTGGACCGACATTCCGTTTGCGGAGTTTGCGGCAAAAGCTGCCGGGTGGGGTTACGACGGTTTAGAATTGGCCTGTTGGGGCGACCATTTCGATATCAACAAAGCCTGTGAGAGCCCTACCTATTGTGATGAGCACAAGGCCGTACTTACTAACAACAACCTGCAATGCTGGGCCATCAGCGCTCATATTATCGGCCAGATGGTGCTGGATATAAACGATGCGCGTTCGGATGCTTGGGTGCCTGCAGAGTTGCAGGGCAAGCATGAGGAGAAGGCTGCGTGGGCGATTGAGCAGATGAAAAAGAGCGCGGTAGCTGCCAAGCGCTTCGGCGTGTCGGTGGTGAACGGTTTTACTGGTTCTTCCATTTGGCATCTGATTTACCCCTTCCCACCATTGGGACCGGATGACGTTAAAGCAGGTTTCGATTTGTTTGCCGAACGCTGGGGCCCGATTTTTGACGTCTTCCAAGAAAATGGGATCAAGTTTGCGCTGGAAGTCCATCCGACTGAGATAGCTTACGACATTTACACGGCGCGCATGGCACTCGACGCTGTAGGTAATCATCCGGCCTTCGGATTTAACTTCGATCCCAGCCACCTCCTATGGCAGTTTGTCGATCCGGTACAGTTCATCCGCGAGTTCCCCGATCGCATCTTCCATGTTCATGTTAAGGATGCCATCACCACGCTCGACGGCAAAGCCGGCATCCTGTCGTCGCATTTGTCCTTCGGTGATCATCGCCGTGGTTGGGATTTCCGTTCTCCCGGCAGAGGCGGCGTCAATTTTGAAGAGATCGTACGCGCCCTCAACCAAATTGGTTATGAGGGACCGTTGTCGGTAGAATGGGAAGACAGTGGTATGGATAGAGAGCATGGCGCAATGGAAGCGTTGGAGTTCGTGCGTGATATGGACTTCCCGCCGTCAACCATCAGTTTTGAAGCCGGTATGCGCGAACACGCCAAGTAGGCATCGCATCAAGGGCATATCTAGCAGCGAACACGAAAAGGATGAGCCTCGCACTCATCCTTTTCGTGTCGCCTGGCGTAACAGTGTGTGTAAGTACTTGCCATGCGGTACTGACCCTGGGATTTCCCGAATAAGGTATGGGTAAGGCACTTTGTCGTATGCGGCGACATATGCTGTAACGGAGCGGAGTGTGAGTGCCCATGAAAGCTGGCATACGGCGCATGTGGGTAGTCGATAATATGGCCAAGATCGGCACCGGAGGTTTCTATCATTTAGCATATGCGCTCAGTCAAGTGGAGCCGGAACTGCTGCAGTTGTTGCGGCGGAGTAGCGATTATGGCCGAATCTACATTCATCTGGTTGATGATGAGCACAGGGCATGGCCCATTGCTGTTGGTGATGTAATCGCTATTCACTGGTTTCCAGAGTTTATCCGTGTTCACTTCATGATTGCGCAGATAACATACCCGGAGAAAGTAGCGGCGGTTCCTTGGGATGTGGATTATATGCTGGTGATGCAGAGCCCCAAGGCGAAGGAGGTGCGCGGTAATGCATGATTATCTTACTGAAAAGCTGTTGCTGTTGGAACGGCTGTTTCTTAAACATGACTACCAGGATTTGCTGTTACGCACGCGGCCGGCCCAGTTGCGTGAGAAAGTGCTGCGCATCATGCGCCTGAAGGAGGAGCAAATCGTATTACTTGATGATCTGCTGAAGGCTACCGCGCAGTTTGATCTCGCCGGAAACCCTTTCAGAGAGCGCCGAGATAAAGAATGAAAAAACGATGATGAACCACCAAAGGAACTCGCAAGCTTATGTGTTTGCGGTACCGCTGGTGGTTCAGGCATGTTTAGACAGAGTGAGCCGTAAGCGGCTCCATGAAATTAAAGCGTTACGGTCGTTCCCGACTTGGCGGCTTCATACACTGCCGTGACAATCTGAACCGATTTGCGCGCTTCTTCGCCTGTAATCGCCAAGGTTCCACCGTGATGGATCACATGAATAAAATCCGAAATCTGTCGCTCATGACCCAAGAATGAGATGGCCATGGGATCAGCAAAATTGGCTACATGGCCATGACTGGCTTTGGCTTCATCCAGTTCGGGTCCTTCGGGAATCCCGGTACTGGCAGTGATAACATCGTCTTGAACGATGGCGCCGCCTAGGGAGCCGTGAATTTCCAGCTTCTTTGGATATCCGGGCGCAATGCAGGTGCTGGCTTCAATGACGCCTACGCCGCCGTTGGCAAACTGCAATAGGGCAACAGCTAAATCTTCTACTTCAATCGTTTCGTGAACCAGACGCTGCGTGATTGCCTTGACCGAGACGACCGGACCCATCATCCATTGTAATAAATCAACCTGGTGGATACCCTGGTTCATGAGGGCGCCGCCACCGTCGAACCGCCAAGTACCCCGCCAACCTGCCGTGGAATAGTACTCCTTAGCTCTAAACCATTTCACTTCAGCATTGCCTAGAAGCAGTTTGCCGAAGTAGCCGTTGTCTACGGCTTTCTTCACTAGGATGTTGGCCGGTAGGAAACGGCTTTGGAATACGCCGCCCAGCAGCACGCCATGCTTCTTGCATGCATCGATAATCGCATCACAGCGCTCTAAGGTTACCTCGAGAGGTTTTTCGATAAGCACATGCTTGCCGGCGGCGGCGGCGGATATAGCCGGTTCCATATGCAGGCCGCTGGCTGTACATATGTTCACGACATCGATCGCGTTATCCTTATCTGCCAACATATCCTCGATCGAGGTGTACCAGGGGCAGCCGAGTTCCTCACCGACCTGACGAGCACGTGCTTCATTGATATCTACTGCTGCACCCACCTCAGCTCCATCAAGCGATTGGATGACTTGGATGTGTGCTTTGCTGATGGCTCCACATCCGATAATGGCAAAACGCACTGATTTCATACTTAGACTCCTTCCATGAACTTATACTTAATGTCATACGCGCTGCGGTTAGGCGCAGATATGTCGTAAAAAAAACTAAGTAGAGGTAACAGGGGAGGGATAGGTTACAAACCTATAGTGTATAGTTACCCATTGCATTGCTGTTTTCCTCTTAATAATGAATCAGGAACGAAGAATGTTTTCCACAGACGGCGATGGGCACTCTACGCCTTTGCACCGATCGCCACAAAAGCCCTTCTGCGTATAGGGTTGTGATGATGCATGCTTGTCGGCACAAGCGAAACGATGAAGAAGTAAAGATCCTCTCACACCGATTCCGGCAAGGGTATCGTCGGTCAAGCGTCAAATTAGACCGTACATGCATAATGCATCATCATTCGGCATATTACGACAGCTATTTAAGAGCGTCTGAGTGTGTCTGGTTCTGCCGCTGATAAAAGACAGGAGATAGGGGGACTAAAAGTGTTAAGAGTAGCCATGTTAAGTTACTGGCATGTGCATGCGCCTGGTTATACAAGGGAAATTTTGGCGTTACCTGATACCAAAATAACGGTGGTGTGGGATGAACTTCCCCAACGCGGGCGCGAATGGGCGCAAAAAATCGGTGCGGAGTATGTAGAAGATTTGGATGCGGCAGTGAATAGGGAGGATGTTGATGCAGTCATCGTGAACGCACCTACCAACATGCATCCCGAAGTGATTATTGCGGCTGCAAAAGCGGGCAAACACATTTTTACAGAAAAGGTGCTGGCACTCACTCAGGTTGAGGCCAATCAAATAGCTGATGCGGTGCGTGCGGCTCAAGTACGGTTCTGCATATCCTTCCCTCAGCGCACACGCAGCGGAATGCTTTTTATTAAGCAAGCCATAACCGAAGGTTGGCTCGGACAGGTTACCCTGCTGCGAGCCCACATTGCACATACCGGCACCATCGATAAGTGGCTGCCCCCACATTTTCTCAGCATGGAGCAATGCGGTGGAGGATCGCTCATCGACCTGGGCGCACATCCCATGTACGCCATTGAGTACCTCATGGGCATGCCGCAGACGGTGACGGCACGGTATAACCAGGTAACCGCGGGTTTGGAAGTGGAAGATAATGCGGTGGTGGTCATGACCTACGCCAACGGCGGCTTGGCCATTGCCGAGTCGTCCTTCTGCGCTCGCAACAGTCCGTTTACGATAGAGGCCCATGGTACTGAAGGTACGCTTTATTACGGTTTTCCGGACGCCGAGGTTCGTATAAACAGCCGCAAATTGTCCGTTGCCGTTGACGGTTGGTTGACGCCGACCAAGCTGCCTAAAGCATTACCCTCGGCAATGCGACAATGGGTGGACGCTATACGCGGAGGCGCGCCCGTTGTCTTCGATTTGGATGCTGCTTGTAACTTGAGCACCTTGATGGAAGCCGCCAACATATCCGCCCGGCAGGAACGGACGGTACATCTACCCTTCGCCTAACACTATGTGAACCTACTTACTTACTGATGCCGGGGCGCTATGCAGTTCCCGGCATCAGCCGTTTATCTCACCGTACAACAGGTTGCGCAAGGTCTGTGTGTTTACAGCTGTAAAGTCAGGATAAACCGCATCGGCGCCGGCAGAGAGCAATTCTTCCGTCGTATGGCTGGTTGTAACGGCCAAACACCGCATGTTTGCTCTTTTGGCGGCCTGTACTCCGGCAACAGCGTCTTCTAACACCACGCAACGCTCAGGAGGCATGTCGCATTTTTCAGCGGCCAACAGGTAAATGGCAGGATCCGGCTTGGCTTTAATTACATCCGTGGCAGTAACGATGATGGGGAAAGCGTCGCCGATGCCGAATCGTGCCAGAACCAGACTGACGTTTTGGCTGATGGCGGAGGTTGCTACGGCTAAACGGACATTTTGGCGCCGAAGTTGTTCAATTAGTTCAACCACACCGGGTACAGGTTCCAGCGTCGGACCGTAGTGTTCTCGATAGTATTGTTCCTTTTCTTCGCTTAAGCGCGTGAGTTCTTCCGCCGTAAATTGGTTGGGGAAGAGTTCTTCCAGCGCTTCTTCGTTCTTGCGACCGGAAATGCGCCGGTAAAACATCTCCTTTGTTATGGTCAAACCCAGCCGCTCTTGGGCAAATTCAGCCCAGGCGGCCTGATGCGCCGGATTGCTAAGAACCAACACGC
The DNA here is from genome assembly GCA_012838035.1 of Bacillota bacterium. GTDB lineage: Bacteria > Bacillota > Limnochordia > DTU080 > DTU080 > DUQB01. The sequence goes on along the minus strand of DUQB01000090.1, from coordinate 6,790 downwards.
CGTCCATATCAAACAGTACGGCCATGGTGGGTTCGGGTTGTGGCATTTTGTACACCTCTGGTTTACTCTCTATTATTTTCTTGCACCTATCAAGTCGCCAAGCGGCCAAAGGCATGGCTGACCGCGCTATGTTGGTCGCCCCTGATCAGTAGAGCGGCCGCCAGCCTGGCAAACATTGTCTAGAGGACGTAGCTGGGCTTATTCCGAATTCCTCCAACCAAGGATATATACTGCCAAGGCTGGAGGAATTTGGTGAACAGAATGCAATGGCAACTTTTGACTCGATTGGCGCGTTGGATCGGCATACTCCTTATAGTATTGATCACAGCCACCGGTTGTGGCAAGGTGCCAGGTATCTCTTTAGGTACCGGGACAGAAGTCCCGACACAACCTCCCCCGAGTGGTACTGATCCCGATTTGCCGGCAGAAGAGCCCCATGCGCCACCTGCGTTGGCCATCCGGGAGGTGGTAGGTTATTATACGGGGCCGGAAGGAACGATTCCTACTTCAGAGAGCGTGTTGGTAAGTCAGGCGGAGCATCTAAGCTACATTTCTGGTTTTTGGTACCAAATTGATCCGCATCATATTAGTGAACTGCGCACCATGGACAACGCTCCTGAAGGGGAAATCCGCCGGACTGTAGATTTAGCCCACTCGTTAGGCGTGAAGGTAGAAGCGCTATTTCATAACCTACTCTACGGCAGCGGGAACATCAGCCGTACTGTAATCAACAAATTGTTGACCGATCCTCAAGCCGCAAGTAAGCTGGCGGACAATCTGCTCGCCCTTGTAGAGCAGATGGCGTTTGACGGCATCAACATCGATATTGAGTGGGTGGCACCCGCATCTCGCGACAGCTTCACCGCCTTTGTTAAAATCATTGCAGATAAGTTGCGGAGCGCAGGGGTACGGGTGAGCATTTCAGTGCCGGCCAAAACATGGGATGATCCGCTTAACGGCTGGGCGGGCGGTTATGATTACGCAGCGTTAGGCGCCTTAGTCGATCGGGTGATGTTGATGACCTATGATGAACATGGTTACAGCACGGGACCTGGAGCAGTCGCTTCGTCAGGGTGGGTGCGTGAGGTCGTCAGTTATGCCGTGCGAGAGATACCGGCAGAAAAACTGCTGGTGGGGCTGCCTGCCTATGGTTTTGATTGGGCGAGCAACGCTTACTCACCGGTATATTTGGATTACAAACGCGCCATGGCACCGGTGGAAAGAGGTCAAGCCATCCTGCAATGGGATACCGCAACCAACGTACCGAAGTACTTCTACCGCGACCATAGCGGCGTACTGCATCAGGTATGGTTCGAAAACGCCGCCAGCAGTAGTTGGAAGTTGGACCTGGTGCAAGAGTTCAATCTGCGCGGCTTCACTCTGTGGCGTTTAGGCATGGAAGATCCGGCAATGTGGGCGGTAGTCGGTCAAAAGCTGATCGCCGAATAGTCTTAGCTAAGCGAGATCCGGAGACGGACCGATTAACTTGCCGTATAGAGCTATCTGCCGAGCAAAGGCCTCTTGGTAGACGATGGAGACCTGAGGGCGAGGCAGATAGCTCTTGCCATATAGCTCAGCCGCTTCACCAATATGGTTTATTAAACCTAGTCGCTCTGCCGCAAGAAGGGCTGCGCCGCGACAACTCGCTTGCCGCTCTTCAGATGCAATGACCGGGATCTCAAGGACATCGGCCATCATCTGCATCCACACCGGCGAATGAAGTAATGCTCCGCCTGTAGCAACTACCGCAGTAGCTGTCGTTTGTAGCTCAAACTGTTTGTAAATTGCCTTAAACCGCAGACAAACAGCTTCCATGAAAGCCTGATAAATCTGTATAGGCGTGGTGTGCAAACCTAGTCCTTGAATGGCTGCTTGGGCATGCGCCGCCCAACCGGTAGCCCGCTCACCTGCCAGAAAAGGCAAAACATCCAATCCGTGTCGACACGGCTGCAGTTGGCTTAGTTGCTCTTGCAGCTGATGAGGATCCGGGAGGCGGAAAGTCTGTTTACACCAGTTAAGCGCATTCCCGCCATTACTGAGCGCACCGCCTGTTATGTATCTGGTTTGATCCAACCGGTAGCACCACAAACCGTTTTGGGGAGTATACTCCGGATCAGTTCGGATGCTGCGCATGGCGCCGCTGGTACCGATCATCAGCGCAATCTTTTGTGGCATGGCGCAACCGCTGCCCACATTGCTGCAGGCTCCGTCCCCATAGGCTGGAAACCAAGGCGTAGCGGCCAATTGCGGTAGTTGCCGGGCATAAGGAGGGCGCAGGCCGCGGAGGGAGACGCCGTCAGCGAGAATCTGTGGGAGTTGTCGGATGTTTATTCGGGCAACGGCACAGAGTTTGGCCGACCATTGCTGCTGCGCTTGGTGATAGAGTCCGCTGCCGGAAGCCATTGAATGACTTGTGACCGCCTCGCCGAACAGTTGCAGGTAGAGATAATCGGCAAAGGAGAGCCAGTAGCGTACTTGGGCTACGATATCGGGACAGGTGTCGTGCAACCAGAGCAGACGCGCCGGCAGGTAGCTGGTGTGGGCAAAACAACCGGTCTCTTGGTGTAATTGAGATGCGGAGATGCGTTCGACCAAAAGCTTAACATGGTGCGCGCTGCGAGTATCTGCCCAGGTATATACCGGCGTAATGGCTTCTCCGAATGAGTTTACGCCGACCAGACTATGCCAAAAAACGCTTATGGCAACCGCCTCGGGAAGAGGTAACCTACCGCGTTGGGTCAATACTTGCTGTAATACGTGAATACACCGTTGCGTGAGTGCCTGAGGCGCAAATTCGCTACCTCCGTTCGCAGTCACGAACGGCGCATGGCTGCAACTAGCCGTCAAGTGGCGAATAGCCCGGCCGTCCGCCGTGTAACCTTGCGCCTTTACCGATGATGTACCTACATCCAGACTCAGAATCCATGGAACCTTACTACCCACGCTATACACCTCGCTCATCTCGCTTTTCTAGCCCGATCTGTTTTTACCTTGTACAATAAGAGGTAGCTGCCGTAGAACGACCTAATGAGGTGATTTCCATATGGAAAAGGTGCTGGTTTCCGCCTGTCTTGTCGGCTGTCGCTGCCGCTATGACGGTGAGCATGCTCATGCGCAACTGCCCCAGAATGTGGAGTTAGTGCCGGTCTGTCCCGAGGTAGCCGGTGGTTTGCCTATCCCCAGGGACCCTGCGGAGATTATTGGCGGCACTGGTAACGATGTGCTCGCCGGACGTGCTCGCGTATGTACTAGAGCGGGGCGCGACGTGACTGCACAGTTCAAGAGAGGTGCGGAGCACGCATTGCGTATCTGCCGGGAGGAAGGGATTATTCGGGCCATATTAAAGCGGCGTAGCCCTTCGTGTGGAGCTACGCAGGTATACGACGGCACGTTCAGCGGTCGGCTCATCGCCGGAGCCGGAGTAACGGCGGCATTACTGCTGCAACACGGGATCCCGATTGAGGAACGGTAATGATCGATCCCTCCGGGACCCCCTCATACTCTAGCCTATTTCCGCGAGGCGGCCTTGGAGAGCTTGCGCCAGAGCTTGAATGTGCGCCGGCGTCGTGCCGCAACAGCCACCTATAAGCCGGGCCCCGGCAGCGACAAGCTTTGTTCCCCATTGGGCGAATTCGGCGGGACTTAGCGGCCAAGTGTCGACTCCGTTGATAGTTTCCGGCAGACCGGCATTCGGCATGCAGCTGAGGGGGAGATCGGTACACTCACGTAGCTGCCGCACGACAGAGAGCATTTCCGTCGGGCCGACCGAACAGTTGGCTCCTATGACGGCCGCTCCGGCCTCAGCCAGCGCTTCTGCAGCCTGTTCAGGAGCAACACCCATAAAGGTGCGACCAGATACCTCATAGCTCATATGCGCAATAGTGAATAGACCGGCGGTTACGGCTGCTTTAACGGCGATGACGGCTTCAGTCAGGTCGGACATGGTTTCTACAAGGCAGGCATCGGCACCGGCTGCGACGAATGCTTCCGCCTGCAACGCAAAAGCACGTTGCGCGTCGATTTGGCTTATTTCACCAAAAGGCTCGATCAATTCACCTAAAGGTCCCATCGATGCTAACACCAGCGCCTGCTCGCCGACAGCTTGACGCGCGAGCGTGACACCTAAGCGGTTGAGTTCGCCGGTTTGCCCTGCTAAGCCGTAACGCGCCAAACGGATGGGGTTGGCGCCAAAGGTGTTGGTTTCTACCAAGCGTGCGCCGGCTGCTACATACTCTTGATGAATGCGCATGACCTTTTCCGGTGCCGACTGATTGAACAACTCCGGACAATCGCCAGGTTTAAGGCCGGCTTTATACAACATGGTACCCATTGCTCCATCGCCGAGTAGTATTCCGGCGCTGAGCGCCTTTTGCAACCGTTGACTCATGTGCAGCGCCACCTTCTTACCAGATTACCGTATGCATAATACGTACGAAACAAGATCATGTATGTGGTACATTGTACCATATAGAGGAACGTCTTGGCGGAGAGAGGTTGAATACGATGCGTTGTTTAATACTGCTGGCGGGTGATCTCAATACTGCCGCCTGGCAGAGTATTCCCGAGCTGACGGGTGATTTCCGGCCGATTATCTGCGCAGACGGCGGCGGGTTGCATGCGCTGCGCCTTTGTGTCACTCCTGACATCGTTTTAGGTGACTTCGACTCTCTCCCTGCAGCTGAACTTCACCTGCTTCAAGCTGTACGTATGCATAAGTTTCCCACGCTAAAGGATGAAACAGATGCCGAGCTCGCCGTTGCGGAAGCGCTGCGCAGCGGTGCGACGGAAGTGGTGCTGGCCGGTGCGCTGGGAGGTAGGCTGGATCATACTTTGGCCAACCTGGGTTTGTTGCGGGTGTTGCGGCGCCATGGCGTAAAGGCCGTTGCCACGGATGGCAATCAGAGTGTTTGGTTGGTTACCCCTCACAACAGCCCCTTTGTCGTCAACGCCCAACCTGGCGCCTTGTTCTCCGTTTTGCCTCTGAGTACTCAGGCCGACGATGTGTCCATTACCGGAGCGCGCTGGGAGCTGACGCATTCAGATTTGGAGCAAGGGGCGACACGCACTGTGAGTAATCAACTACTGGATACTCCGGCTATGATCTCTGTGGGTCAAGGCGAACTCCTAGTTTTGGTCAATTATGTTTACAAATAATGAACGATGCCGGGGGCAAAAGTAACTCCCCATCTTGCAGTTTCCCGTTTCCGGCAATGAATTCTAAATGCCCGCCAGCGGCAAGACGTACAGCTACCGGGTTACGGTCGAAATTTACCGCCAATACATAGATGTCGCCCAGGTTGTCGGTTATCTGAACCGCGCGAGCATAAACCGATGTTCTTGTTTCGGATGCTTTGATCGATAAGGGTTGAGCAGCTAAGCGCTCTGCGGTGGTGGCGGCTGCGTTACCTGTCACTTCGCATACAAAAGCCGTACAGGTGTCTCGTAGAACTGCTCCGCTGCGCACGCGTCTTTGCCTCAAATCGTATGGAGCACAGATTTCATGCCAAAGGAGGCTGTAGTCGCCCCATTGCATGTGATCTGAAGAGCGTTCGCCTTCAATACGCACCGCTAGTTCTCCACCCCATAGCGGCATGATGAACAAACAATCGTCTACCACCAGCCAAGGGCTCTCAGGTCGCCAAACCTCAGGAGTTGCGCCAATGCCTTGCACCTGGCGCATACCGCCCAGGTAGGTCAGCTTTCTGCTGTTGCCGTTGGTGATGTCGTTGGCGACTTTGTATAGTGATCCCGAGTTGCGAACCAGATTTACCTGTCTTTCGCACCATAGCAAGTCGATGAGGATGCACGTGACGTCGTCGGGTAGAACGAAGAAGGCTAGCCCGTGGCGCAATGACGGCGTTTTATCGGCCATATGCCACATCGGCAGCTGTTCGGCGATCAATCCCATGGTGCTGAACCCATGGGCATACTCCGCTGCTCGATGATATTGCAACGCATAGTAGGGTTCGTGCTCCTTCAGCTGAACCGAGCCCACCATATTACCGTTCCACTCGCTTAATCGCTTGCCGGAGCGGGGAATAACCAACCCTTGGGCCGGAATATGACAGGCCTGCCAGCACCAGGAGGCAAATCGTTTGGGACCGCGGAGCCACAGCGTGCCCAGACTGGGCTCGCGGTAGCTGACTCTTTTTTCCGACACGAATTGAGTTTGAGGCGGCTCAAGAACCTCCGCATCGCCATGAGCTTGGGCAGTACCGCGAGCGCTTGCGTCGGCTTGGGTGAGAATGGCATATGCCGCAGCCACTGCAAATGCGGTGCCGGCCTCGTAACGGAAGTATTCCCATTCGGTGCGCTCTTTCAGTTTTGCTAGTCGCTTGCCGTAAAAACTGCCGTCCTCATTGAGTTTCTGTTCATGCTGTAGATGGGCCAGTATGCCGTCCGCCATCACCAAGGCCTGCTGAGCAGAGAGTACGGGCGGTGTCGCATCTGAGCCGGCAACCGTACCGGAGGCTGCCCATACCAATACCGGCAAAACCATGGATTGGTCCCAGGTGAAGCGCGGCCAATTCTGTCCGCCTACGCAAGCAATCGTATGGTCCCATAAGTGCAGTTGGCTAAGCACGTGCAAGGCTTCAGCCCAGTGGTGAAAGGTTTCTGCAGGTACGCTGCGCCGGCGTAGCTTATACATTAGACCTGCCATAGCCATAATACCCAACGTGAGGGCAATGTCGCCGGGATGAAAGAATCCGCGGTGAGTTATACCGAAGTTGGTGTGAAAGTTGGCCCTCTGATGCCAATGTTTGATGGGCCGGCCTGCAACTAATTTTTC
>DUQB01000089.1 GCA_012838035.1 Bacillota bacterium | reverse complement strand
TGCATGCGTTCGCTCAGAGTCAGGTGTATCCGGATGTGTGGTTGCGCAAAGCGGCGCGGGATTTCGTGCTTGACGCCGATGCGCAGTTAAAGGACCTGCCTTGGTATAGTGTGGTGGTTGACTCCGCCAAACAGGAGCTAATGCGGGTGAAAGCGACGTTGGAGAGCGCCTTGCGCTTGGCGCAGGCCCCGGCCGGTCCGGAGCATTATGTGAAGCCTCTCCAAGACGATATGGCGCAAGTGGCGGATTTGCGTGCCCTACTGGAGCGGGGCGACTGGGATCAAATGGTTGATGCAATTGCGACACTGAAGTATATGCGGGCTAACGCGCCGCGCAAACGGTCATCGCCCGTAGAGCTGGATGAAGGTCTGAAGGTTAGGGTACAGGCTCTGCGTGAGAAAGCCAAAAAAAGCTTAACCAAACTACGCAGCGAGGTTTTCTGTCGCTCGGCGGAGAATATGTTGACTGATCTGCGTAGCCTGGCAGTGCCCATGCAAGCGCTGGCCGATTTGGTCAGCGAGTTTAGCGCTGCCTATCAAGAGGTGAAGCGGACACGCGCTGTGGCAGACTTTAACGACTTGGAGCGTTACACGCTGCAGCTGCTGCTGGATCCGGCATCGACGGCCGAGAATCTCATACCCGCGCCTTTAGCGCTGGAGGTACAAACGCAGTTTGACGAAGTGCTTTGTGATGAGTATCAGGATATCAACCCGGTGCAGGATGCCGTCTTAAACTTGGTCGCCGGTCGGAGTAACCCTACGCAAGGCAGTTCCACCACGTTTGTGGTCGGTGATGTGAAGCAGAGCATATACCGTTTCCGGTTGGCCGAACCCACCATCTTTTTACAGCGCTGTCGGCAGGCTGCGCAAGGTATAGGCGCCCAGATATCGCTCTCTACGAATTTTCGCTGTCGCAAGACGGTTGTCGATGGAGTCAACCAGCTGTTCAGGGCGTTGATGACCACGGACGTCGGCGATGTGGATTACGATGATGACGTCGCCTTAGTCTACGGGGCCGACTATGCACCTTTGGATCAAGCGGAGCATCCGGTCCATGTGCTGTTACTAGAGCGTGATGCCGGTTTGCTGGAAGATGCACGCAAGCGTTTGGGAATCAATACCGGCGATGGCGCAGCCCCCGTCGTATCTGCAGCCGGTGAAAGTGATGCTGACGATGCTGTCACTGCTGAAGCGGATCAGGACCTGGACCTGAGCGCCATCGAAAGAGAAGCGGCTTTAATCGCCAGGCAAATTAAGGCATTGGTGAACGAGAGCAATCCCCCCACCTTGGTTTGGGATAAGGGGATTGATGATTATCGTCCGGTGCGTTACCGCGATGTCGTCATATTGCTGCGCGCGACTAAGGAAAAGGTTAACAGCTTTCTGGATGTCTTTCGTCAGGAAGGCGTTCCGTTATACGGAGAGACTGGGTCTGGTTACTTCCGTGCAGTGGAAGTCGAGACCATGATCGCACTATTGCAAATTATAGATAATCCGCGCCAAGACATTCCCCTGAGCGGCGTATTGCGGTCGCCGCTGTGCGGCCTAAACGCGCATGATCTGGCCCAAATTCGCCTAGCACTTATGGACGGCGAGTTCTACGATGCGGTCGTGGCGCGAGCTCGGCAAGAAGACGCTTTAGGTGAGAAACTGACGCAGTTCCTGTCGCAACTCGAAGAATGGCGCAGCCAGGCGCGCCGGCACAGTGTCGCGGAGCTTATCTGGAGCATCTATCGGCAGACCTGTTACTACGATTACTGTGGCGGAATGCCCGGAGGCGGTCAACGACAAGCCAACTTGCGAGCGTTGTACGATAGGGCGCTGCAGTTCGATCAGTTTACCCGCCCCGGTTTACCGCGCTTTCTACAGTACATTGCCGACTTACAAGCCGCCGGGGACGACCAGGGTACTGCGCCTACATTGGGTGAAAACGAAGATGTGGTGCGCCTAATGAGCATTCATGCCAGTAAGGGGCTGGAGTTTCCCATCGTCTTTTTGGCCGGGTTGGGTACGCAGTTTAACCGGCAGGATCTTAGAGGTTCGCTGTTATACGACCGGCAATTGGGATTCGGACCCAAGCTGATTGACCCCGTTCACCTCACGCGTTCCGACACCTTAGCCGGCATGGGCGTGCGAGAGAGTATTCGGCGCGCCGGACTCTCTGAAGAGATGCGCATTCTGTATGTGGCTCTCACTAGAGCACGGGAAAGGTTATATTTGGTGGGATCCGTGAGCGCTTTGCCCGAGAGCGTGGAACGTTGGCGGCAACAAGCGGAGACGGTGCAAGAGAATCGGCGCCTGCCCCTGTATTTGGCCACTAAGGTTAACACCTGCTTAGATTGGATTATGCCGGTATTAAGCAGCTTAGATGGTTTGGTCCCTGACTGTTCTGAACACGAGATAAGTACCGGCAGCGTGCCGGGTTGGCAAGCGACTTTGTATCCTGCTGAGGCTGTGGTGCGCGAGTTTGGTCCATCTCAGTCTAGTACGGGTGATGCGCTTGCTTTGGAAGGCCGCGATCAGGAACAACAGCAGTCCGGGTCGGTGTGGAATCCGGAGTTGGCGGCGCAACTGCAACGACAAATTACATGGCAGTATCCTTATGCCTGGTTGAGCACTGTTGGCGCTCGCACGACGGTAACGGAGCTCAAGCGGCGAGAGATGCAATTAGAGACTGCTGAGAGCGCTCCGAACAAGTTGTATATACAGCCTACGTTCCGCCGGCCTAGTTTTATGCTGGATACCGGAAAGCTGACGCCTACCGAGGTGGGTACCGTCACCCACCTGGTGCTGCAGCATTTGCCCCTGGATACCGCAGTGTCCCTGCAAACGGTGACGGACTGCATTGAACAGCTGGTGGAACGGCGCTTTCTTACGCAGCAAGAAGGGGAGGCCGTAGACAAAGAGGCGCTGGTACGATTTTTCGCCGGTGACGTAGGCAGGCGTATGCTGCATGCCGCGCAAACAGGTAGGCAAGTGTTGCGCGAAGTGCCGTTTACGCTGGGCATTTCAGTCGATCAGTTGCGGCTTGGTAAGCCGGCGTCTCCTTTTTCCGCCGGTCTGAGCGTACTCCAACCGGACGCAGCCGTTTCAGGTCACCGTTTCGACCGGCAGGACGTCGTAGTATTACAGGGGGTTATTGACTGTCTGTTCAATGAACCCGCTGGTTGGGTCCTGGTCGATTTTAAGACAGATCGGCTGTTTACACGCCATTTTAAGGCGACCGTGTTGGAGCGTTACCAGGATCAATTACACTGGTATGCCAAAGCGGCTGCTCAGGTGTTGCAGTTGCCGGTGGCAGCCATTTACATCTGCATGTTGTCGCATGATCAAGTGATCGAAGTGCCGCTGGTTCATACGGCATAACATAGTCGTCATATGAAGCATGGTAATGCGGCAAGGCGCAGTATGATCTCGCTTAGGCCGGTAAAAGCGCGGCCGGAGGCATCATCACAGTACCGAGGTAATATAAAGGAGAGAGGACCATGCCCTACGACCCGTCAGATAGAGTAGCATATTTCCTGGAAGGCATGAGTCAGGGGAATCTGCCGGAGAAGACTAAACAGATGATCCGTTCCTTTCTCGAGGTGCAAAATATCTATTTGGCAGCCGTACGCGAGATGGATACTAAGTTGCGTATTCTAAACGAAGAGTTTAAATCGATCTGGGACCGCAATCCGATCCACCATATTGAAACGCGAGTGAAGACGCCTAAGAGCATCATAGATAAGCTGACCAGAAAAGGTTATCCCTTGACCTTGGAGTCGGTACGTAAGAATCTCAACGACATTGCCGGTGTGCGTGTGATCTGCTCATATATAGACGATATCTACACCATTGCCGACCTAATTATCCGGCAAGCGGATGTTGAACTGCTGCGCACCATCGATTACATCAAGAATCCGAAGCCCAACGGTTATCGCAGTTTGCACCTGATCGTCACCATCCCGGTCTATCTTTCGCAGCGCATGGAAAGAGTCAAGGTTGAGATCCAAATTCGCACGATCGCTATGGATTTCTGGGCGTCGTTAGAGCATGAACTCGCCTACAAAATGGATAGCATATGGCCTGAGGACATTACAGCGGAGCTTAAGGCATGCGCCGAGGAGATCGCGGCGATTGATGCTCGCATGCAGCGTTTATATAACCGGATCAATAAGAGGTCGAAATAAATGCAGACGGTCCAGCGATTTCCCTCTTCCTTTTCCGCAGTTGCCGCATGGCCGGCGGTTCCCGGCGTCTACCGGATACTTCCGGCGGCTTCCGTGGTTTAAGCGGGGGTAGCCAGGTGCTCGACGTCGTTTAGGGTAAGCAATTGCCACTTGCCCGTTCCTGAGCGAACCACCTTGGTGAGGGATGTGTTTTGCAGAGGCCCCTGAAAAGGTAGTTGATAAGCGAGCAAGAACGCTTTGATTAGGCCGCCGTGAGAGGTAACGAGAATGCGTTGCCGGTCTCTGTGCTGAGCGATAATCAGCTCGGCCGCCAGAACGGCCCGCATGCGAAAGTGTTCAGGCGACTCTTTTCCCAGCGACATTTGCCGAAAGGCAGGGCCGTAGCTCATCTCGGCCTCCTCATGCGTTAGTCCTTCCAGTCGCCCCATATGCCGTTCTCGCAGTTCAGTATAGTATGCGCTGATGGGCAGACGTACCGCCGCACTGATGGCTTGCGCAGTCTGTACGGCGCGAGCTAAATCACTGCTCACCAAAGCATCAAAAGGGCCCTCTGCCGCCAGCCGCTGCGCGACCCGTCGCGCTTGCCGCAACCCCTCGGCATTGAGGGGAGGATTGAGCTGTCCTTGGAAACGCCGGTCCATGTTCCACTGAGTTTGTCCGTGTCGGATCCAGATGAGTTCGATTTCTTTTGCCATAGCGCGAAGGCTCCTTGTAATGACGGATATTCTTCTACACGCTTGCCGATGATACCGCTTTGTGAAGGGCTGCCTCATAGAGCGAGACAGCCCTCTTTGCTTGTGATGCATTACGGTGTGCTGCGCTGTATTGGGCGGTGCGGCTCAGCGCATCTGCGGCGCCGTGCCGGATTGTCCGTTGTAATGGACGATAGCACTCGGCCTACTGCAGCGTTATGCTCAGTTTGTGTTCGCCCGGTTCCAAGCGTAGCGTGAGCGTGTCGTTTTCTTGCGCCCAGCTGGTGAGCTCGCCGGAGGATACCACGTTGCTCACCTGGCGACCGGGCAGAACCAAGGTAACGTCAAAGGCCTTGGTGCCGGGCACTGCCGGGTAGTGCAGGGAACCGACGATCTCCTTGGCGGTGCAAGTCAATTCGACATCGACCGCCACAGAGGAGGTGAAGCTTACACCTTGATCAGACCGCCAACTCACGCCGTTTACCAGCAGCAGGCCTTCAGAATCGTCGCCCTGGCGACTCCAAGCAGCGACGGCGCCGTCGGCTTGGAGCTCCGGCGTGCTTAACAGGCCTGTTCCGCGCCTGAACAATACGGTAGCCGACATTTGCCCCTCTTGCAGCCGGAGGCCTTCGCCGGCTCCTGCTGCGATGGGCTCAGACTTGAGGTCGCGTTCAACTCCGGTGCGGCTGGGGGCGAGCACGGCCAGGAAGTAGGCCTCTTGGGCGCGATCCATCGTCGTGGCCTGCAGATGCCATTGCACCGGTTTGTCCATCGGCTCGTCCAGCGGTACGGGGAACTGGTCCGTCTGTTTGTACTGTAAGGCGCTGCTGGACCACAAGCGCGTATCTAAACGTGCCTTGCCCGTATCGAAGACAATCCGGTGGTCCGCCTCGTTGATCTCCATTTGATGATAAGTATGCAGCAACCAGGTGTAACTGCTGTCTCTGGGAGCCGCAACATCATCGAATACAACGTAGAGATCGGGTCTGAGGTATACCGCGTGGCGCACGTAGCGATCCAACAGAGACCGACTGTATGCTTGTGCTGCGTCACCTGCGGTATAGTCAAAGCTTTGGCCGTTGATAAAGCTGAGGATGTTACCTTTGGCAGCCAGTGACTGCGGTATTTGTCCCTGCCCGTTGACTAGTAAGCCGTTGTGAGCTTGGGTGGTCTTCGTGTACTGGGAGTGGTGAATGCTGCCGTACCAAGGACGGTACCCTGATGAAATCGCCAGTGGTTCGCCGTAGGCTTCCAAGGTAAAGGTGTTTTGATCGGCGAAGCTGTGGCTATACGAGCCGTATGGGCTACTCTTGAACATAAACTGCAGATCGCCCTTGGTGTCGCCTAGTTGCTTATGGAAGACGACCCAACCGATATCAGAGAAATATGCCGAAGGAGGCAGCTCTAACGGTGATTGAGATTGAGTGGCGAGTCGATCGTGCAGATAGGCGCGAATATAGCCCATTACGCCCATTTCCACGATGCTGCCGGTAGCCTCGGCGTACCACTTGTAGTATGGGTTGCCGTACACTGCGGCGAGGTGGCCCATGACATTTCCGTCGGAACTCGTCGGTCCGCGATCGGCGAAATCGCCGAAGGGTCCCATCGTGCTATACGGCGGTTGGGTGTACAACTTGAACGTACCGGTGTTTTTGAAGAACGCTTTCTCATAGAGGTTTAACCCGGTAGCTGCCTGGAAGGCGTCTACAAACCAGAACACGCGATTCATATAGCTGGTCCAGTAGGCATGGCCTTCGGCCCAGCCGCCTGCATCCTTGCCCCAAGCCGGATAGACGGCATAGAAGAT
>DUQB01000088.1 GCA_012838035.1 Bacillota bacterium | reverse complement strand
GTTGACGGCCTTAAGGTGCCGCCCGACAATGTGGAGGGTCTGGAGCAAGCCATTAATCAGGTGCTCGACAATCCGGCGTGGGCGGCGCAGTTGGCCGCAAAGGGAAGGGAAAAGACAATAAACCAGTACACATGGGAAGTTGTGGTGGATACAACACTTACCTTATATCACAAAATGAGCGCTGATCATAAGAGCAAAGCGCCCCTTGCAGCAGCGCGTTAACCCCGCAGCGACTTTAGAAAGTGAGGTGCCGGTCAACCCCTTCCAACCGCAGGATTTCGGTCATTGGGAGCTAATGATATACTTGGTCGCTCCATTCGTAGCCGCCTGTCGGAACATAGACATAACCCGGCGGATGGCCGACGCTATCCGGAGTACCTATCAATTCGAAGGGGAGGATATACATGAGAAAAGCGCGCTTTGCAGTCAGTTTCTTGCTGGTAGTCTTATTGCATGGAGTTGCTGTGGCGGCTGCAGCGGAACCTATCGTCATCACACACCTGGTGTATACGCACAGCGGTACCGTATTTCAAGAGTGGATAATGAGCTTGGCGGAAAGGTATGAGAAGCAGAATCCGGGCATTGATATCGACATTATCATCGGTGACCATGCCAAGTTCGATACAATGCGTATAGCCGGTATGCCGCCCGATGTGATCGACCTTCCCGACTACGCTCATCTGGGACCCTTGGGTGAACTGGTTGACATCATGCCATACCTGCAACGTGATAATTTAGTGAGACAATTGCATCCGGCCGTACTTCAGAGCCTTACCACGCCCAGCGGCGCCGTATACTCGGTACCTTGGCAATTGGCCATCAACACGATGTACTTTAACCGTGATATGTTCAACGAAGCAGGAGTAACCACACCTGACAAGATGGGCAGCATGTGGACCTGGGATACGCTCTATCAAACCGCTAGGAAGCTGACGCGCGATCTCAACGGTGACGGTATTCCGGAAACCTTCGGCGTGGATCGCCCCGTCGGCGCGATGTGGCGCGTCCTTACCTTCCAAGCCGGCGGCAGCTTCTACGAGTGGGATGAGTTCCTCCAACCTGTGAAAAGTCTGTGGTCATCGGAGCCTGTCGTCAAGGCGATCGAGTTCAACGAACGTTTCTTCCGAGAAGGTTTAACAGCTACCTTGAATGCGCAGATCGCAGATCAGACCGCATTCTACTTTTGGAACGGGAAAACGGCCATTAATATGAACGATGGCGTAGCTTTAGTCGGCGCATATCTCAAGGACGCCGATTTCGACTGGGACTTCTCGCTGATGCCGCGCGGCGATGCCGGTCCGGTAACGATGTTCAATGGTTCCGGGCCGCACATTATCGCAGCGACCAAGAACTTCGAGGCGGTATGGGATTGGATAAAGTTCCTGGCCTTCAACAGAGACACCGTTAATGAATACATGAGTGTCATGAGCGTTATGCCGGCGCTGTCCGCCGCGATGCCCAGTTATCCCGCGGTTGCCGGGGTAGCGCACAAGAGCTATCAGGTGTTGTTCGAGCAGACGAACTATCCGCAGCCGTACACGCAATGGCCTGTGGCTGCCGAGTTGAATCCGCGCAGAGTCAATATGAACCCGGTTTGGCAGGGAACCGTATCGGCCCGAACGCATTTGGAGACGCTCAACGAGCAAATGCAGAACATTATCAACCAGCAGCGGGCCGCCGACTAGTCTACCGGCAGTATCTTAACATCTCCAGCAGCAACGTACATGGGGAGCGTCAAGGTTGGACCTTGCGCTCCCTACGCCTATCTCCAGATAAATCAAGGTCTATCGTTGCTCACGTCTTGTGCACGTTAGGGCGTACGGCAGGTCGGCGCTGCCCTTCATCCTGGTTCGCCATAGTTTTTTAACTTCATTTGGCAGGGCTGGTGATATATGATAACAATAGTGCCGATTTCTAGGAGAGCTCAATATAGCGTACAGTGTACGCATAAGGTGTAACTCTTCCTGTTCTGCCTGGGCGAAACCTACCCGCGGCAGCCTTATCTGTTGCAGCGACACACCGCGCTTAGTTTCCAGGCTATGCGACGTCATAGAGAGGTACTCCTTGTGAGCCTATACCAATCACCAATCGCCATAGTGGCTACGAAGAGAGAGATTCCCATGCCTATAGTCTCTTTGCAAGACGTAAAGAAAACATATCCGTTGGGCAAAACCGAAGTGCAAGCAGTTAAGGGCGTCACATTCGACATCCATAAAGGCGACTTCATCTGTATAGTGGGTCCTTCGGGATCGGGGAAATCAACTATCTTGAACATGATAGGCTGTATCGACGTGCCGACGTCAGGCAGCGTTCTAATCTCCGGTAAGAACACCAAAGAGCTCAATGATAAGCAACTTACAAAGCTGCGCCACGAGGTGCTGGGCTTTATCTTCCAGTCGTTTAATCTCATTCCCGTATTAAATGTGTATGAAAATATCGAGTTCCCTCTGTTGCTGGGCAAACCCACACAGACAAAAGCCCAGCGCCACGCCTGGATCATGGATCTCATAAATGCGGTGGGATTAGGAGACTGGGCGCATCATAAGCCTAACGAGCTTTCAGGTGGTCAAAGGCAGCGCGTCGCCATCGCCCGTGCGTTGGCAACAAAACCGCAGATCGTGCTGGCTGACGAGCCCACTGCCAACTTGGACTCCAAAACCGGCGAAGCGATTATTGAACTGATGAAAAAAATGAATGCGGAACTGGATACCACCTTTGTATTCTCTACACATGATTTTAAGATCATGTCTATTGCCGATCATGTCATTAAGCTGCAAGACGGCCTGGTAATTGAGAATACCAGAAACACGGCGCAAACCGAAACGGAAGGGATGTCGTAGTGGGAGTTCTTTGGCGAATCGCATTCCGCAACCTCCGGGAACATAAAACCAAAACCCTGATTATCGGTAGTATTATTACCATAGGCATAGCCGTACTAATCGTCGGCAACTCGCTGATGGATACGGCGACGGCCGGACTAAAACAGACATATATCGAAAATTACACGGGTCACATCGTCGTGACGGGGCGGCACGACGAGGCGCTTTCCCTCTTTGGCAGCAGCAGCGCCGATAAACCCGTACCTCTCATTCCAGAGTTTGAGACAGTACAGGAATACATCGGCTCTTTGGATGCCGTAGAGGTTTTCACTCCCCAAGCCGTTGGTCAAGCCACGGTGAGTCACCACGATGAAGTGCGCGGTTTTGCGCTGCTCTTCGGCATTATCCCGTCGAAGTATATGGAGATGTTTCCGGACAATATCGAGATTGTAGCGGGCCGTTTTCTTCAGGACGGAGAAGAGGGCATTTTGCTGTCCGAAAGGCTTGCCCGACGGTTGGTCGAGGAGAACGAGCAACCTATCGCCCCGGGTGATTCACTTTTGCTGACAGGCATGAGTCTTACAGGCGGCACAAAGATACGGAATGTGGTTGTACGCGGTATCTTTCGTTTCCGTAATTCCGATATGCAGTTGGACCATGTCAGCCTAATCGATATCACTAATCTGCGCGCTCTGATGGGCATGAATACGCAAGGATTGGCTGATTTGCAGCTCAGTGAGTTTGAGCGGCAGATGCTGGGCGAAATTGATGAGGAAGCCTTGTTCGGCGGAGGAGACGACTTCCTGTTTGCGGGTCCGCTGATCGAAACGCCCGATGTCGTCACCGGCAGCCTATCTGAATCCGATGTGCTCAGCATCTTTTTTACCGAAGCTGAGTCCGACGGCGGCGCGTCAGCCGTAGATGACACCCTCATTACGCCACAGGCGGTCGGGGATTCCGGTACTTGGCACTTCCTGCTCATCAAGCTGAAGAACCCGAACAGAATCGAGCAGGTCAGGAGGCAGATAGAAGAACATCTCGCCGCTGAGGGAATCGATATTCAAACACGCGGTTGGGTAGAGGGTGCAGGCATTCTGGCCAGCATGACTTCGGGCATCAAAACCGTGTTTAATATTATCGTACTGATTGTAGCAGTCGTGGCGGTCATCATCATCATGAACACTTTGGTCATCTCTATTACAGAACGTATTGCCGAGATCGGCACCATGCGCGCCATCGGCGCACAGCGCAGCTTTATTCGCAAAATGGTGATGCTGGAGACCGTTATGATCACCGGTATATTCGGTGGTATAGGCGTCCTGTCGGGCGGTGTCATTCTGGCCATACTCCGAGTAATAGGTATTGAGGCTCCCAACATGTTCTTCAAGGTACTGTTCGGCGGTGACGTACTACAACCGGTGCTGTCTCCGGGATCAGTCGTGATGTCGTTGGCGGCGGTGACCGTCATCAGCCTGGTAGCCAGTTCGTACCCGGTGTCAATCGCTTTGCAAATTCAGCCGGTAAAGGCGATGCAAAGCTGACGCAGTGCGCATAGACGGAGCCGATGAGGTGTAAACATGATAACAACGCTGCGGATTGCATTCAGAAATACGCGACGCCAACGCAAGCGGAGCTTCTTATTGAGCGGAGCCATTGCGTTCGGCATAGTGGTCATCACGTTGGTCAACGCATTTACCGCCGGCATGATCGAAAACATCAAAGCCAATTTCGTCTATCTTTTCGGCGGTCACGTTTTTATCACCGGCACCGAGCTTTCACCCAGCGGTCGGGTCATCAGCCTAATAGGCGATGACGCGCTTGTTAAGGAAGCGCTGGCATTGGTGGAAGGATCGTACTCGCATGTCAATCGCCGCTCACAGACGGTAGTGGAGTTCATCTTCGGCTCCAAAACGAACACGTTTACGCTGGAGGGTGTCGACTGGGAGTCGGAAACGCAATTACCGACGCGACTCCAGGTGCTTGCCGGTTCGCTGGATAACCTCCAAGATCCCCAGGCTTTGGTATTACCGGAACAGGCTGCCGATAAGCTGGGTGTGGTCGTTGGCGAAACCGTACTGGCACGGTTGGAAACAGTGAGCGGTCAGCTGAATATTGGAGAATTCCAAGTGGTCGCCATAGTGAAGGATCAGACCAACTTTGGCATATCGTCCAGCTATGGTAGTATCGTCTACCTCAACGAATTGTTGGGGTTGCCGCCGGACGGCTATCAGACTCTCCAGGTGTTCTTGCGCGATATAAACACGATGGATCAGGTTTCCGACATTCTTTACGAGCATTTTGCAAATCATGCGGAAGTGAACAGGCGTTTGAACCTCAATTTCGAGGCTCGAACAGAGGACGAACGCGAAGATTATGTGCGTGAACAGCGAGAGGCGATAGCCGCGTTACTTGGCGGATATACGGAGTTGGAGGAGCCTTGGCAAGGGACCAAGTTCGCCGTTACCACGCTTAACGACATCATGTCGCCCGTCGTTTCCATGATTGATGTGCTCAGCATGGTTGCATTGGTAGTCTTCATCATCTTGTTGATCATAACGATGGTGGGAATTACGAACACATTCCGGATGATCCTGATTGAACGAACGCAAGAGATCGGCACGATGCGCGCTTTCGGCATGCAGCGCGGCGGAGTGCGCAATATATTTCTCCTTGAGGCCGTCATTATCGGTCTTATGGGGGTGGCGGCAGGATTCGTCGCAGCGGGCGTCATTATGCTTGTTCTGTCATCCGTCACCTTTACCGAGGTCTCCGTGCTCCAGTTCTTCTTGAAGAACGGACACTTCACGTTTAAGATCGCGCTAAGCGACATACTGACTAATATAGCCATATTACTTATCATGACGCTGATCGCTGCCTGGATGCCCGCAAGAGCGGCCGCCAAACTGCCGCCTGCCGAAGCGTTGCGAGCCGCGTATTAACCGTTCGACTTGGTAGCACCTTGATCGGTTTGGCTTCAGGTTGAGATAGGGGGATTTTACGTTGAGAAGAATGATCACGGCATTAATTGCCATCGTGCTATTGAGTGCATGGGGAGCAAGTGCGGCGCAGGTCGATGTGGACGCGATTTTGCGCACTTTGGACAAACAGAGCACCTTTCCGTCTACTGATTTCTCCGCCAAAATGACCATCGTCACCGAAGATCCGAATAAGGGGATCGAGAAGCAGGTGGTCACCTTCTTCCGGCGCGACAAAGATGAAAAGTATCTGTTACTGGTTCAGGAACCTAAAATCCAGAAGGGTCAGGGATATCTCCTTCTGGGAGATAGTCTGTGGTTTTACGATCCGGAGAGCCGGAATTTTACGCACACCTCGCTGAAAGAGAATTTCCAAGGCACAGACGCAAAAAATTCGGACTTCAGCGCCAGATCCTATGCGGAGGATTATCAGGCCGTCTCCGTCGATGAGGGCAAGTTAGGCAACTACAGTGTTTACATCATCGAACTCGAGGCGACTAACAACGAGGTTACGTATCCTTATCTCAAGCTATGGGTAAGCAAAAGCCCCTTATTAGTGCTTAAAGCGGAGGAGTACAGCTTGAGTAAGCGGTTGCTGCGCACCTCTTTATTTCCTCAATATGTAAAAGTTGCAGATGCGTTTATACCGCAAAGCATGATTTTCACTGATGCCTTGGTGGCGGGGAAAAAGACGACGATCACATTATCGGACATCAGCCTGACCCAACTTTCGGACTCGGTGTTCACCAAGTCTTTTATTGAACGGGCTAACCGCTAGTTGTCCTCGGAGGGATTGTAACATGCCGGTACTTAGACGTAAGAAGATATTGGGGGCTCTGTTTGCCGCCGTGCTTGCATTAAGCATTTCCTGGTCGGGCTTGGCGGAAAGCTGGGAAGAGGATCTGTTTGGCGGTGGTGAAGACGAACTGTTCGGCGGCAGCAGCCTCTTTACCGTAATCGATGAATCGGAGTCCGCTACATCGCTTCAAGATGAGCTACTTATTCAAGATGAAGTAAGGTTTGGCGGCAGCTTCAGCTTGTCTCTGGGATCCGCGTGGATGTGGCCTAATTGGGAGCAGTTCCGCAAGCATCCAGGAGAACCGATGATGGATTTCTTGACCACCAATTTGCAGGCCGGCTTATATATGGATGCGCGTCCCGATCGAAGCTTCCGGGTGTTCGGCAAAGCGCTGCTGAACTATTCCGGCAACGACGCGACCGCCACATTGTCGGACACCGTTAAGATCACCGAACTCTTCGCAGACTTCAATCATCGCGAACGGCTGTTTTTCCGGGTAGGTAAGCAAAATATCAGCTGGGGCGTCGGCTACTTCATGAGTCCGGCGGATATTATTAACCTGACTCCAATAGACCCCACGGACCCGGAAGCAGAGCGAGAAGGTCGGTTGGCGCTGAGGTTGAACGCACCGGTCGGCATAAACAATCTTTACTTGTATGTTCTTGCCGATAACGCCGCGCATTTGCGCGATATCGCCTGGGCGCCGAAGGTGGAAGTGGTTGTTAAAGGTTTTGAATTCGGTCTCGGCGGCTATCTCAAGTCACAGCAAGATCCCCTTTTGATGGCGACGGTAAGCGGGGCTGTGGGGGATTTCAGTCTCTTTGGCGAAGGCGCTTACAAATTCAGCGATATGGACAGTTGGCAGGCTACTGCCGGATTCCTATACGGGTACGGCGACAAGGCTGATCTGTTCAACTTTAACTTGGCAGCGCAGTATTTATATAACGGCGATGCGGACCTCGTCTCTTCCAAGTGGCCGGGCAGACATCATTTGGCTGCGGCGCTTCTGTTGCCCGATGTTTTGCATACGGACTTATCGGTCAGCGCGTTATTGCTGAGCAACCTGTCCGATGACACGGGGATGATTACCACATCACTATCGTGGCAGCCAATAGAACGGATCTCGACAGCTGTCGGCCTGAGCTACAACTACGGTTCCTTAGGCGGACAATATACTCAGCTGGGCACTCCAGTGACGGTCTTCCTACGCTTTACCCTTGGAAACGGCAAGTTCTAGCTGACAAACCATATGTATCAAGTGCATTGCGAGCATCTTTCCACTTCCTGGCGATCGTGCTAAGATAGGAAAGATGCTTTTGTTTAAAGGCGATGGAAGGCGGTATTGCTCCCTTGGCACACGTTAGAACAGCAACTCAGGCAAAACAACGAAGAACATTTGCGATCATTTCTCACCCCGACGCAGGTAAAACAACGCTTACGGAAAAGCTGTTGCTTTATGGAGGAGCGATACACCTAGCCGGCGCGGTGAAGTCTCGCAAGGCGCAACGGTATGCAACTTCTGACTGGATGGAGTTGGAAAAGCAGCGAGGCATATCGGTAACAACAAGTGTGTTGCAGTTCGATTATGCGGGTTATGCCATCAATCTGCTCGATACTCCGGGTCACCAAGACTTTAGTGAAGATACCTACCGGACTCTTACCGCGGTGGATAGCGCGGTCATGTTGATTGATGCGGCTAAGGGCGTAGAGGAGCAAACGCGCAAACTGTTTCAGGTCTGTCGGATGCGCGGCGTACCCATATTTACGTTCATCAACAAACTGGACCGGTTTGGCCGTGTGCCGCTGGATTTGCTTGCCGAATTAGAAGAAGTGCTTGGGATTCGCTCTACCCCCATGAACTGGCCGATAGGCATGGGATCGGATTTCCAGGGCATTTATGACCGGTATAAACGACGCATTGAGCTCTTTGCCGGAGTAGGACACGGCGAAGATAAGGCGCCGGCGTATTACGTTGAACTTGGGGATCCGGCGGTGGATTCGCTTATCGGTAGCGCGGCACATGCTCAATTGGCTGAGGAGATCGACTTGCTGGATGTTGCGGGTGATGAGTTCGACATAGACCGAGTATTAGCTGGTGAGCTGACGCCGGTCTACTTTGGCAGTGCACTGAATAACTTTGGCGTCCAGTCCTTCTTAGAGTCGTTTCTAAGCATGGCTCCCGCTCCGCAGGGGCGGCAGGCTGATACAGGCTGGGTAGCACCCGATGCCGAAGACTTTGCGGCCTTCGTTTTCAAAATACAAGCCAACATGAATCCTGCCCATCGCGACCGGATGGCATTTCTGCGTATCGTATCGGGACGATTTACCCGCGGTATGTCCGCCCATCACGCACGTTTGGGCAAAAAAGTGCGTTTGTCGCAACCACAGCAGTTTATGGCGCAAGAACGCACCATTATCGAAGAGGCTTATCCGGGCGATATCATAGGTATTTTCGACCCAGGGATCTTTCAGATCGGCGATACGTTGACCACGGGCGCGCCCTTGCGTTTTCAGGGCATACCGTACTTCTCACCGGAGCAGTTTGCTTTCATTCGCTTAAATGATGCTATGAAGCGAAAACAATTAGTCAAGGGTTTGGATCAATTGGCACAGGAGGGCGCAGTGCAGCTGTTTCGCCCCGTAGGATGGGGGACGACAGACACGATAGTCGGCGCGGTCGGGACGTTGCAATTTGATGTGATGGCCTACCGGTTGAAACATGAGTATGGCGTCGATGCCGCCATGGTCCCCATGCCATATACTCTGGCGCGTTGGGTGGAAGGCCCGGCTGATCCGCAACGTCTTACCAACAGTGATAGTACCTGCGTGCTGGACAGAGCAGGTCGCATCGCCGTCTTGTTTAAAAGTGAGTGGGCCTTACGCTGGGCGGAGAAGAATTTCCCCAAGCTGAATTTCCATAGCACGGCTGAAGTAGTCGACAACGAGGCCGAGTGGGTGGTCGGTATGCGGTAAGCTGGATACTAATGTAAAAAACGCCTGTCTATGCGGAACCATTCGGAGGCGGGCGTTTGTTATTAAGTGCCGGATTTTGTGCGGCCGGAGCAGGCAGATAGGTGCAGGACCTGCATGGTTCAGGTGCGAAATTAATGATGTGGATTAGCGCCTGTTTTAAACTGAGAGGGGTCAATGTCCGTGGTGAAACTCTTCAGCTGCTCCATCTGCATTGTATTTGTCATTTCTATGGCGTGCGGACCGGCATTTTCTGCAACACTCCAGACGGCGGACACGCAGATTATCCGTCACAACGTAGGTACGGCGGTCAATCAACTCGATCCGGCGCTCTCCACAACCCTGCCTGAAATGAATGTCCAGTTACAGGCATTTGAGGGGTTAACGCGCGTTGCAGCCGACGGCACGGTCGGCACCGGCGCCGCCAAAGCTTGGGAAATCTCCGACAACGGCACGCGCTATATCTTTCGCCTGCGGACGGCTGCCAAATGGTCAAACGGTGATCCCGTCACCGCATACGATTTTGAATATGCTTGGAGACGGTTGTTGGATCCGGCTACAGGTGCTTATTATGCGTATCGGGGCTATGTGATCAAGAATGCTGAGGCTTATCATACGGGTCGGGTAACTGATGCGAATCTGCTGGGTATAAAAGCGCTGGATCAATGGACGCTGGAAGTGGAATTGGAGGCGCCGCACGCCGGCTTCCTGACGCTTGTAGCCTATCCGCCTTTTTTTCCAGTACACCAAGGCATCGTGGAGAAACATGGCGCTGGTTGGGCTGTCGATCCGGCAACATATGTGGGGAATGGTCCCTATAGACTGAACTCTTGGTTGCCGAACAGACAGCTTGAATTGGAAAAGAATCCGTATTACTGGGATGTCGCCAACGTGCAACCCGACAAGCTGCTCTTTACTTTAGCTGATTCCGATGCAACAGCGTTGACCATGTGGGAGAAAGGGCAGATAGACAGTACGCATACCGTACCCGCATCTGACATTCAACGACTTCAGCAAGAGGGCAAGCTGAGCATGGTCAGCGACTTGGGCGTCTACTATTACGTATTCAACACTCAGATAGAGCCTTTCGCCGATCCCCGAGTGCGCAAAGCCCTAACAATGGCGATCGACCGCCAATTTTTGGTGGAGCATGTGACCCAAGGCGGTCAGGTACCTGCATACGCTTTTGTTCCCTACGGTATACCTGATATAAACAACAACACAGACTTCCGTGAAGTCGGCGGTAATTACTTTGTGGAGGACATCGCGGTTGCGCAGGCCTTGTTGGCGGAAGCAGGTTATCCTGACGGCGCAGGGTTTCCTCCGCTGACCATAATGTATAGTTCCAGCGAGAACCATCAACAAATTGCCTGGGCGATCGCGGAGTTATGGCGACAGAACCTCGGCATTGAGGTTGCCTTGGTTGAGCAGGAGTGGGAAGACTTCCTCCGGAGTCTGAAACAAGGGAACTACCAAATCGCTCGCATTGGCTGGGCCTCGGACTGTTTGGATGCGTATTCCTTTCTCAAGCTATGGCTAACCAACGGAGAGAGCAACTACGCCTTTTGGTCGCACAAGGAGTACGATCGACTGTTGGAACTGGGCGACGCTACAGATGAGACGGCTGCACGTATGGAGGCGCTGCACGGCGCAGAGCGGATCTTGTTGCAAGAAATGCCGGTTATGCCCATCTACTTCCTTACCAGACCTTATTTGCAGACCGACGATATTCATGGTGTGGCGCGCTCGCCTCTCGGCTATGTAGATTTCAAAAACGCTTGGCGAGCAGTGAAATAGAGGCGGGCGCAGCTTACCACAGAGCAGGATAACCCTGCCAGATCACCATGCACGTACCGATGCCGATAGCCAAGGCATAGGGGAACTTCTCACGTAATGCGGTTCGAGTTGCAGGGAGTACGGGATGTTGGGTTGTGGTCCGCCGCCGGAACCGCCACGGTCCATCGACAACCCAAAGCCGCATGGTGGTAAGAGATAACCGCACTTGATTCCGTAGTTGGCCGCATTGTACTAATCGGACGACGACGAGACAGAGAGCGAGAACACCGCCGGCAACCGCGCTATAAAGGGCCGCCCAAATAACGGCTTGTGTGCCGAGGAGCGCCCCGATGCTCATGAACAGCTTCACGTCGCCGCCGCCCAGCCAACCCATACCAAAAGGAAGCAGGAAGATGGCTAAACCAACAACCGCTCCGGTTAGAGCATGTAGAAGTCCCGGAAAACCGTTTTGCGCTATCCCGAAACAAAAACCGAAAATCAACATGCTGACAGTGAGTTTATTGGGTATGCGTCGGTTTTTCCAATCGCTGACGGTGGCGATGGCCACGCCTAATAATACCAGTACGCTCGCTGGATTGAACAAGAGGCTACTCCTTAACATAAGCGAGAATTTGATAAGGCGCCGGCTAGTACCATACCAACCTGTGGCGCGGCTGCGCGCCTAGCTGCTTAGGTTGCGTATAGGTCGCTTGTCACGGCGCTATCGGCTGATGGCGTCTGTGACGGTGTCGTGGGCTTTGGCCAATAACTGCAGAATCGTATCGCTTAAGGTGGAAAGGATCACGACTGCAGCCACTACTACGACAGATAGGATCAAGCTGTACTCAGCGAGTCCTTGTCCACTCTCATCCTGCCACAGGTTTTTCCATCGGCTCATTTGCTTCCCCATTTCTCCGCGGTAATTGTGGTTTTGGTATCGGACAATCTCTCTGTTATCGCACCGAGATACACCGATGCACAGTTTTCGTCGTTCTAATACCGAACTTGCTGTTCTACCGGGATGACGAAAATGGTGGCGCCGCCCACTTCAACATTAATGGCTTCGTGTGGAATCATACCGGGATGCTCCGTAACCGGAAACGGATAGGGCACTGTACGCCGCCGGCATGTTTTACGGATAATCTGTAACACGCCATCAATATCTTCGTTGGCGATACCCATAAGCAAGGTTGTATTGCCTTTGCGTAGGAAACCACCGGTACTAGCCAATTTAGTAGCGCGAAAGCCTTCCTCCACCAGGGCTTCCAGCAGTAAGCGGACATCGTCGTTGCTTACTATGGCTATAAGCAGTTTCAAAATCGGTGCTCCTTTCTCTTCGAAATCGCCGATACCGACTACGAACGGATCGGATCACCTGCTAGAAGGGATTTACATGCGTCGTTCGGCTATCCGAGGCATGACTCGGCATATTCATTATAATCGGCTGTATCCCCCAACCCAAGCTGAAATTGACGTACGGAGCTATACGCCTTTCTTTAACCGGATTAGTTGCGCTCGTTCGGGTCGCTTTTTGTAGTACTCGTCTAGAGGGTAACATCCGCTCACCAAGCCTTTACGCGGGGCTGTGGTACAGTCGCTGAATGTGCGGCAGAGCCGTTTTGCGTCAACTTGACGGGCAAGAACATCGGCCGGGTATTTTGGATATGACAGCACCATGCGCCCTATACCAATACAATCCGTCCAGCCTTGAGCAACCAACGCTTGCGCTACAGGCGGCAGGTATTCCTGCAGATAAGTGTAAGCGCTACCGATAAGCAGCAGGTCAGGTGCATACCGTTTCAGTTCGGCTACCGCCTTGATTTGGCGATAAACACCTAGAAGCGGATCTTCCGGCGGTTGGTAACCATCGGATGGCGGATAGAGGGTCGGTCGCTGCAGGTGATGATTGTAGTACGGGCTGGCAGCGGTGATGTCGACGGCCATTACTCCCAACTCGCGCAGTAAATCTAGTAATTGCTTAGGTTCGTCGAGGTCGGGTTCCAATGGGTTTCCCTGATTGCAGCCAAAGCCGTAAACATAGGGTAGGAGGTGTTCATACGGTACCGGACGACCCGGACCCGGCTTTTCGGGAGTGGAGAGAGCGGGGTCGGGATGGAACGGTACCGAATCGAAAGCAGATAAACGTACGCCGATCAACAGGCCGGGGCACTCTTGTTTTATACCGGTTATTACAGTGCGTAAGAAGTTGGTTCGACCGGCAAATGAGCCGCCGTACCGTCCCGGCCGGGTGCGTGCGCTCAACAGTTCATGGCCCAGATAGCCATGACACTGCTTTACGTCCACAAAATCAAAACCCAGATTCCATGCTGTTTTTGCGGCTTTAACGAAGTCTGCGATCAAATCGTCGAGCTCGGTATCCGTAAAGATGACGTTATCATCATCCGGATCAACGCCGGTGCGCGCGTCAAGCAGCGGGTGGTGGTATGCAATGCGCGGTTCGGGCTTGCCGTGTTCATTCGGCTTGCTGAATCGGCCCGAGTGCGTTAGCTGTAGTCCGAGCATCAGGTCGTCTGTTTGTCCGTAGCATTCTTTGTGCGCTCTTACAAGCGTAGAACGCAACTCAGCCAGACCTGCCGCCGTTTGCTCCGTAATGCAGAGTTGTCTGGGATTGGCACGCCCATCGTGTCGGACTGCGGTGGCTTCACCACCCCAGATTAACTTGGCGCCGCTTTCGCCAAAATGCCTCCAACGCCTTATGGTCAGTTCCGTGGGATTACCCTCCGCCGTGCCGTCCCATCCTTCCATGGGTTGGATGCACCAACGGTTGCCGATTTTACGCTCACCCCAATAACACGGCGTTGCGAGCGGGGAATCGGTCCCATCGCATGCATCGTCCATAGGCAATTCCACACCTAACTTATCTAGGTAGGCACGAAAGCTCACTACAGTTTTAAAACTGGCAACAGGTGGGTAGCTACGCAAGAGTAATCGCTCCTTGATGTCCGCAAGCTCCTACGAACAGGCGGCCGTACTTTATCCTCCATTCTCTATACTTCTTGCCCGTTTTGGCAACTTCCTGCTTAGGAGATGCTGTGAGATGAGCTATAACGGTTTTTGGGCGCGCTTTTCACTGCCTGGAATTACAGCAGGATTTTAGCCGGCTTACCGCTACAATACTTGCGTAGAAGCAGGGATGAGCTATTTACTGCTAGAATCTGATTGACATACGACAACTGTGTAAAATGTGATGCAGTTTGCGCGTTACGTTAAGGGAGACGATGTCTTTGAAGGCTGTGATTTTAGCTGCCGGCAGAGGTACACGTTTGGCTGAGCTTACCAAGGAAGTGCCGAAACCGATGGTACCCATCGGCGGCCGCCCGTGCTTAGCCCGGATTATTACCGCGCTGCATGCGACGGGAATAGGGGAAATAGTCATTGTGACCGGCTATAGAGCGGATGTCATCAAAGCGTACTTTGGCGACGGCGCGCAAATGGGCGTGAATATCACCTATGTGGATCAAAGCGTGCAAAGCGGTACCGGCAGCGCCTTGCATATAACCCGCGAAACGGTGGGCGATTCATCGTTTGTCATGACATATGGCGACATTTTGGTTCCTGAAGAGAACTATGCACAGATGGCGCAAGTCTTTCAGAAGCTACGTCCTCAAGCGCTATTGGGCTTGAACTGGGTTGAGGATCCCTATCGCGGCGCGGCCGTCTACCTGGCTGAGAATAACAGAGTGGCGAAAATTGTGGAGAAACCGCCACAAGGTACGGCGACCACCCATTGGAACAATGCCGGAGTCTTTGTATTTGATCCCATCATCTATCAATATACCGAAACACTGCAGCTGAGTCCCCGCGGTGAATACGAGTTGCCCGATGCCATCCAGGCGATGCTCCAGGCCGGATTAGCCGTGTATGGGTATCCACTGCAGGGTTACTGGAAGGACATTGGTACGCCTGAGGATGTTAGAGCGGCTCATCGGTTGGTAAGTGATCCGAATAAGAATTAGTATGATCTGAGGTGTCTGCCCATTGAATACGATATGTGAGCGACTTACGCAACGCTTTACGCAAATTTATGAGGGGAAGAAGCCCACAGCATACATCACCGTACCCGGACGTGTAAACCTCATTGGTGAACATACCGACTATAACGGCTTACCTGTGATGCCTATGGCTATAGCGCGGGGCATACGCATCGTTCTGGCACCAAGGGGCGATGCATTGGTGCACGTAACCAATGCGAAAGCGGAATTCGGCACCAGAGAGTTTGCCGTAAGTAAAAACATTCCTCCCTATGTCACCGGTGACTGGGGCAATTACATCAAATCGGGAGCGCAAGGCGTCATCGAGGCATATGCGTCGTCTCAAAACGGTATGTTGGGGTTTGACGCGCTAATCGACAGCGATCTTCCCATGGCTGCCGGATTATCGTCGTCATCGGCACTAGTGGTAGCGTCCGCGCTGGCTCTTATGGCCGCCAACGGCATCCCCTTGGAACGTACAAGCCTAGCGGAACAGATGGCCGCTGCAGAGCGGTATGTGGGCACTATGGGCGGGGGTATGGATCAGGCGGTCATCTTGTTGGCGCAAGCGGACTCCGCGCTAAAGATCGACTTTTACCCGCTACGGACTCAGTCGGTTACGCTGCCTGAAGGTTACAGCGTAGTCATCTGCAACAGCTTGGTTGTAGCGCCGAAAACAGAGGCTGCACGTTTGAACTATAACCGACGGCCTTTGGAGTGCCATTTGGCAACAGCATTACTAGCCCACCACATGAGTACTACCGGCGGTTCAGCGGTTCAGGCTGAACGCATGGCGGACCTCCTGCGTTACAAGAATGTACGCCGACTGCTGGCATTGGCTGCGGACTACTTAGGCGAAGGGCCATGGACGAGGGAGAAAGCAGCCGCAGAGCTGAACATGACCATCAGCCAATTGGAACAACGTTTCTTCTTGATGCGCGATGGGCAAATTCTACCTGAGTATCCGGAAGGAATGCCATTGTTGCAACGTGTTCGTCATGTACTCACCGAAGGTGAACGGGTAGAAGCGAGTTTGACGGCATTGGCAGCCGGTGATGCCCATGCGTTTGGCCGGCTGATGCATGAGTCTCACGCTTCTTGTCGCGATTTGTACGGTATCAGTTGTCCTGAGTTGGAACAACTGGTAGATGCTGCTCGCAAAGCCGGTGCGGTGGGAGCGCGCCTAACCGGAGCCGGATTTGGCGGATGCACGGTCAATCTGGTAGCGAACGATAAAGTAGCCGAGTTTAAGGAGCAGGTGGTCAAAGTATACTATGAAGGGTATTTGCACACGCACAAACCTGCTCTTTACCAGACGTTTGCCGAAAACGACCCGGAAAGTATGGTGATTGTGAGTACACCGGCGGATGGAGCGGTAATCAATCAGCTGTCCTGATGGCGCAGATTGTCTGTATTACCGGGTTCCCGCGGCGCGCAACCTAACCTTAGGGCAAAAGCCCTGAGGGGGGAACAGAATGGTCGTCAGCGTAGATACTATACGTAATGAGTACGACCGTACCGAGGATCAGATTTACAAACTGCGTTGCTCGTATGGCTATAACAGCACGTTCAGCCGAGTGTTTCGCAAATTAGAAGCGAAGGCACGCAGGCTCAACAAGATCTTGCGGCATATGGAAAACGTGTGGGGGCTCCG
>DUQB01000087.1 GCA_012838035.1 Bacillota bacterium | reverse complement strand
CGGTTTCTATGAATTCGTTCCCGGTACCGTCAAGAGCTTGGCAACCGTCAACTACACCAGCTACGATTCAGGTGCGGATCCCACGTGGAGCGCCACGGTGCGCGGTTGGTACAAGGTCGACAGTAAGTTCCACATACTTCCGCAAGTAGATGTCGATAAGACCTGGATCAAAGCAGGTACCTATTTCGACTACGCGATCAACAGAGGCCGCGTCTACGCCGGTGCCTTCTACGAGATGAACCGCGACGACGAGACGAAGTCTCAGGAGCGTTTCGAACTCGGCTGGCAGCTCGGTCTCTAATAGAGCCTATGGTTGCTCGCAACTAACGTAACTAACGTAACTAAAGAGGCAGTCGCAACCTCGTTGCAGACTGCCTCTTTTTTGTTCAGTCATCTGATGCGTCTATCAGGCACAATAGCGGGAAGCGCCCGGTAACAAGAAGTCGTGTTATAAATGTAAAAGTGAGATATAAAACTTGGAGATATATAGCATCTAATAGCGCAGAAATTTTTTTGCTGGCATAGAGTTGGTTGTGGGGTATTAAGGACATAAAAGGTGCGAGTATGTACAGTTGAACTCTGGACAAGTGTTCCGGCCGAAAGCAACCGGCAACCGAGGTTATCGTCCTTGTTGCATTGTGGGAGACAAGCCGGCGAAAAGAGATGCAAAACAGTAAATATGCCACAGGATTTATTATGAAACGACTGCCGGCGAATGATCGGGCAATAAGCGTAGGGATGTACTCGCCGTAGGCCAAAAAAATTTCACAGTAGCTGCAGGAATTAGCATCGAGAGGAAGAAAACAACCTCCGCAAAAATAGTTGCAGTCGCAGGTACCCTACAGAAACGGTGGTTTTGAAAGGAGGTGCTTCCTACAGTTTGGCCGCCGGCAAAAAAACGGGTCTTGCGCAAGGTACTCCGAGCAGTCGGTATGAATGCGGTGCAGAGGAAACATGGACACTCGAACCATACATTCGGTGCCGACGGCTAAGGCGTACCTCAGAGCATGTAAAAACTGAGGGGGTAAAAAAGTGAAACCATTTGCAAAGAGACTAGTCGTCGTATTAGCTTTGTTGTTTGCGGTAAGCAGCGTAGCAGCCGCCATCAACATCAACAACGCCAGCGTAGCCTTACGCGGTCGGAACATTTGGATTAACGGTAGTCGCACAAATGCCGAGTATACCGACTCACGCACCATCATCTTCACCTCGTCGGGTACCGGTTGGAGCGCCAGAGCTGAATTCACCGGCGCTACCGTTGCGATAGGCAAATTCAACTTCCAGACGGATGAGGCCCCATTTAGACTGAACGTGTGGGGGCGCGGTCATTCTTTGAGCCATTACGGGACGCCGTTCACCTGGGTACGGCAGACCAACGCCGCTCATGCAAGTAACTGGAAGGCGCGTTTAACCTTCCAACTTCTCGAAGGCGAAACCGTATTCGGCATCGATAACAACACGTCAGATTACTACCTGTTCTATAAGAAGGCTTTCGGCGACACTCAGCTGGGCGCCGCACACAAAACCAACTTCCAGCACACCACCAGTTCGGCGGTGTACGCCATCACCAAAGTGCCGGGCGTCACCATTACCGGTGAAGTCGCCGCCGACGGCAAGTGGGATGCGGGTAGTGCCGGCACCAAGTTGGAGCCGAAGTACGGTCTGCAGGGCGTATTCGACTTCGGTCTCACCCTGAAGGGCACCTACACCACGGGCAACAAGCAGATCATGGTTGAAGCGATTCAGCTGATGAAAGACAACCTCAGCCGTTACTACGGTAAGTATACCGACACCAACGGTACCAAGGAGATCATCGGCGAAGTCCACTTCCGCGCCAAGAACGATCAGGGCATCACCAACATCTGGGGTACTACCGGTAACTGGTGGCAGTATGCGACCGCCAACTGGACGAAGAACACCGGTTGGGCAGTAGGAGCGAAGGCCACCCGCAAAGTTGACAACAATCTCGCCCTGGTCTTGAACGGTTTCTATGAATTCGTTCCCGGTACCGTCAAGAGCTTGGCAACCGTCAACTACACCAGCTACGATTCAGGTGCGGATCCCACGTGGAACGCCACGGTGCGCGGTTGGTACAAAGTCAACAATAAGTTCTTCATTCTGCCGCAAGTAGACGTCGATCAGACCTGGATCAAAGCAGGTACCTATTTCGACTACCAGATCAACACTGGCCGCGTCTACGCCGGCGCCTTCTACGAGATGCACCGCGACGACGAGACGAAGTCTCAGGAGCGTTTCGAACTCGGCTGGCAGCTCGGTCTCTAAGAGAGCCTATATGGTTGCTCGCAACTAACGTAACTAAAGAGGCAGTTGCAACGTCGTTGCAGACTGCCTCCTTTTTTTGCTTACCCAAAGGTAGGCCGAGGAACGTGAGTTGCCCCGAACGAAGGTTCGGCACCGCTGTGCTTGATTAGCGGCACCATCGATTTGTCGGCGACATCCGGCACGACATGCACCTCATTGATGAAGCCGAATTGCAGGATTGATTCGCGCTCGGATGGGCTATCACTCTCTAGTACTCCCGGCGTGCGCCGGATCAAACTCAGCAAAAAGTCAGGTCTACTACCATGTTGTCGAGCTGTTTTTATGAGCCTACCAAAATGATGGCATGAGAATGGGTGAAAATCGGCGCGCTATTGCTGCCGGATGACAGGGATAAATTAACTAACGACGAATATACAGGAGGTGATAAGTTAGTAACGGAGGTGGAGGGATGGTTGAACGGCAAATCAGATATGTAGTGGTACTTGCGTTGTCTGCTGCTATCATACTGGTTACATGCGGCAATATGTTCGCAGAAACCTCTGGAGACGTTAGAGGTTTGAGTATCGACCTCGCGGGTGAAGTAAAAGTAACATCCCGATTGAGTAAGGACCGGATAATGGTCGAGTTTGACAAGGCGTTGGAATTGCATAGCGCCCTAAATATGCAAGTTCGTTTCAGTTGTGGTTACTCGCAAGATGAGACAGGACTCCAATGCGGGTATACGCTGCAACATGCAACTTCCGCCATAGTCGCGTCGCTGTGGGGAGGCGCTTGGAGCGAGAAGGGATGGAACGATCCGTTGCAGTTGGTGCGTTTATCCGGAGCAGCCGATGGTGATACGCGCCTGCGTCTACATGCGCTGGATGGCGATATGAGTGTGGATATCGGGACGCAGCGGGCGGCGATCCGCTGGGAACGGCAAAGGGGCGGTACGGTAGGGACTGCCCGCTTAGGCATACTAGCCATATGGGGGGCACATGGTGAGGAGTTAGATGATAATACGTGTGAAGAAGATCCGTTAAACGAAGCCTGTGGTGGGAATGCGGCGCAACAGGAGATTGCCAATCTTGGGCAGGTTGATTCCAGCGTCGACACACCGTTAGATACTACGTTTAACCTTAACCGATCGGTGGCTTATGTAGCCGCCCAAACTCCCGCTTGGCGGTGGCAGTGCGCGTTAGCCGGCGCGGCGTGTGAGTCTGGGTGTACAGTTGCAGCTGCGGGGTTCTCGGCGCGCTATGGCTCCGGCAACTGGCGCACGGAGTTATATACCAAGTACGAAGAAACCGGGTATCGAAAGGCCGATGCGCCTCGGATATTCGTGATCCGACCAACCTTGGCGCTTACACGCGGCTCTCTGACTGCGGAAGTACGTCTACGGGCCGAGGGCGAGGCTTTGGCGCATCAGGAGTGGCGCTTCATTCTGGCTGGACGCCGGAACATTACCGTGAACCAGGTCAATTCCGTCTATACGTCGCATCAGTTACGAACGGCGAAGACGGCGGCCTGGCGCGTATTGCTGGAAGTTAAGAATAACCCCGACGACGTTAAAGAAACTTGCGGAGCGGAACCTTGTCCTTGGTTGTGGCCTGACGATAGCATATCTGTCTGGTCTTTGCAGGCTGAAGGCATCATACCGACACGTATAGGGCGCGTGGGAGCGCGCTTAAAAATCGGAGAGAGTCGGAATGGTCGGCTCAATTGGTGGTACACGCGACCATCGGGCGAACGAGCTCTATCATCGCAATCTCATATCGGCGTTGCCATGGAAGTCGGCTACTACTACCAGACAGGCGCTTGGGAGTATCAAGTAGGTTTATTGTTCAGCGAAGAAATCCGCTTCCGTTTTAACAGTTGGGAAAGGCCCGATGCGTACTACTGGCGCATAGAACCGCAGGTGCGTTACATTAACGATGATTACATATTGAGCGGCGGGTTGAATTGGGCTGCAGGAACAGAGTATGATGGTGTTACCTATGTGGATTGCATACCTGTCTTAGAATTAACCGTCAACCTGTAAATCTATGCTCACCGCACTTAAGTCAAAGCGATTCAGCAGTACTTTGGTTGAAACATGCATGTTTTTTCGTTTGACGACAAATTCCATGCGCCTGCCGGCAGGAGACTGAGGTAATGCGCCGAATTATACTCCGGTGCGGGCGCATATAAGTCCGTATGGGGGCTGTCTCCCGAGTTCGCTCAAAGCAGTAGTGCCCCGGTTACGACTCAGTTCCGGGGGCGCCAAATATGAGTCCGGTCAAAATGGACCGTCAATAAGGAGGCACCACACTGTGGCCCAAGTAATTTTGCAACACGTCACCAAACGTTTCGGCAACGTCGTGGCCGTCAACGACGCGAACCTGGAAATTCGCGACCGCGAATTCATGGTACTCGTCGGCCCGTCCGGTTGCGGTAAGTCCACCACTTTGCGTATGGTGGCGGGCTTGGAAGACATTACGGAAGGAAATATCTATATCGGCGAAACGCTCGTCAACGATATTCCTCCCAAGGATCGCGACATCGCGATGGTATTCCAGAATTACGCGTTGTATCCGCACATGGACGTCTACAACAACATGGCGTTCGGTCTGAAACTGCGGAAGTTCCCCAAGGGCGAAATCGATCGGCGCGTTAAGGAAGCAGCTCGGATGTTGGGTATCGAGAACCTGCTCGATCGTAAGCCGAAGGCGCTTTCCGGTGGTCAGCGCCAGCGCGTAGCCGTAGGTCGAGCTATCGTGCGTGAACCTAAAGTATTCCTTTTCGACGAGCCTTTGTCGAACCTCGACGCCAAGTTACGCGTCCAGATGAGAGCTGAGTTGTCGAAACTGCACTCTCGTCTGCAAACCACTGCTATTTACGTAACGCACGACCAGACGGAAGCCATGACCATGGGCGATCGCATCTGCGTTCTCAGAGACGGCGTCATCCAGCAGGTCGGCGCTCCTTTGGAGATCTACGATCATCCGTGCAACGTATTCGTAGCCGGCTTTATCGGCAGCCCACCCATGAACTTCATCAACGGTGTATTGAAGAAGTCAGGCGATGATTATATCTTTGATGCCGGCGCTTTCAAGGTTACCGTCGATGCGGATAAAGCGCGGACCATCCAGAATCTGCCGTCCTATGTCGATAAGGAAGTCATCTTCGGCATTCGTCCCGAAGATATCGATGACGCCACTATGGTGGGGGCAGGGGACAAGGCCATTATGGCTATGGTCGACGTCACCGAGCCCATGGGCGCCGAAGTCAACGCGTGGTTCTCTAAGGGAGAAGCCCAGTTTGTCGCCCGCTTGGATCCTCATACGCAGGCAACTGACGGTGAGGAGTTCCCTGTGGTCTTCAACATGAAGAAGTGTCACTTCTTCGATAAGGATACAGAGCAAGTCATCAACTAGTTTAAGCGATAAGTCAACACATGACTTCCAGGTGTGGTTATGCACCAGGCTGAGAATACCCAGAAGCCGGGGAGGCCCAACCCCCCCGGCTTCTGTTGTGGCTGTGGAGGTCAATGATGCGTCGCATGATTTCCCTTTCGCCAGGAGGAAGGCAGTCAATGACAGTTAAACCGGCTATCGGCATAGATATCGGAGGCACCACTTTTTTGGTCGCCGCTGTAGATACGGACGGGCGCATGGTAGCATCACAAGAGCACGAGACGCGTGCGGCCGATGACCCCCAAATCGTTTTGCGGCGGATAATTGCCGCCGTACGTGAGGTGTTGACAGAAGTAGGTTGGAACGCGAGCGACATCGCCGGAATCGGTATGGGCATCCCCGGACTACACGATCGTGAACGCGGCGTCGTACTCACCTCGCCCAACTTGAAGTGGCATAACGTACCAGTAGCGGCAGAGATTGGACAGGCTCTATCTACAACAGTAAAAATGGACGGCGATGTAAGAGTCGCTGCGATTGGTGAACGCTACTTCGGCGCAGCCGGCGGATGTGACAACTTCATCTTTATTACCTTAGGCACAGGTATCGGTTCTGGTATATTCATCGATGGTAAACTCTACCGCGGACCAGCGGGTTATGCTGGTGAAGTAGGTCACCAGACCATTGTGGAGAACGGACCGCAATGCGGTTGCGGCAACTACGGTTGCGTAGAGGCATTAGCTGGTAACGGCGGTATAGTACGCCGGGCGTTGCAGGCTTTAGCAGGGCAATCTGCGCCGATACTGCTGCAAGAGGTGGCCGGCGACACCGCTAAAATTACGCCTGCCGTACTGCATCAAGCAGCGCTGCAAGGTTGCGAGTTGTCACGGCAGGTGTTGGAAGATACCGGACGTTATGTCGGCACCGCGATGGCCAACCTGGTAAATGTGTTGAATCCGGAAAAGATAATTGTAGGTGGGGGAGTGGCGCGAGCCGGCGAAATGATTCTCGGTCCCCTACGCGATACGGTAAAACAAAGGGCGATGGGGCCGGGGGCCGCCATGGTGGAAGTTATCTCCGCCGTCTTAGGACCGCGTGCCGGTGTCATTGGCGCTGCCGCCATGGCTATGTACGATTTGGATTAGAGACGTGCCCATTGGTACGCATGATAGCGCGTCCGCCGCGTTAGGTTGCCGTGTTT
Organism: Bacillota bacterium; assembly: GCA_012838035.1. Classification (GTDB taxonomy): domain Bacteria; phylum Bacillota; class Limnochordia; order DTU080; family DTU080; genus DUQB01. The sequence goes on along the minus strand of DUQB01000087.1, from coordinate 20,807 downwards.
ATGCTATTATGCAGCGTAAACAGCGGTCGCGCAACAGGGAGGGCTTGGAATGCAAGCAGAATGCCTAAACAACGAAGCCGTAATGAAACAGATTGATGTAGGGGACATGCTGGGATTAATCGAAAGCTTGCCGGAGCAGTGCGAAGAGGCGGAACGTATCGCGCGGAGCATGCCGCTACCCAACTGGCCGATCCCTGCGAATATCGTGATTTTGGGTATGGGTGGTTCAGCCATCGGCGGCGATTTGGTACGGGCTCTGATAGAAGATGAATGCGACGTGCCTATTGCCTTGAACCGCAACTACGACATACCGCGCTATGTGGGGAAGCAGACCTTAGTCATCGCTTCCAGCTATTCCGGAAATACGGAAGAGACCTTGGCTGCCTACCAACAAGCCCAAGAACGGGGAGCCCGTATTCTGGTCATTTCGACCGGCGGCAAGCTTACCGAGTCGGCAGGTGCCGCAGGGTGGCCCGTCATTAGAATTCCCGGAGGGCTATCTCCGCGTGCCGCTTTGGGCTATTCGTTTGTGCCATTATTGGTAGCCTTGGAAAGGTTCGGTCTCATACCTGATCAACGTGCGGCCTTGGCTGAGATGGTTGCCGTACTAAAGCGGCAGCGGGAGATCTACGGCAGAAGTTGTCCGATAGGGCAGAATCCTGCTAAAGCGCTGGCTATGCAATTGGTGAATCGCATTCCGGTAGTCATCGGTTGGCACGGCCGGCAGGGCATGGCAGCCTACCGCTGGAAATGTCAGGTGAATGAGAATGGTAAGGCACCGGCGTTCTGGAACGTATTCCCTGAGCTAAACCATAACGAGACCGTCGGCTGGACCGTGCCCGATGCATTGCTCAATCAGCTGTATGTCATACTTCTGCGTGACAATCAAGAGGCTCCGCGGCAGGCGCGGCGCATTGACGTCACAAAAGAGATGGTAAGCAAGAAGGCCGCCGGAACATGGGAGTTCCGAGCGGAAGGAGAATCACAGGTGGCTCGACTTTTCTCCCTGATATACCCGGGAGACTTTACCTCTGCTTATTTAGCGCTGTTATACGGGATGGATCCGACGCCGATAACCGCGATTGATCATCTGAAGAGTGAAATGAGCAGGCTCTAGTATACGGCGCAACGCATCCGTATAGCGAAACACCTGCCGTCAAGCCGGGCTGGGACAAACGTTCCAGCCCGGCAAAGGCAATTTCTGGATTTGTGCGGCAGAATTGACAGCATCTGCCTGACGCGGCTAGAATGAGCATGAAGGTTGTCCCAAGGACGGTTGCCTTAACGCGCAAAACGGGCGTGAGCTCTAGTGAACCTAGTTATCCTAAGCCGCAAGCTTAATCATCACGGCTGTGTGAGGAGGCGACTTCCATTTGTCTAAGTTCCGGCGCATAACGGTCTCTTTGCCTGATGGACTGCTCGCAGAGTTGGATCAGAAAATAGAGGGTGGAAAGTACAATCGAAGTGAGTTCATTCGCGAAGGTCTTGAGTACTATATGGCAGAGCTAAAAAGACGTTCCTTGGCGGAAGGATACGCGGCAATGGCGGCTCTTAACCTGGAAATCGCTCAGGAGAACCCGGATGACCTAAGCGAATACGAACAAGCGCTGTCGGAGGGAGAGTAAGCACGTGGAGCTCAGGCGAGGAGACATCGTCTATGCCAACCTGAATCCCGTTATCGGTTCTGAGCAAGGGGGCACGCGTCCGGTCTTGATTATCCAGAACGATATCGGCAACCGGTTTAGCCCCACCACCATCGTGGCAGCCGTCACTTCGAGAATCAAGAAAGCAAAACTGCCTACCCATGTGGAGATTTCGGCATCGGAATACGGATTAGAACGTGACTCGGTCATTCTGCTTGAGCAATTACGTACCATCGATAAGCGACGTTTGAAGGAAAAACTGGCGCATTTGGATGAGGCTACAATGGAGCGCGTCAATCAGGGTCTGCTCATCAGCATCGGTCTGACGGATATCTGATTTACATGGTTAACTCGCGTTAGGCGGGTTTTGTATTTTTACGCAAGGCGATTTCTGCAGCTCGGCGCCCGGTCTGCGTCATCACCTGTCCCTAGTCAATCGCATACTTCCACTTGCATAAAGCACAAATGGGGGGCGGCTTCTATGGCACCGTTAATATTGCTGTCATGCGGCCTCAACGCAGAAGGTGCGGCTTATACGGGGCCGCTTAGTTATGTACACGCGATAGCGGCCGCCGGCGGTCATGTGGTCGTCGTACCGCCGCATGGCCAAAGCGACGACGAGCTGGAACGGTTATGCGGCATGGCAGACGCCGTCCTGCTGCCTGGAGGCATTGATCTGGATCCGGTACATTTCGGCCAGGAGGTGCACCTACGGAACGGCTCATTTCATCCGGACGTAGATGCGGTGGACCTTTATTTGGCGCGTTATGCGCTGCGGGCCAAGAAAGCGGTATTAGGCATCTGTAGAGGTTGCCAGGTGCTCGCCGTAGCCGCAGGCGGCAGTTTGTATCAAGATCTGCCCAGTCAATGGCGGCAATCCGAGCTCATCCAGCACCGACAGCAAGCGCCGCGTTGGCATGGTACGCATCAGGTTACCGTAACCCCAAACAGTCTGCTACAACGCATACTCCAAATAGACAACCTTTATGTAAACAGCTTTCATCATCAAGCCGTTGCGGAACTCCCTGCCCGAGCGACGGTAGGCGCTCGTAGCAATGACGGCGTTGTTGAGGCGATTGAATTCACCGATCATCCTTTTGCTTTAGGCATTCAATGGCATCCCGAGGGTATGGTGGAGCGCGACCCGCTGCACAGGCGGATTTTTACCGCTTTTATCGCAGCGGCGACAAGCTGACGATACGAGGTAATTCTTGATGCAAATCTCTGCGTAAGCAGCTTTGATCTTGCGGACGGGGGGATCACAATGAGCGACTTATGGCTGCACGCCACGCGCGGCACGGTGGTGGAAAGCCGACACATGGCGCATCTGGTCATCACTAACCCGGCGGGAGATATTTTGGTTGCGGCAGGAGCGCCGGATCGTTTAACCTATTGGCGTTCAGCCGCCAAACCCATACAGGCTATACCTTTGGTCGCTTCAGGCGGTACGGAACGCTTCGGATTAACCGACGAGGAAATCGCCGTGATTACCGCTTCCCACGCGGGCGAACCCGCGCATATAGCCGCAGTGGAGTCTGTGTTGGCTAAATGCGGCATCGGCGAAGAGTGGTTACGCTGCGGCGCGCATCTACCGTTTTCCACTTCCGACGCGGAGGCCCTGATTCGACGCGGCGAACTACCGCGGGCGATTCATTCCAATTGTTCCGGCAAACATGCGGGGATGTTGGCCTTGGCGCTGTTGCGCGGCTGGCCCTTACATGGCTATATGGAACTCGAACATCCGGTGCAGCAGGAAGCTCTAGCGATGGTAGCTCTGTTTACAGGCGTACCTCAGGCTGTTATTCCTACGGCGGTGGACGGTTGCGGCGTCCCCACTTATGCTTTGCCGCTGCATGCATTAGCTACGGCTTATGCTCGGTTGGCCGTGCCCGAGGTTCTGCCTGAAAGCGTCAGCATGGCGGTGAGGCGGATCACTACGGCCATGCGGCGGCATCCTTATATGACGGCAGGTTCCGGACGTTTCTGCACGGCGTTGATGGCGGCTACCGGAGAGCGGATTATTGCGAAATCCGGCGCTGAAGGTTTTGTCAGTATGGGGTTGCCCGAATTAGGTTTAGGGATGGCGCTGAAGGTGGAAGACGGCGCTTCCAGAGCAGTGGCGCCGCTGGCCATGGAAATTTTATGCCGCTTGGGCGTGCTCGATGAAGAAGAGTCGGTTTCGTTGGCCGATCTGCATCAACCTGTGATCCGCAATTTGGTCGGCTTTCCGGTAGGCGGACTGCAGCCGCAAGTATCGGAGGCGTTGGCGCAGATGCTGCATGAACTGCGAAAAGAAAGGCTCTTGTCTTAACCTGTTCCCAAAGCCGGGCATCACGGCTAAAAGCGCGGCTAGGTAGTTGCACCGCTTTATGTTGGTGATTACATGACGAGGCGCGCAAGATGCTTCAGGAGGCATAGCGTTTTGCAAGTGTCCGATTACATATGTAGAACCGATTCGCCTGAGCAAACCAAGGCGTTGGGAGAAATTTTAGGCGGTATCGTACCGGCAGGGACGGTTATCGTCCTCCAAGGCGATCTGGCGGCGGGAAAAACGCAGTTTGTGCAAGGTTTGGCCAAAGGTTTAGGAATTGCGCCTGCCGAGGTGCAGAGTCCCACCTTCGCTTTACTGCACATTTACAGCGGACGACTCACGCTATATCATTTTGATTGGTATCGCATTGAGGATGCCGCGGAACTGGAGCAACTAGGTTTTGTAGAGTATGTCGACGAAAGCGAAGGCGTCGTAGCCATTGAATGGGGAGCGCGTTTTCCTGATTGGATCCCGCCCGATGCGCTTTGGATCACCTTCGCTTCAGGTGACGATATGCAGGAGCGGCAAATCACATTTGCGTGCGCTGCCGACTCCTCTACGGCGCAGGCGCTGGCTGAGTTCAAATTGCAGTATGAGCGGCAGACGTGAAGATGATGAGAATCGAGGTCTTTTGTCAGTGAAGGTGCTGGGAATAGATACATCGACAGATACCGGCGGCGCGGCGCTCCTTGCCGACAAATTGGTAGGCGAGTATATGTTGGGCATAGGAACCGAGCATTCCCGGATGCTGATGCCCGCTATTGAGCGGTTGATGCGGGATGCCGGTTGGCGTGGCGAGGAGCTGGATGCCATAGCGGTTGCCAACGGCCCGGGTTCATTTACGGGTTTGCGCATTGGCGTTACTACTGCCAAAGCGTTGGCTTACGCTTGGCAAATTCCCGTAATCGGCGTCAACACGCTGGAAGCGATGGCATGGCAGGTGAGTGGTTTTCCCGGTGTGGTGTTATCGGCGTTAAACGCACGGCGGGGACTCGTCTTCGGCGCCGTTTACCGGGTAGCTGCAGGTGCGTCCGCATTACCCGTACCTCTACGGCCTCCTGATAACTTGCTGATGACCGATTTATTGCAGTGGGTGGTAGAGCACGGTACGGAACAGGTTTGTGTAGTGGGCAATGTGCATGAGATTTTCGCTGAACCTCTTCGGCGTATGCTCGGCGCACGCTGGGTTCATCTGCCGCAGGTATGCACGGTGTTGCATCCGGCCGGCGTCGCCTCTCTGGGAGCGGCTTGTTTGGCCCAAGGCCATGTTTCGACAGCGCACGATGCGATATCTTTACTTCCCGATTATGCCAGAAAAGCGGAGGCCCAAATAAAGTGGGAGAAAGCGCTGCGCTCGTAACCATTGAACCGATGCGTTTACACGATCTACCCGATATCCTTGTGGTCGAGAAGCTCTCGTTCACCACGCCTTGGTCGAAGACCGCCTTTCTATCGGAATTGCTGGAGAACGATCGCGCTTACTACCTTGTGGCTCGCCATGGTGAAAAAGCCATAGGTTATGCAGGGGTGTGGTTGGTCGCCGGGGAGGCGCATATTACGAATGTGGCCGTGCATCCCGACTATCGCGGGCAAGGAGTGGGGCGCAGCCTGATGCAAGCCCTTGAAGCGATCGCGCGGGTAAAACGCATCCGGCGGATGACCCTCGAGGTGCGTCGCTCAAACGAGATTGCACAGAATTTGTACGTCCAGCTGGGGTTTCAAGGCGCCGGTTACCGCAGGGGGTATTACCAGGACAATAACGAAGATGCGCTCATTATGTGGAAGGAGCTGGATATGGCGACGCCGTAAGTCCTTACGCCGTTGAGCCGACGCGTAGGCTTACCGTTACAGGCGCTGAATGACCGAGGTTGTGGAGGAACAGTAGTGAAACAGCTTGTTTTAGGGATAGAGACCAGTTGTGATGAAACGGCGGCGAGCGTGGTCGCAGATGGGCGTGAGGTGCTTTCCAACGTAATTGCGTCACAAATCGATCTGCATCGTCTATACGGGGGCGTGGTACCGGAGATCGCCAGTCGCAAGCATGTAGAAGCCATCATTCCGGTTATTGATCGCGCCATGCAAGAGGCGAATGTAACGTATGAGGATTTGTCCGCTATAGCGGTTACGCAAGGGCCGGGACTGGTGGGCAGCCTGTTGGTGGGTTTATCTGCGGCTAAAGCATTGGCCTATGCTAAGCGGATCCCCCTTATCGGGGTGAATCACATTGAAGGTCACATTTACGCCAATTTCCTCGCTCATCGCGCCGTAGAGCCGCCATTGGTCTGCTTGACCGTATCGGGCGGACATACCGACCTGTTACATATACCCGCCGTGGGCAGTTATACGGTGTTAGGACGCACAAGAGATGATGCAGCCGGAGAAGCCTTTGATAAGGTCGGGCGGGTGTTAGGTTTGCCGTATCCGGCCGGTCCGCAGATTGATGCGTTGGCCGTGCGTGGCGATCCAAATGCCTATCCGCTGCCGCGGGCTTTGGCTGAAGGATTGGATTTCAGCTTCAGCGGCCTAAAAACGGCGGCGATCAATATGCTTCATAACCTGCGGCAACGTGGTGAGGAAATCGACATTGCCGATTTTGCCGCCAGTCTGCAGGAGGCTATTGTGGACGTATTGGTGGCTAAGACCATGCAGGCCGCGACAGAGCTGGATGTATCGGTCATCATCATGTCGGGTGGGGTAGCGGCGAATACCCGCTTGCGCACGAAGTTCACCGAGCTGACCCAACAGGCAGGCATCCGCTTTTTCTATCCTCCTGTAGAGCTGTGTACCGACAATGCCGCCATGATTGCCAGCGCCGGCTACTTCCGTTGGGCGCGAGGTGAGCGCGCCGAGCTGGATCTCGACGCCGTACCCGGATTACGTCTGGCGCAACGGCAGGGATAAAAAGGCTTTCTATGTCTAAAAGCGAAGAGTTCACATGTTGTTAGCAATCACGGGCAGGGTTATGCCCGTTTGTGTGGAATTATTACTGAAAGCCACACGATCGGTCAATTGCAGACCGCCGAAATGGTCCGACAATGCATAAAGCCGTGGTATAGATTATGTTCTGCCTGCAAGATCATCTGTTGGGAGAAGTACGTTAGATTTTAGGAGGTTGTATTATGCCGGTACGCGCCGAACGTATGTCGCTCTTAGGTACGGAAACAGCTTTTGAAGTGCTTGCCGAAGTGAACCAACTTAAAGCGCAAGGACGTGACATTATCAGTTTCGCCATTGGCGAACCTGATTTCGACACCCCTGAAAACATTAAACAAGCCGGTATTAAGGCGATCGAAGAGAATCACACGCATTACGGACCTTCCGCCGGAATCCAGCCTTTGCGCGAAGCGATTGCCGCATATATCTCACGCACCCGGCACGTCAACTATGGACCCGATGAAGTTGTCGTCACTCCGGGCGCCAAGCCGATTATGTTTCACGGCATCTTAGCGACTGTGAACCCTGGCGATGAAGTGATCTATCCGAACCCAGGCTTTCCCATTTACGAATCGGTCATTCGTTTTGTCGGTGGTGTCCCGGTGCCGATAGCGCTGCGAGAAGAGAAAGATTTTGCCTTTGACGTAGACGAGTTGCGCAGCAAGGTCGGCCCAAAAACCAAAATGATCATTCTCAACTCCCCACAAAACCCTACCGGCGGCGGTTTATCGCAGGGCACGCTGGAAGCGGTAGCGGAAATGGCCTTGCGTTACGATTGCTGGGTCCTGTCGGACGAGATCTACTCTCGGATGGTGTTTGACGGAGAGTTCCACAGCATAGCCACCATTCCGGATATGAAAGAGCGTACCATCATTCTGGACGGTTTCTCCAAAACCTATTCCATGACTGGATGGCGCATTGGTTTCGGCGTGATGCCCTCATCGTTGGCCGTCGATGTGGCGCGCTTAGAGACAAACAGCGAATCGTGCACCGCCACATTTACGCAAATGGCGGCAATAGAGGCGCTCACCGGTCCTCAAGATGCGGCCGAGGCCATGATTGCGGAGTTCAAAGCGCGCCGCGAGTTGATTGTGGCCGGTCTTAACGACATCGAAGGGATCACTTGCCGGACACCGAAAGGCGCGTTCTATGTATTCCCGAACGTTACGCAAGCTTGCGCCAAATTGGGAGTAAAGACGGCAAAAGAGCTGCAGCGCAAGTTGCTCTATGAAGCCGGCGTGGCCGTGCTTCCCAGGTCGTCGTTCGGCAGCCGGAACGCAGGAGAAGATCAGGAGTATGTACGCTTCAGCTACGCGACGTCGCGGGAAGCGATTACCGAAGGGTTGCGGCGCATAAAGGCACTAATTGAGGGCTGATGCGAGCGTTCGGTTCCCATCAGAACAGCAAGGAGGAACTATAGTATGGCACTAGATAAGAATCCCATCAGTATAGTACACAATATGGCATATCCCGGCCCTGGCAATACGCGTTCCGTTCAGCGAGGCGAAGCCAGACCGGAGTATTTGCTGCGCACCATCCGCGAAGTACTCGACGATCCCTATTTCCAAGGCATAGAGATCACTCAGATCAAGGATAAGAAGACACGTCTACAGGTAGCAGAGATATGTAAGGCTTCCGGTAAGTTCGTGATTTTCGGCGCGCAGCCCATTCAGTTGATCAATGAAGACAACCTGATTCCGGCGGAAGATATTTCGTGCATTGACGAAGTGGGACGTAAACAGGCTGTTGATCGGCTCAAAGGGGCGATTGAGCAGGCCTATGAAATAGGTGCGGTGGACTTCTGTTTTATCAGCGGTCGCGATCCGGGTGCGGAAGCAGGTTTGGGCAAGCGGGACTCCGCCAAGCGGCAGCTGATCCGCTCCATACATGAACTCTGCGTATATGCGGATGAGTTGGCGCAACAGCAAGGGCGCAAGCCGTTGCGCATAACCTTGGAGATCTTTGACCGTTCATCCGAGCCCGGTCATAAGAATCAACTGATTGGGCCGGCAAAAGAAGCCGCCGAGCTCGCGCGTTGCATTCAAGACTCCTATAGGCATCCCAATTTCGGCCTGTTGTACGACCTAAGCCATATGCCACTGTTGCGGGGCAACTCGTTTGCTGCGGAAACGCCGGAAGTCCTGCGGGAACTCGCGCCTTTCCTCAATCACGTTCATGTCGGCACCTGCGTTACCGATCCGCAAGATAAGCTGTATGGGGACACTCACCCGCGTTTAGACTATCCCGGCAGCGCTGTAAGCGAAGACGATTTGGCCGAGTTCGTCAAAGCCCTGGTCGCCATCGGCTACGAAGGCAGCATCGGTTTTGAGGTTGTTCCTTATGGCGATGAAACATCGCAAGCCGTCGTCAACAGTACCAAGAGCTATTTCGACATCGTCCGCAATCGCATTGATGTGAACTATACCATCGGCAGTTTTTATTTCCAGACCCGGAAGTTCCTCAGCGAGGCACTCTTTGATCGCATTACCGAGGTGCGGATGGGTAAACCGCAAGCGATTCAGGATGCGGTACAAGCGCGCAAGCGCCGTAAGCAGCTCACTGAGGACGGCAAGTTGGTCATCGTCGCCGCAGACCATCCGGGTCGCCATGTGACCAATGTGGGCAGCAATCCCACTGCCATGGGCGATCGTCTGGATTACCTCGGTAGAATCTTACGCACCATGATGGGCGCAGGCGTCGACGGCCTGATGGCCACGCCGGATATCATCGAGGAAGTACTGCTTGTAGACCAATTGCTGCGGGAGCGCGACGTACCGAGCATTTTGGACGGTAAATTGCTGATCGGCTCCATGAACCGTTCCGGTCTGGCTGGCTTTGAGTACGAGATGGATGACCGTATGACGGCTATGACCACAGAGCACCTGCTGGAGATGGGTTGCGACGGCGGTAAGATGCTGCTGCGCTTCGACGTCGGCAAGTTCTCGCGTTATTCCATCGCCACCATGGATTATTGCGCGAAAGCCGTCAGCGAGTGTCGCAAGGCCGGCTTGCCCACCTTTGTAGAGCCTTTACCGGTGGAGAACACAGGTGACGGTTACAAAGTGATTATGGAAGCCGACGCGCTCATCAAGGTGATCGGCGTAGCCTCGGCATTGGGCGGTTCATCACGTGACATGTGGATTAAGGTGCCGGTGGTACCCGAGTACCATCGCGTCGTCAGGTCCACTACTTTGCCGATTCTTATGTTAGGCGGAGCGTCTAAAGAGAACCCCCTGTCCACCATCCGTGAATTTGAGCAGGGCATGGGTGAAGGCGCGAATGTCCGCGGCGTAATGGTCGGACGCAACGTCCTCTATAGCGGAAAAGATGATCCACTCGCCGTTGTTGAAGCTATCGCCAAATTGGTTCACGAATACGCAGCGATGGAAGATGCTGTGAAACACCTGGCAGGCAATCGAGGCCGCGAGATCGACTATCTCACGTCTCATTTGGAATAAGGATACCGTGTTTGCACAAGAACGACGCCAGATTATATTGGCGCAGTTACGCAAAGACGGGCGAGTGGAAGTAGCGGCTTTAGCCCGGCGACTAGGCGTATCGGACGAAACGATCCGCCGTGATCTGACCTGGCTGGAAGAGACGGGACAAGCGGTGCGCACTCATGGAGGCGCACTGCTTAGGTCTCTCGGCGCGCTGCCTTTAGCGGAACGCTGTGCTGTAAGCTTGGAAGCAAAACAAGCGATAGGGAAACTTGCTGCCGGTCTAATTCAACCCGGCGAATCGGTGTTGATCGATTCCGGCAGCACCGGTCTGGAGATAGCTCGGGCGTTGAATGCGCGTCTAGAGGTCAGTCCTGCCCAGACGCCGGACATTCATGTGGTTACCAATTCTCTGGCGGTAGCGGTGGAGTTGGCTAATGCGCCGCATGTGCTGGTGACAGTGTTGGGTGGAACCTTGCGTTCCGCGGAGTTGTGTATGGTCGGACCGGAGACTGTGGCCGCTCTAAAGCGGTATCGCTTAGACAGAGTCTTTCTGGCTTGCGCCGGCATCGACTTGGAGCGGGGGATTGCGGTAGCCAATCCCTTTGAGGCCGAAGTGAAGCGGGCGATGCTGGCCGGTGCTTCCCAGCGGATTGTCGCGGCCGACGGCAGTAAATTAGGGCGCACCGCCTTGGTTCAGATTGCCGGTTTGGATGGTATAGACCTTTTAATCACGGATCGCGACGCTGATGTCGGGACTGTGGCGGCATTGCGCGCAGCCGGTCTACAAGTGATTCTGCCGGAAGAATGAAGGACATGGGCGGAAAAAGGGAAAATACCTAAAGCGTGAACGGAGCGTATGCGCTTGGAGATCAAGGAAAGTAGGGGGATCACCATGGGGGCGTTACGAAAGATCAGAATCACGGCAGGTAGCGTTTCTGTTACGGCGACATTGGGGAATAATGCTACGGCGGATGCCATATGGGACGCTCTGCCGCTACAGGCTAACGGCAATCGCTGGGGAGACGAAATCTACTTCGGCATACCCGTACGTCTTGAGCTGGAGCGCAATGAAACGGCTCAGGATGTGGTGCAAGTAGGCGATTTGGCATACTGGCCGCCCGGACATGCTTTTTGCATCTTCTGGGGACCTACGCCTGCCAGTGTCGGATCTGAGATTCGTCCGGCCAGTACGGTGAATGTATTTGGCAGTATCGATGGAGACGCCGCAGTATTCGCGGCTGTTCGGTCGGGTACGCAGGTGCAGGTAGAAAAGATCCGGGAATAGGATGTACGGCGGAGGGCGAAGCTGTTGATTGATGTAGCGCTAGTACCTGCGGAATTACCCGAAAACCACCAACTGGCCGACCAAGCCGTGTTGGTCATAGACGTCCTGCGAGCGACGTCGACGATTGTAACGGCATTGGCTGCGGGAGCTACGAGCGTAGTACCTGTGAGTGACCCGGCGGAAGCGCGCAAGTTGGCCGAGGCGCTGGGAGACGGCATCGTGATGGCCGGTGAACGGGGCGGCTTACCGCTGCCAGGTTTTGATTTGGGCAATTCGCCGTTAGAGTATACCAGTGAAAAGGTGCAGGGGAAGGTTGTTGTATTATCGACCACCAACGGTACGGTCGCCTTACAGCGAGTGCAGACAGCTGAAAAGGTCGGTACAGCGGCTTTTCTCAACGCCGCGGCTGCGGCGGATTGGGCTGTGCAAGCGCTAAACGAAGGACTCCGGCTTTTGCTGGTCTGTGCCGGAACCGTGCGCCGCTTTAGTTGGGAAGACACCTGCCTGGCCGGTTTGCTCACCTGCCTTATTCAAGAACGCCAGGAGGGCGTAACCTGTTCTGACGGGGCCGTTGCCGCCGTACGTCTGTGGAAAGGCTTTAACGATGCCAACGAGGTCTTTATGTTGAGCCGGCACGGCAAACGCCTTAAGGAACTGGGCTTTGGCGCCGACCTCACCTACTGCGCGCGGACATCCGTCATCAATGCCGTACCTGAATTGCATAACGCGCGGCTCATGTTTGCCGAGCGTATCTCATAGATGTTGCCTTATACTGTTCTATCATGGCATTTCGCGAGCTGCTCCGAGCGTTCCGCCCGGAGCAGCTTTGCTGTATGGCCCTAAGGCTCGCGCAGACGCGAAGGACACCTATAAACTGCCTTCATATAGGGAATGATGCATGCGACGACTGAAATTATCGCAGGAAAAGTATGGCGGATCCTCTTGCATTTACCCCTGAGGTTGACTAATATAGGTAATGGAATTAGCACTCAGCAAGATAGAGTGCTAACAAATACCTTAGTGAAGTACATCCGGGTTTCGCTTCGGTTGCCAAGAAGCTGCTAAGTATCAACACGGTGGCTAGGCTCAGAACCCCGGTAGGGGTACACTGTCATCGATCCGGTATCGTCTACGAGAGTTGGCAGCAGTGTTCTTAGGTAAACGGCAGGCGTATCCAGAAAGAGGAGGGAACAGCGTTGAATCTCAAGCCACTGGCAGATCGCATCGTGGTAGAGCCGTTGGATGCGGAAGAAACCACGGCGGCAGGTATTGTAATTCCCGATACCGCAAAGGAAAAACCACAACAAGGTAAAGTCGTCGCCATCGGTTCCGGCAAGTTGACAAGCAGCGGCGAGCGCATCCCCGTATCAGTTCAGGTAGGCGATAACGTGCTGTTTGCGCGTTATGCCGGTACGGAGGTCAAGCTTCAAGGCGTCAAGTATCTGATTATGAACGAGAGCGAAATCCTCGCCGTAGTAGAGTAGAATTGCAGGCGACGCCCATTTATGGGATGACGAAGGGAAGGTGTATGCAACGATGAGCAAAATGCTGTCGTTTGACGAGAGCGCGCGGCGCTCGTTGGAGCGAGGCGTTAACAGACTCGCTGATGCCGTAAAAGTTACTTTGGGGCCCAAAGGTCGCAATGTGGTATTGGAAAAGAAGTGGGGATCACCCACCATCACCAACGACGGCGTCACCATTGCTCGTGAAGTTGAGCTGGAGGACCCGTTTGAAAACATGGGAGCTCAGTTGGTTAAGGAAGTTGCCACTAAAACCAACGACATAGCCGGTGACGGTACCACCACTGCTACCGTTCTGGCGCAAGCCTTAATCCGCGAAGGATTGAAGAATGTGGCCGCCGGGGCTAATCCCGTCGGTCTAAAGCGCGGAATCGATAAGGCGGTAGAGGCTGTTGTAGATTACTTACATCAAATCAGCAAACCGGTTGAGACCAGCGAGTCCATTGCTCAGGTCGCGGCTAACTCCGCTGCAGACGCCACTATCGGCGAACTGGTGGCCCAAGCGATGGAAAAAGTCGGTAAAGACGGCGTCATTACCGTCGAAGAGTCAAAGACCATGGGCACCGAACTTGAGGTTGTCGAAGGCATGCAGTTTGATCGCGGCTACCTTTCGCCCTACTTTGTAACCGATAGCGAGCGCATGGAGGCTGTTCTGGAGGATCCCTACATCCTCATCACCGACAAGAAGATCAGTGCTGTCGCCGATCTGATACCCGTTCTGGAAAAAGTGATGCAGGTGCGGCGGCCGCTGGTGATTATCGCCGAGGATATCGAAGGCGAAGCCCTGGCTACGTTAGTCGTTAACAATATCCGAAAGACCATTAACGTTGCTGCGGCAAAGGCTCCCGGCTTCGGCGATCGCCGTAAGGCCATGTTGTCCGATATGGCCATTCTGACGGGCGGTCAGCTGATTAGTGAAGAGACAGGCCTGAAGCTGGAGAACGTCCAGCTCGACATGTTGGGCCAGGCGCGTCAGGTTAAGATGACCAAAGACGACACCACCATTGTTGATGGCCGCGGCCAAGATGCCGAAATTACCGCACGTATCGCGCAGATCCGTAAAGAGATCGAAACCACCGATTCCGATTACGATCGGGAGAAGTTGCAAGAGCGCTTGGCCAAATTGGCCGGCGGCGTTGCTGTTGTGCGCGTAGGCGCAGCTACCGAAACCGAGCTCAAAGAGAAGAAGCATCGGATGGAAGATGCGTTATCCGCCACCCGCGCAGCGGTAGAGGAAGGTATCGTCTCCGGCGGCGGTACCGCTCTCATCCAGGCTTCTAAGGTGCTCGACAAGCTGCAACTGGAAAACGACGCGGCTACCGGCGTTCAAATCGTACGTCGTGCTTTGGCCGAGCCCGTTAAAGTCATTGCCAACAATGCAGGTGCGGAAGGCGCCGTTATTGCCAATGCCGTACTCGATGCCGCAGAGGGCGTCGGCTTCAATGCTCTGTCGTTTGAGTACGTGAACATGGTGGAAGCCGGTATTATTGACCCGACCATGGTAACCCGTAGTGCGTTACAGAATGCGGCCAGTATCGCTGGTATGATTCTCACTACCGAGTGCCTCATCGCCGAGGAGCCTAAGGAAGAAGCACCGGCCCCGGCAGCCCCCGGCCACGGTATGGACATGATGTAACAAACCTAAACCGGGCAAGAGCGTGATCTGCGACAGTAGACGTATGATCGCCTTCAGGTTGGTCGAACACGGGATGGAACGTCGCGGGTCCGTTGTTGAGCCCGGCACGGGCAGCCAATCCGGTTTCCATGGGACCGGGTTGTTAAAGCGGGAAGGGCGTAATGCTCATTCCCGCTTTTTTTATTACATCCGGTAGGGTAGAAATAACCGATGTGGAAAATACATACCACAATATAGCCTTTTGTTAGGGGTGATTGAGGTCATGCGTTTTAGTCAGTCTATGCATGATGATGTAAAGGAGATACTCATTACGGCGGAGAGCATAGCGGAACGCACCGCCCAATTGGGCAAACAGATTACCCAAGACTATGCGGACAAGAATCTTTTCGTCGTATGTATCCTCAAAGGCGCTGCGATTTTCACCGCTGATTTGTATCGGCATGTAGAGATACCGGCTACTGTGGACTTCATGGCCATTTCCAGTTATGGTGATCGAACGAAGAGCTCCGGCGTGGTGCGCATCAGCAAGGACTTGGATGTAAACATAGAGGGTAAGGACGTGTTGATTATCGAGGACATCATTGACAGCGGGCTAACATTGTCGTACCTGCTGGACAATTTACGATCGCGGCATCCTGCCTCGCTGCGCACTTGCGTCCTACTCGACAAACCTGAGCGTCGTGAGGTAGACATTGCTGTGGATTATACCGGTTTCACCATACCGGATCAATTTGTGGTAGGCTATGGATTGGATTATGCGCAACGCTACAGGAATCTGCCCTACATAGGCGTATTGAAACCGGAGGTATACGCCTGAAGCGCGGTAGGTCGGGGTAAAATATCTAGGGTAGAGTATAGACTATAATAGACGGATCACCGGCGTCTTCGCTTTAGAATGAGTCGGATGCCAATGCCGCCTGCGGGAAGTCACACTGTATGCCATTTAGGAGGTCTCTTGCTTGTGAGTACGTCTGCTAGTACACGACCGTTAAGTGATTGGATCGCTGTTATAGATTTCGGCGCGCAGTATAGCCAGTTGATCGCGCGTCGCATACGCGAGTGCCATGTGTATTGTGAATTGTTGCCACACACGACGCCTTTATCAGAAATACTTGCTCGGCGCCCCAAAGGCATCATCCTGTCGGGAGGCCCCGCCAGCGTATATTCGCCGAATGCGCCCAGATACGACATGGCTGTCTATGAGCGGTCCATTCCGGTACTGGGCATTTGTTACGGCATGCAGTTGATGGCCATGAGTCTGGGAGGCAAGGTCGCTTCCGCAGAAAAACGCGAGTACGGGCGGACCCGGGTGAGCATCCTCGATCGGGAAGACCTTTTCGCGACTTTAGAGGAAGAGCCGGGCGGAGGCATGGTCTGTTGGATGAGTCACGGCGATCATGTGGAGGCGCCGCCGCCTGGTTTTGATATCATAGCCGCTACGGAGAATATCCCCATCGCCGCGATGCGGAATAAGGAGAAAGGTTTGTATGCGGTCCAGTTTCATCCCGAAGTGGTACATACGCCGCAGGGAAGCGCGCTCTTGCGCAACTTCGCCGTCGACATCTGTGGTTGTCGTCCATCCTGGACCATGAGCAACTTCATTGATTTAGCCGTTGCCGAGATTCGGGAAAAAGTGGGGAGCGACATGGTATTGGCCGCGTTGTCCGGCGGAGTCGATTCATCGGTAGCGGCGGCGCTCGTGCAGCGTGCCGTAGGTGATCAGCTCACCTGCGTGTTTGTGAACCACGGTTTCATGCGTGCCGGCGAACCCGAGCAGGTAATCGCCACTTTCTCTAAGCGGATGGGCGCTAATTTCCGGGCGATTGACGCCTCAAAGCGATTTATGGACAAGCTTTACGGCGTGAGCGATCCTGAGACCAAGCGCAAACTGATCGGCGAAGAGTTCATCCGCGTATTTGAAGATGAGGCCAAGAAGCTTGGAAAGATTAAGTATTTAGTACAAGGCACGTTATACCCTGATGTCATTGAGAGCGGAACGGCCTTGGCCTCCGTAATCAAGAGCCACCACAATGTGGGCGGCTTACCGGAGCGGATGGATCTTGATCTACTTGAACCGCTGCGCAATCTGTTTAAGGACGAAGTACGCGAGCTCGGCCTGCAACTTGGTTTACCACCGGAGATTGTTTGGCGGCAGCCTTTCCCCGGGCCGGGGTTGGCTGTTCGCATAATGGGCCCCATCACCCCGGAACGCGTGAAAACGGCGCGTGAAGTCAACGCAATCGTCACAGATGAGATCGAACAAGCAGGCCTTGATAAAGAGGTTTGGCAGTACTTTGCGGTATTAACCGATACTCGATCGGTTGGGGTTGTGGGAGATGAACGTACCTATGGCCATGCTGTGGCTATTCGTGCGGTGAATGCCCAAGACGCCATGACCGCCGATTGGGCCCGACTGCCCTACGAGCTGCTCGATCGGATGGCGTCGCGGATTATGAACGAGGTCGCCGGAGTCAGTCGTGTAGTGTATGATATCAGCTCTAAGCCGCCCGCGACGATTGAGTGGGAATAATAACCAGTTGAAATAAGACTGCCCAACCGCGCTGTTGGTTGGGCAGTCATTTTTGTGTTTAGGTGCAATCAATACAGGTTTTGGTTAGTCATCCGGGTCGTCGCTGATGTCTATTTCGCCGTACTTTTCTTCAAACTCTCTTATATACGTGTTTATAAGATACATGATCTGTCGGCTGGCCGAGCGATCTTCGTATTTGGCCACGTAATGGAACTTCTTAAGGATAGTCGGATCAATCCTGATGCTCAAGTGTTTGTGTTTCTTCAGTTCAATCCCCACCAGTAATAGAAACGCACCTGTTTTACATTTAGTTTAAGTGCATTGCATGGTACAATTGCGATATGCACTAAAGGTTAGTGCAGAATATTTTTGGACAGGTGGTCTAGGTGGATAACGAGCAGACCTGCATCTTTATCGGACACCGGATCATCCCCAGGGCAAGTATCCAGCCGCTGATTACCCGCCTGGATAGTGCGATAGAGAGTCTGGTTAAACAAAATGTCACTACGTTTATTTCCGGTGGGGCCCTCGGTTTCGATCTGGTAGCATCTGCATTGGTCGTGTTTAAGAAGGAGCGCTACCGCCATATTCGCCTTTGTTTCGCTCTGCCTTGTAGGGAGGCGACACGGTATTGGCGTGATGACCAAAAGAGGTTCTTGCAACAACTACAGGCGGAAGCCGACAGGACCATTTATGTCAGCGAGCAACATCAAATAGACTGTGTAGAAAAACAGCGGCGTTATTTGGTAGATCATGCCGCTTATTGTCTTTGCGCGTTGTTGAAACCATCTGCTGGGATTGAGCAAACACTTGACTATGCCAAGGAGCGGAAAGTGCGGCTGATCGACATAGCTGAGCGGTCATGGCTCATCGACAAGGCGGAGTAGGTATAGCAGCGCAGACGTCTGGGTAGTGCGGACGCCCTTGAGGTGCGCCGCTGTGCCGCTGGCACACAGCTTCGCGTGGAATTCGAGCAACTGTCTTCAGCATTGTCGTTTTTTCTGTTAAGTGCCTCCTCGCAATTGCTTTCCGCAACCCTAAGCCTATGTTACAATGAGGGAAAACGGGGATTTCAATCCTCGCATATCTCAACACAGGGATCGTCTGCTCAAGGCCATGTCATGGGTATCGGCTCGTCATCCGTCCCCCGGAAAAGCTGACGCAACCCCGTGTTTGTTTCTGTATTGCCAGTTGTAAGGTAGCAGCTATGCATCGGCTATGGCCCGGATAGAGGTGTACGATGAAACGTTTAGTCACAAGTCAACTTAGCAAACTGGAACTGAGGCGAGAGCTTTGCCGGCCTGAAGTAGACGAGGTTACGGTGGATGAACGTATTGCGCAGCGTAACGTCCAGCTTTTTGGCGCTCCGCTTACGCCCGGTGAAGTGGTGGAGCGGATCGTGCATGATGTGGCTAAGGACGGCGATGCGGCTCTGTTGCATTATACCCGGCTCGTTGACGGTGTGGATTTGACGCCCCAAGGTCTGTTTGTGAGCGAAGCAGAGCTTGATCAAGCGCAGGATGAGGCTGATCCTCAGGTGGTCGAGGCCATCTGTGTCGCTGCGGAGCAAATACGGCGGTTCCATGAGGCGCAGGTGCGGCAGTCCTTTTTTATGCAAAGTAGCGGCGGCAGTATCTTAGGCCAACGAATTCTGCCGCTCGATCGCGTAGGCTGCTACGTCCCCGGCGGTCGAGCGCCTCTTGTCAGTTCCGCTTTGATGTCGATCATTCCGGCGGTCGTAGCCGGTGTTAAAGAGATCGTTGCGGCTACGCCCTGCGGTAAGGATGGGCGTGTGAATCCGCACATACTTACAGCCTGTCGGGTAGCGGGAGCGCATCGCATTCTGAAAGTGGGCGGAGCGCAAGCGATCGCGGCGCTGGCTTATGGTACGGAGACAGTACCCAAAGTCGACAAAATTGTCGGACCGGGGAATGTTTTTGTTACCTTGGCCAAGAAGCTGGTTTTCGGACGGGTGGGAATCGACTCGCTGGCCGGCCCCAGCGAGATCATGATTGTGGCGGACGGCAGCGCAGACCCGGCGCTCGTGGCTGCCGACATGCTGTCACAGGCCGAGCACGATCCTGAAGCTGCAGCCATCTTGGCTACTCCGGATGAAGAGTTTTTGAATGCCGTACTAGCGCAGTTGGAGGAGCAGGTCAGCCTGTTGGATCGGGAAGAGACGGCACGGGAATCATTGCGGCGATGGGGCAAGGTCGTGCTTTGTCGAGACTTGGCGGAAGCGGTGGATTTAATCAATTTGGTAGCCCCTGAACATGTGGAATTATTAGTGGCGGAGCCGTGGCGTTGGTTACCGCAAGTGCGTCACGGCGGGGCGGTCTTTTTAGGGACGCATTCTACTGAATCCATTGGAGATTACGTGGCCGGACCGAACCATATTCTACCCACCAACGGCACAGCGCGCTTTGCCTCGCCTTTGGGCGTGGATGACTTTGTCCGGCGTTCCAGCGTCATTGCCTTTACGCAAGAGGGCTTAGCCCAGCTAGGTGAGACGGCCGTGCGTTTGGCGGAAGTGGAGGGGCTGGGGGCGCATGCTGAGGCCGTGCGCAAGCGGTTACGGCAATCCAAGCGAGAGGAGCTTTAGACATGGAGCGGCAGAAGGTGGATCAGACGGCGCGGATTGAACGCGTAACGGCGGAAACCAGCATTGAGCTGATCCTTAATGTGAATGGCAGCGGCCAAGCAGATATCAAAACGGGTATCGGGTTCTTTGATCACATGCTCACCGCCTTTGCACAACATAGTCAGAGCGATCTGATCGTGCGTTGCACAGGGGACCTCCATGTCGATGGGCATCACACCGTGGAAGACGTCGGCATCTGTTTAGGCCGCGCACTGGCTCAAGTCACCGCGGATAAACGGGGGATGGCCCGCTATGGGCATGCCGTAGTGCCCATGGATGAAGCGCTTGTGGAGTGTGCGTTGGATTTCAGCAACCGGTCTTATCTGGGGTTGCATCAGATGGTTTTCCCCCAAACCACAGTGGGGGAGTACGATGCGTGCCTGACTCCGGAGTTCTTTCGTGCGGTAGTGAATAATGCCGGGCTTACATTACATATGCGTTGTTTGGCAGGCGAGAATTCACACCATATCATCGAGGCGAGTTTCAAGGCATTTGCTCGGGCGTGTGCGGCAGCTTGGCAACGCAACCAGGGTAGCGTTGCAGTGTTGTCCACCAAGGGCGTGCTGTAGCACTCATCACGCGTTTTCGTGCTATACTGCTTATACGGTGCCGCTTGGCGTAATCGGGCGGCGCTGCATCATTCCTTACGATGAGTCAGCAAGAAAGCTTACGACTTTAGTCGTGGGATGAATTGCGATTCGACTTGTCATTATGCATTTGGCAGGTGTATAATAAGGTATGGGAACAAAAAGATGGACCACAAGCAATAAGGCCGTATATAACATTGGCTATCATTTGATCTAGGTGTCCCAAGTATCGTCGTAAAGTATTGGTCGATAAAGTGGCATCCAGGCTACGCGAGTT
>DUQB01000009.1 GCA_012838035.1 Bacillota bacterium | reverse complement strand
TTTTTCTTCGTCATCGATCTGCATCTACCTTTTGCATGTAATCGAAAATCTATAGGCAATTGAAAGGCAAGTTACATGAGCGTCTCAGGGACTTCGGCGCTGGCTTAGCCGCAAGGTTGCTACGCAGCAGGCGACGTCAAGACGTCCTGATGAATGTAACCGCACGGCATTTTTCCATGCTCGCCTGCTACAGGCCGAAGCAATAACAAAACACGGAGGCCGCCTATGAATCCGTCATTTGCCCGGAGTACCGCCCGCTGCTGCGGGAAGAGCGAAGACGGATTCTACCTCAAAAACCATTAGAGTATGATATGAGATCATCACCGCCGACGGGCGTCAATAGGTGTTGGAGATGGGCGAAGGGGTGTGCACGCCAAGGGCGAGGCAGGGAGCTGGAAGAGATCATCCTCGACGGCTCCGACCGCAGGAGATACCAATCATCAAGGACGAGCAAGTCGATCCGCGCAATACTGGGCTGGAAAAAACAGAGCTGGTGTTTGCATCATTCCTTATCAATGTCTTGTACAACTCCGTGTTTCTTGACCAATCGGTCGCAGTCCACAATGAGAGCACGTTTTTGCGTTCCGGCTCTCTCCATATAATGCATCGCGAAAAAGAGTACTGCCGTATCATCAGCGACGTCCGCTAATGGGCTCAATGCTCATCGAGCCGCTTACGCCCTGAGGTTGAGTCCGAACGACGTATGAGTTCTTCAACGGCCGGTCGCGCCGGAGGGTTGATGTCGCTTGGTAAATGGGTCAGGTGGAAAAACCGTGTCTCTAAAGTCTCGGGCCCTGTGCTCTTTAAACTCCCGGTGAAGCTGTTGCAGCTAAAAACCACATCAACAATGTAGACTTCATCGCCATTGGGATAGATGTGGTGCAGTTCAGGGCCGGAAAACACCCCGAACAGATCCAATGTCCCAACCTCGATGCCGGTCTCCTCCAACACCTCACGCGCCGCAGCCTCTTCAACCTTTTCACCGAGTTCTATGGCACCACCTGGAAAACACCAAGAGCCATTATCACTGCGCCTAAGCATTAGTACTCTTCTTTCATCATCGAATACAATCACGCTGGCGCCGCATAGCATGAGCGGCTTATGTCCGATCAAGCTCCGCATACTATGTATGTAATCCCGCAATCTCATTCTCACTCCCATCTCGCCGGGTAGGTCATACCTAACGGCTGCAGAGCAGGTGTGTTCATAGTGCTGACTTCTCGCTCCCAGCCCCCGAGCCTCCGGTCGAAAAAACGAAGAGACAAGGCGACAATACGCGCCCATATGCCGGTTATGCGATCACTATCTAACCCTCTGCATCCAAGACAGGCATGTAGTACATCACTTCATCGTACTCTCGATAGGCACCCCAGGACTCTTTCAACCCCATCGGCAACCTACCGTACTCAATAAAGCCAAGCTTGGGGTAGATCAGCTCCGGTGGTTCACCTGCACGGCAACTGATCTCCAGTATGGTACAACCTAGTTTTGTCGCCTCAACTCTACATGCCTGTACCAGCATGCGGGCGATGCCCCGCCGCGTATAGGCTTGGCTGACCACAAGGCCCGTCACGGTGGCTCTGTGCAGCTTGAGCCCGTGCGGATTCAGTTCCAAGTTGACCGTACCGACAACCACCCCGTTCAGTTCCGCAACCAAGTGCGCCCCCATACCGGCAGCAGCTTGCTCTAGGCTCTGATTAATCAACGTCTGAA
This sequence comes from Bacillota bacterium, assembly GCA_012838035.1. Lineage (GTDB taxonomy): Bacteria > Bacillota > Limnochordia > DTU080 > DTU080 > DUQB01. Next base: position 4,946 of record DUQB01000009.1, on the reverse strand, counting down.
TCTGGTCCGGCGTATTCATCGGATAGCAGTTACTGTGTAGTTCCGCCGCATCATCCAGGGTAACAAGCCTTACCACGAATGCGCCGTCCTGCACAAAACCACCTCCCACTTATACGCAAAATTGAACAACCTGGCGTACCTGGGCGCAAACGGCGTTTAGTCTCACACCCGCTTCTGACGACTCCCGTCCATTCAATTCGCCTGCTTGACAGAGCAACTACTCGCATCTTGCTACATATTAATGAGACGCATCGTCAAGCATGAGCCACTTGACCGCTTCCAACACGTTCTCAGCTACATACGCCGGATTTGCCGCCTTCGCCAACGGCGCTTTTATTGCCCTCCGCTTTGGCGCCGCACCATTTCGTTGATCCAGATGGGAGCAAACGGCGAGGTGCAGCCTTTGGGAACCGGATAGTCACGGTAAAGGCCCAACTTTTCGCCGATAGCGATGGCCCGGTCGCGGTGCTCGGGGAAGTGAATGCCGATCCCGGCCAAGCAGAAGTTCATAGTCCACTGGACTTCCGGAGCGGCGCTACCCATTTCGGTTTCTATGCGATTTAAAAGTGCGGCCAAATCGAGCCCTTCCGGATCCTTAGCGATTCGATCCGACGTCAGGCTCCACCCGGCACGAGCAGCCCAGGGATCACTGTCCTGCATCCATCTCTGACGCAGAGACTCCTTGTCGGGATGCTTCCGGACAACATAGGCAATGAACCAGTCCGCAACTTGCACAAAATTCACAGACCGGAGCATCTGATCGACTTGGTCCTGAAACAGATTCTTGGGCTTGATCAAAAGGATGGCCAAGAGCCGAGCATCGATGTTTTCGGTATCCCATAGAGCAACGGCCAACTGGTCATTGGTCTTAATCTTGGCAGCCAGTTTCCGAATGTCACCAAGTCGAACGCCATATTGATTGTCATGAGCGCCTTTTTTCTTATTCTGTGCTCGAACTGTCTCGTTGCCCAGGGATTCCAGCTGGGCAAGGGTTTCATTTAAAGTCATTGTCATGTCAACGATTCTCCTTGCGTCAGGTTTGCGACAGGACTCTCCGCACCAGAGAAATATGGTCGTATAACCACTCCAACGCCAGCGTATTCTGCTCTACGCCCGCCTTGTCGTTGCTGCGTAGGAAGTACCCTAGGAATACCGCTTCTATGGAGGGAAGTACATAAGGCAAGGCGGAGCGTTCCGTCTCGGTCAGGCGGTCAACCTCCTGTTGACATACTCCCACGACTAAAGTCGTGAGCTTTCTTGCTGATTCATCGTAATCTGAGACTCCGAACCCAGTCATACTCACTCGGATGCCGTCCCGAACATGATGCAGACCGCAAGTGTTGCGGCTGCGGAGTCACTGAACAGGTCGCCAAGAGCAGCGCTTTCCCAAGATCAATAACTGAAGCGCTACCGCTTGAGTGCGAGTATGATTGTCCCTAACCCAATCATGGAGATGCCGAGCCAATCTTTCATGCTTGGCCGTTCCCCTAGGAACACCACTGCGAATATGGCCACCAAGACAACGCTCAGTTTATCAATGGGAGCGACCTTGGACGCCTCGCCTATCTGCAATGCCCGGAAATAGCAAACCCACGAAGCGCATGTCGCCAGCCCGGAAAGACCTAGAAACACAAGTGTCTTCTTAGGCAAGGTTAGTGGATTGGTCCACTTGGCTGTCGTCAACACGAACGCGCCGAGCACGAACACAATCACAAACGTACGAATCAGCGTCGCGAAGTCTGAATCGACGTTCTGTATGCCTACCTTTGCCAAGACGGACGTAAGGGCCGCGAACACAGCGGAAAGCAACGCCCAAACCAACCAATCCGAAGTCGATGTCATACTATACCACCTCAACCAGTCGCGATATGTTTACCCGTCCCAGTATATCACGCCGTACCAGAAACCATCAGATACGTGCTGGATACCTTAGTTGTTCCTTGACACAACATATGCATCGGATAGAACCTTGCAATGTCGTTCCGGAAACCAGGCTCCGCGCTCACTCACCTAAATAACCCGAGACTTCCGGTGATCTGTATTCTGTGCATCAACGCTGGGTCCTCAACCAGCATGCACAGCCGATTGCTGAACTCAAAGCTTGCTTCAAGCTGATGACGCAGAGCTACAGGCTATTCAGGCGCAGCCGCCGGCCGATGGCGCCTGTTTGTTATAATCTCGGATAATTCGCCTAATGCTCTTCCAGTGGAGAAGCTCGTGCCGAACGAGTCTACGCAAGACCTTGCGCACGGACCACACTGCATCGTTTTTGGCGATGCGCTCTCTGTCATCCACAGCGCTCAGTGCAACCAGGAACTGCTCAGTCTCAGCGCGACTGAGCCTCAACTGTTCGCTCCAAGGGATTCCTGCAAGGTTGTTGGGTGTAAGACCGGAGTATCCTACCTTGGGGAGATAGTAACCTACCTCCGTCGACGCTACATGCTCAAGAATCTGACGAATGGTCCGCCACCGCGCCCACTCTGGAAACCAACGATAAGGAGGGTCCCAATCGAGTACCGCAGCCGGCAGATCCTTGACCGTCTCGATAAGGTCCTGCCGCGAGCACTTCAGCAGCTCCAGGCAATGGGTAATCTCATCAGGTGCGGCAGGCGCCAGATCATATGCAAATGCCACTTCATTCCCGGATATCTCTTCTACGATAGTTATCTTGTCCATGTCGACATCCGGCGCCTGCATGCCGTGCCGAGCCAGCCATTCCCGATACTCCACAAGCTTGCCGGGTACGTGATCAAGCACTTCCGATCGGGACGGCGCCCATGTAGCAAAACCGAGGTGATCAAGCGACCACGCATTCCATCCCCATTCGTCTCCCGTCCATTCATGCAGCCATACACGCATTTCTCTACCTCTCCCGCTTGTTCATAGCATGTTACCTTCTCTTCTGGATATGGCTTGCCCCAGGTTTTATCACCTGTATCAAGTCGGCGAGCCCAGGTTGCTTCTGCTTCCAGCCTTAATCAACAGGCGGAGAAGATGGTCCCTGAATGCGCTCGTTCGGCAGCTCCGGCGTTATTCGAGGCTATCAACAATCCTTGGCTATCTGTGGTTATCCGACCTGAGAGAAGGTCGTGCGGCATCTCATAGTTCCCCGGCGAACCGATAACGTACTGCGTCGCGAGCGCTTTACGGATCTTCTGTCGTATTCGTTCAAGGGCGCTGTAGGGGTTGACTTCGCCATAAGCCCGGAACTCATATCCATTAGGTCCGGAGCCAACCTCCTCAGCATTGAGGGAAAACCCGGTCGGATGGCGTCATGCGCATTTCACATCACTTCACCTCAGCCACATCTACCCGCTCGCCTTTGGTTAATACCAGCAGTTCTTCTCCCGTAGTGGCAAATGCGGTGTTGGGCGTACCGGCAGCGGCATAAACCACAGGGTAATCCCACAGACGCGTTTCCAATAACACCCGTATAGGTTGCTTATGTCCGACAGGCGACACGCCGCCGATGGGAAAGCAGGTCTTTTCCTTCACTTCAGCAGGCTTAGCCTGCCGAACAGGTTTTCCCAGCACGGCGCTAAGTTTGTTCATATCAACACGATACCGCCCTGACGCCACCACTAGGACGGCTTCTTCTCCGCACATAAACACCAGACTTTTCGCGATCTGTCCTTCTTCTACGCCAATCGATGCCGCTGCCTCGACCACGGTACGAGTTCCTTCGGGGAACTCCAATACTTCCGCAGACGAACCCAGCTCTCTGAGGACATCCTGAATCCGCTGCGCGTCTTTCGGTAAGGCAGTCTTTGTATCCATAACGTCATGTCTCCCGCTTGTTGTTTCTTAGTAGGCTTCACTGATAACCCTAGTAGTCCTGCCCGATATTAGCAGCCCGAGTCTCCCAGATGCGTAAGAACTCCCGAACGCTGTGCGTGAGTGGCTCAACTCCTTGAGATGTGTTCTGCCAGTTTGCTCTGGTATTCATCGGTACGCTTAAGCGGCCGACCGCATCAGTCAATAAGGACATGCGGCGCTGGGGAGCTAAGTGTTGGAGAAAACCTTCTTCTTATCGCTTTATGGCAGCTTTCCAGGTGATGTAAACACAATGTAGCCTGAACCCAGGCATCAGAATGCTTTCACAGCTTGACGCAACGCCCGCTTCTGCATTGCCTTGCCCCGGCCCCGAAGCTTTTTTGTGCATCTGCATCATCGGCCACCTCATAGGCTTGCCAAACACGCCGGTGGTCGTAGCTCACTGAACGAAACCGTATCAATGTTATTGAGTGGTTCTATGCAATCGACACTGACCTATACTCTCAGTCTGCTTAATCTATTACCGCAGAGTTCGGACCCGGCACGCACCTCGAAGGGCCAATTTATTCACCTATAACAAAGCGTCTCAACCAACGCTTAGATTGGTCGACACGAGCTTTTATAAGCTCACGACTTTACTCGTGGGTAGTTACTTTAACAATTCTCCCATCTACCGTTCTCAGCAGGCTTTCGCTCACTTTCTACTCGGTCCTGCTAAACACCATCAATTAGTCACCAAAACCGATTCCCTCTGTGTTGCTGGTTATAGCCGCTCCACATAAATCAATGGATGAGCCCTCAAGTGGTTGACTTATATGTTTGCGTTTACAATCAGATGCAGGAACCGTTGTGTTCATAGTGAAATTAAAAATGGTATACTAGACACATGAAAGTCTGCGATTAGCAATTTCATAACATGTTGCGATGTTCACCCTAGTTTCTGCTACGAGACTCCGCACACGAAGCGAGTTTACCGGTTACAAAGTCTGTATAAATCAGGAGGAATTTTAGTGAATCGGGTAAATGCAGTCATTAGCATAGTTGCCATCCTCATACTGTCATTATTCCTATGTACGACAATCGGGTTCGCCCAAGAGTACCTACCGCTTGATCTAGGTGCACCGACGACACATCACTTATCGGCAAACAGCACCTCTCAGTGGTATGCTGTC
>DUQB01000086.1 GCA_012838035.1 Bacillota bacterium | reverse complement strand
GGCTGAGACCACTGCTCAGTCCCCCTTGGCTGAGACCACTGCTCAGTCCCCCTTGGCTGAGACCACTGCCAAGTCCGTGGCACAGGATACCATCGTCCGGTCTGCGGCATAGGATACCATCGTCCAGTCCGTGGCACGGGATACCATCGTCCAGTCCGTGGCACGGGATACCATCGTCCGGCCTGTGGAACTTGATGTCGCCAAGCCTGCAGCGCGTGATACCAGCCTCTAACTCGCCGCTCCCGATGCCACTGTCTGATTCTTGCAGGCTTAGGCCCAGGTTTAATATTGAGTGATTGCGAAGACTGTTCGGTTTGCGGCAGTTGAGACAATCCTGAGGTATACGGCGGCTGTGACGACTGGTCGCTTTCCAGTGATTGAGGCGGTTGTTCAGTAAGCGGAGGTTGTGACCACTGCTGGGTTTGTGTCGGCTGGGACCACAATTCGGCAGCAAACCCAAACGGAGCGCATCCGACGAGGAGAATGGCTACTACACCGATTACTGCGGCAAGGGGCTTGTTCGACATGTGTGACCCACCCTTTAACCTAATTTGTCTAATATAATATGTCGTAAAAAACGAGTTGTCTAGTAATATTCGTCATAGGTTTGGTACTGAGACGATGAGCGATGCGACAATCCTCGAATGTCTAGTCAACGCTGCGTTCTTCATAGACAGCTTCTTATGGTAAAAAAGTAGATCCATACTCGCCCAATTAGCCGGAGATGAGCATGGATCCACCTCAATTTGCTGCCATCAACGCTAAGCCAATCCGGTAGAAACAGGTTGGCCCAGTTCAGCCGAGCGCCAGGCGCACTCTGTTAAGCTAATCACCTTCAGCGCATCGGCGGGAGTGGAGTGTACCGTATCTGTGCCTAGAACCGCATCGACAAAGTTACGATCCGGGTTGGAATCCTCAATGTCCTCCGGTATCCCCCGGTCTTCACTTTCACCGCGCAAGCGCACTCGTACAGTGCCGTTGCGGTAATAGGCCACTCCTTTTTCGCCCCAAATGGTCACGTCCTCATAGAACTCCGTGCCATGGCCGACCACGGCAAGATTCATAATCGTACCGTTTGTACAGCGAACCGTGAGGCCGGTGTTGATGTCAACCTGCTTGCCGAAGTTCTCGCAGGTGGCATAAACGGTCGCTGGAGTCAGATCCGTCATCCATAATAGAATGTCGAGTAAGTGACTGCCGGAATCATTGAGTTGACCACCACCGGACAAAGCCGGATCCTGGCGCCATTTACCCTCCTGATCGCGCAACCAGTTTTGCGATTGTAACGCTGAGATGTACTGAATCTGGCCCAACATGTTATTCTGCACCAGATCGCGGATAAAACGGTATGTGCGGTGGTAACGGCGTTGGTAGGAAACCAACACTACCTTGCCGGTTTGGGCCTGGCGTTCGATAATCTCCTGCGCATGTTTTGTGGTGCATACCATCGGTTTCTCCGTTAACACATGGAGCCCCCGATCAAGCGACGTCATGATGTGTTCATAGTGTAAGACGTGCGGTGTGAGAACAGCTACGGCATCCAACTCAACTGAATCCAGCATATCCCGATAGTCTGCAAAAGTGGGCGGACCTGCGGTGTTGGGCGCACGCTGGTGCAATCTGGCAAAAGCGTCAGGATCAATGTCACATAATGCGGCGATTTCTATCTCCGGAATTTTTGCCATGCGTATGGCATGCGCACCGGCAATATTCCCCGAACCGATAAACCCAATGCGAATTTTGCTCATCGTCATACCTCCGCGCGCATAAAATCCAACCGACTGCAATTCGGCTGTGAGGTTCATGTTTCTGCCCGATTTACCTAACGGGATGCTTCAGTATCGTTATGTGGATTCCTGCAGAGCGATCTCAAGTATTCGAGTGCGAGCGTTGTACTATGACAAAACCCCTTTATACTCGGGGTCTTTTTGCTTTAAAACCACAAAACGCAATCGACCGATACGGCCGGCATTTGCGTGATCGCTCTACTTGCATGCGAATATGATCAAGAGGAATCATCCCACCAACAACTGTTCTACCAATTCGGCTACGCCAAGTCCGCGGGCTGCCGCGGCAACCGCTCCTCCCCGAGCTATAACCAGGTCGCGAATGGCGACTACCGCATTAGCGACCGTCCCGCCGGAGAATCCCCAGGAGCCGTCCAACATGTCGCGGTCATTACAGGCATCACCCACTGCATACAAATCGCTTGCCGCAATTCCTTCCAGACGGCAAAGGTCCATCAGTGCGCGTCCTTTGCTTGCATCCTTATGACGTAACGCGACCAGATGGTTGTTGGTTACAGTGCGCAACGGCAAGTGTGATGGGATGAACTGCCGGATGACCCGCTCCGCGACGGCGGTATCGTCCGGGCAAGCATAGCGTCTTTCTATGAACCCGCGTTGGTTTTCCAACGCCACATCGGGCACGCTGCACTCGATGCCGCGTGCGGTAAGAATCACCTGCGCTTCCTGCGCAATCTTGCGTGCTTGGTCGATGAGGGCATGTTCCTTGGCCATCAGTTGTCTGTTTCTGGGCTCCACAGAAACGAATTCGTCTGCATTCCTGCGGTAGATTTCACGTTCATTAGCCACTATGGCGTGCGGATACCCACCGTTAAGCCCGCAAGCGTTTTTCTCGAGAATCTCCAGAATACTATCTAGTGTTCTTCCGGTGGCTATCGCGATTTTACCGCCATATGCCACATAGCGATCCAATAATCGTATCACCTGAGGCAAAATGATTGCGCCGGGCTCCAACAAAGTACCATCCAAGTCCAGTGCCAACCATTTCTTTGCGATCAACAAAGCCAACCCAACCTTTACCTCGACATCTATTCTATGTGCAGCGCCCATGCGTTCAACTCACACAGTACGGGGACTACCGCCCCTCATCAACGGCCGGATCGCCGACTCCCGTCAATTGATCACTGCGTGTGCGCTTAATGGTCTCGATCACCAACATCTCCACCAGCATCCATTGACTCGCTCGCAACGCCATCGGCTTATCCTGCAATTGCAGTTCCCATGCAGGTGTGAGCAACACGTACTCTGCAGCACGAGCCATCAACGAACTGACCTTACTGGTAATTATCACTACCCGGCAGCCGCGCTCCCGAAATGCCGCCATCTCCTCGGCCACCCAAGGCCAACGACCGGAGTGGGAGATCACTACCAATACATCACCGGGCTTCACCATCCGACCTACCGCCTGCAATCCGTCGATATCCGAAACCCACCTCGACGGCAATGCCGCTCGCGTCATTTTGTGGTCCCCGCTTTGAGCAATGAGCGCGGCATCACCCGGCAATCCGCACCAGACTGTAAGTGAAGCTGCACACATGTCTGCGACGATCTTTTCAAACACAACAGGGTCGACGGTTTGCGGCGTCGCTTTCACCGCTTCCCACGTCTCCGTCAAAACAAACCGGGCTGCGCCGGGCAACTGAATGTCTTGAACCGCATCATCCGGAGCATCAGCAGTAATGGCCTGCCGCACCCAAGCTTGTTTAAACTCGGGGAAGCCCTCATAGCCTAAACGCTGACAAAAGCGCACGACAGTTGCGCGAGAGGTATTGAGCTCCTCGGCTATTTGGCTGGTAGTGAAGCTGACATCGGTCGGATCGTGCTGGAGGAACCACCGGCCTATTCTATATGTCACGCCGCTCATCTGATCAATTAGAGCTTGTATACGATGCAGCGGACTCCCCTTGATCCTATATCCTCCACTCACACGACTCGCCTCCGTCTGATGAATCGATCGCGCCTCAGCAGGCAGCGGATAATGCCGGAGCATGATCCACCGTTCTTTACTCATCCACTCTTTTCTTAACACTATATACAGGTTCATTGGGACGCGGCAACCGTTCCGCCACAGACAGCAACGGCGGTCCCGCCGGGGCGGGCGCGCTGAGGTAGTAATAAGCGGTCGAGCTATAGTCGTTACTTAATTTGTTGGCATGTCCATGTTCAATCGTCACCTTAATCGATTTGCGGAAGCGAACGGGATCCTCAATGTGGTAACGATACAGCGTGTTCTTGCCTTTGAACGGCCAGTCGGACGTACCGCTGTACACCGGGATGCCGTAATAGGGCGTACAGAATTCCTGTCGCGGGCAGTAAGCCGTGTTAAAGTAGTCCTCAGTGCCGGTGCCATGCAAAGAAGGCGGCCATGGTTCTCCATCCACGAAGATCATATCGTCGCCTTCGCCGTACCACTTGTTCATCTGAGGCTGAAAGCAATCAATATCCAAATGACAACCCACATAGATCCCGTCACCTTGGGTATCCAAAATGACATAGTTGTCTGCGCCGCTGGTGTTCTTGGCTTCCACCCAGAAAATGCGCCGCCATTCGTCATCGCGCACCTCCGAACGAGGATCGTCGTCACCCCAGCCCTTCGTGGGATTTTCTCTCCGCCACTGACAGTGGAAATAGGCCAAGCGCCGGGGCGCTTCCTCGTAAGACTCGTAGTCGATATAGAAGTATTGGTTGTAGGGTTGGTCGCCCTCATTCAGTACGGTAATGCGGGCTTCCTCACTAAAGGGCATGTTCCACCAGGAGTTGAAGGCCTTCCCATCTTGTGGGCTCATCTGGAGAGGCAGACTCCAAAAATTCTTCCGTATCCCATGTCCTATGCCGAAGAAATCGCCTATCGGGCATTCTACGCTCGGAAACGCCGCCCCATTCCAGTAAATGCGCAGTACGACGCGACGCGTGTAGTCTTCCTGCGGAATCCCCATGGTCATCCAAATATGCTTAATACATCCCGGACCTTTAATGTGCGCCAGCGTTACCTCAACGTGAGGTTCAATCCGCCAAGAGTCCGAATTGCTGCCGTCTTGCGCGTAACTGCTGACACGCCTGCTTTGATAATCGCGTAGCGTACATAAGTTGCTCAGAGTGGTTTTACCCAGCATATCCGATTCTCCTCATCTTCTGGTCAACATGGCCGGATTCTTCAACTCATCATTCATTGTGATACGACGACAACTTCGTTCCCGCTTATTCATCAGATGTGACAAGCAGACGGGCAATACGCACCGTAGCGGTATCACCAGCATACCCGGTATAGGCAGTCAGACGGATGAACCTCGCCGCCATGGGCGTCTCCTTTTTGATCCATACGGTTTGTCCATCGGCTATCGGTTCAAGAACGCCCGCATGGAATGCCTCAAAGTCCACTCCGTCTGCGCTTATTTCCAGTGCATATAGATGCGGACCTACCGGTGCGGGCTCCGCATCCGCCACAATGCCGATCGCCTTAACTCGCAGCAATGCGCCGCAATCGTGTGTAAATGCTGCGCTGCCGCGGCTCAAATACTCCCATGCAAACCGGCATGCCTCCACTTGGCGTTCTTCAGCCTCCAGACTGACCGCCGCCTCCGCCAATACGGCGTCCATTGCAGCCCTATAATCGGTAGGCGCCTCGGTGGTAATCACCGACGTGAGCACCTGCCCATCGACGGATGCCGGCACCGGAACTCCGGCTAACGTCAACAGTGTCGGTACCACATCCGTAATGGCCGCGTGATGGATTACGGCGCCTTTTCTTACTTCGGCGCCACAAAAGAGCAGCGTGCTGTGTTCAGCAAGCGGTGTGCCGTGTAAACCGCCTGTCCCACTGCCTTTCCGGATCATCCACCCCTCCTGTGGCACCAAGACGATATCGGCGAGCCGGTCCGGGTCCGCCCCCATCCGCCTGATATCCTCAGGCAGCAGGTAATCCAGCCCCTGCACCTGGTCCAGCGCTTCAAGCAGTTGTCTTTCCCGCTCCGGGTGTTTCTTGCCGTTGCGCCAGTATAAGAAGGTGCTGCCGAACTGCAAGGTGATCAATTCCGTATCGGGTCGTATCTCCTCCGCCGACGCGGCGACTTGCAAATTCAGAGACGCAAAGATCTCCGGCAGTTCTGGTTCAATCGGCCGTCCGTCATTCGGTATCATCCCATGGTCCGACGCCACGACGATGACGGTCCGCCGGGCTAAGTCTCGCTCATCCAGCAGTTGCAGCAGCCGCCCGATATCGTGGTCAATGGCCATGACGGCCTCGCGCATCTCGGGGGAAAACGGCCCGTGCGCGTGTCCTACCGTGTCGGTATGGGAGTGGTAATACACAACCAGTCCGGGTGGGCGCTCCTCTGCAAATAGGCTGATAACATCCTCCATACCGCCGCTGATATACCGATCAACACCGCGGTCCTGCAACATAAAGTGGTTGACCGACGCCGCAGTCCAACCATGGGAGCCCAATATTTCCGCGATGGTAGCGCAGCGGTTGTCTCGCAGTTTCGTCCGTATACAATCATCTGCTCGATCGTAGCGTGAGTTGTTGGGAATCCCCGTAGATGCGGGAAGCGCACCTGTTACAAAGCTGGTTTGATTCGTGGTCGTAGTCGAGGGGAAAACAGACCGGGCTTCTGCGACCCAAGTTCCCTCGCGCACCAGCCGCTGCAGATGAGGCGGCGTGTATATCGTTAGATAATCCGGCCGAAAAGCATCCAGCATGAGCATTACGATGTGCTTGACGTTTGTGGCGGACAATGCTCTCGTTCCCTTCTGTAGCGCGTATGGCGATTGGTATGCTTCTCGGTTGTTCCCTAAGGCGACCCGGATTCCCTGTCGTGCGCTTCTTGAAGTCTGCACATGGCGCAAGGCGTGGCCGCCCAATGCGTGTTCATGGACAGCCACGCTTGTTTTATCCAACCCTACTTGTTATTGTCTGGCAAAATACTCGTCAATGGAGGCTTGCAGCTTGCGTTGAGCATTCTGCAGCGCTTCCATGGGATGAACGCCGTCTCTGGTCGAGGTATTCTGTATCGAACTGAGTGTCGATACCAGCTCTCCTTGCAAAGGATGGTTTGGTCTGTGCGCGGTTACTTCCAGCATGCCGATGAAGAACCATTGAGCTTCGAGATAGCGTGCCGGCAGCGTCTGGAAGTACTCGTTCGCCAGCCGGCGGTCCGCATTGATGTTGGCGGTAATCCGAGGCACATACATCTGGCCGTCCGCCTTCTTCTTCAGAAACTCACCTCTGGCGTTCGCCAGATGACCGTCAACGGACGAGAGGAACTTCAGCACCTGCCAGGCGTCGTCATGATTTTTCGAGGCGGCTGGGATCGTCCATCGCCAGCCCGCGGACCAGGTGCTGAATTGGGACATCCCCTTGAAGCGACCAACTTGGTTATATCGATCATCAGGTACCGGTACCCAACTCACAGCCCAGTCCACCGACTCAGCGCGCGGATCGGCCGCTTTTGTGTTCAGTCGCCAGTTGCCGTTCACTCGCATGGCTACCTGTTGATTGAGGAAGCGATCACCGGAGCCAAAGGAAGTGGCCGTCTGATAACCGCCCAAGAATTCATACAGGCTGTTTACGTACTCTAAGGCGCCCAATACCTCAGGCGTATCGAGCAGCGCTTTGCGTCCGTCTGCGGAAAGGAACTCCGCACCGTTAAGATGAGCATAGAAGTACAGACTGCCTTGAGATTCCAACGCCCGGAAACCGACCTGTGTGAGCTTACCCGAGCCGTCCGTGCGTGTTAAGCGTTTGGCGTATTCCATCAATTCCGACCAAGTCTGCGGTGGGGCGTTGGGATCCAAACCGGCATTGGAAAACATCGTTTTGTTCCAGAAAAGCCCGCGCACGTCGGTCGTGACGGGTAAGGCGTACAGCTTCCCTTCGACAACACTGGTTTTGTACACCATGGGAACCCAGTTGCTTGGGTCCGTGTCCGGATCATCGGCCAGATAATCATCCAGAGGCAAGAGCGCCCCTTGCGAAGCGAAACTGGTGACATTCGCCTCGTTGATAGCGACCACATCGGGCGCCATCCCCGCGGCGACATGCGCCAAAAGCTTGGCGTGAACGTCATCCGTCGACATCGGTTGAATCACCGGATCGATATGGGGAAAACGTGCCTTAATCTCCTTTGCGAGTTCATCTGAGCCTGCAATAAGATCCGCACCGGCCCAGATGACGATCTCTTTTGCGCCGACATTGCCGACTACGCCCAGCAACAGTATGAAAATAAAGATGGCTGTAGCTGCTTTGTACGCTCTGAGCGACCCAAACATGGATACTACCCCCTCATGATTTACGTTTTTAGTGAAATCGTATCGTCGACCAACCTTGCAACTAATCCATTGAGCTCCGATAACACCTTGCTCCGCCTATTTACGGACATTCCTCCCTCCGACGCAGAGTCCGCGATGAAATTCCTAACGGCAGAGGCGCGATGCCATGGCACACACCTCGTCTAGCCCCACAGTTTTGATAGTTCCCGCTGCCGCATCAATTATAAAGTGGTTGGTAAAACCGTCAAAAACACCTTCTCTATAGCTGTTTAAGTACGGTGAGTAACTTAAAACTAAAACTCGCTCTGCATGAGGTTGGAACTCCATAAGGCCCATCCAACCCTCGCCGCCCAGCGGTAGATACTGATAATCCAGGAGCATCTCATAGACGACGTTGCCCTGAACGCCTTTTACAGCTTGCCGGGGAATTCCCGGATGACCGATGTGACCGCTGATGACCATCAGGATATTCGGATGACGCCGGACAAACTTCTGCCATATGTCCATACCGTCATTTACGGACTCCCCCGGGTTGTGCGCGAAGGGATAACTGATGGGCGCCGCTCCCCCGGTCCCCGTCAACCAGAGGCCTGATGTTGTTGTGTATGTATGCGTAACGATGATGACAGGCAGGTTCGCATGATTGGTCACCACCTGATCCGCCCAAGCCAACACTTCATCGCGAGGGCCGAACTCGAGCGTTACAACCAACCATTCTCTTCCACCGGCTCGGAAGATATGGTAACTGTTTTCAGCTCGGCCGGGCTCAAACGTACCTCGCAAGCCTACATAGTCGTCTGGAGGAAAATAGGTGTTTAAAGGCGTGCTTCGGCTGTTCGTCCGACGATCGGAACCCATATCGTGGTTCCCGACCGTCAGCGCATACCCAACGACCCCATCCAGCAGATTCATGCTCCGCTGGGCGTTCAACCACTCTTCAGCCGCATTGGTATTGGTAATATCCCCTAAGTGCAGTACAAAGGCCAGTTGCAGCTGTTGGGCGTTTTGCGCCAGCCATTCGGTTTGCCGCGTGAAAATTTCCGGAAAGTACTGCGCATACATCTGGGTATCAGGCAGTATAGCCGCGGTGAACGGTTCATCAGACGGGTCCGGCGGCAAGTAGGTGGAGAAATGTCTATTTGTGAAGGTTTGCCGCACGGGAATGGCAGGGGTGGTCCGCAGTTCATACTGCACCTGCCAGGTGCCGGGCTCGTCCAAAGGAACGGGTAATCGGAGCGGCACTTGGAGTGAGGTGGTCGTCAAGGTGAGCGTACCATCAAAAAGAGTGAACTCGCCATAAGGTTGATAAATATACCTGCGTGCGGCACCATCCCAGACCAGGCGAGTCAGGCTGCCCGTCACATGAACGACGACATCGGGCAAGGTACTTTGCGCCGCGATTGTCAAACCTGCCGTCACCGTACCCGCTTCTCGGTTGACCACCGCACGGTCGAAACGGGCCTCAATTTGCCCGACCGTCAGCGACAGTGTCTCGGAGAACCAAACCGTGTCAAGCGCAACATAGTCCATCACCAGTTGCGATGCGCCGGGCGGGAGCGCGGAGCGAGGCAACGGCGTATACGATTCGCCCGCGATAGGGGTTTTTTCTATTAGGGGATACAACGTGCTCTGATGCTCAAGGTGGAAGCGGAGCGAACCCGTGGACTCGGTGGAACTGGAACGCAAGCGTATACCCAGTGGTTGATCATCAACGATCATTCTGATGGAATCAGCGCTTAACCACCAGTCTTTTTCTCGAACAAGCGCCCAGTCGGCCCCGCCGGTGATATAAAAACCGTGGATTTCAAACGCCTCGATATCCAGCTCTACACGCTGCGCGTCTTTATGGGCAGCAAATCCGATCGCCGGGTACAAAGGGTCTGCGTATGTTGTCGCTTCATGCTGTCCTTTATACAAAACCGCGCCGGACGCCATGTCGGTCAGACGAACATCCAGCTCTCCTGTTCGGGGGTTAAAGCTCAAAATGGTGTCGTATGGAGTATCGGATTGAAGTGATATGGCGGCGAGTGAAATGACCGTAGAGGTGATGTTTCCTGCTGCGACAGTTGAACCGGATGCAGGATCTGCCGAATGGATGTGTAGTTGTAGATGCCATGCTGTGAGCCAACCTTTGGTTTTAGGTGCAACAACCAGCGCCACAACAGCGTTAGGGGAAGCCGCATCGGTTACGAACGATGCTAACCATACTTCGTTCAAGTCGTTATCAATATCCCCGCGGAGGAGCAAGCGGGTACGCACGGTAACAGACTCGGTTACAGGATGGTTGAGGCTCCATGTGGTAGTTGTCGCGCTCCGCGTTTGCATCATGTGCCGGGCTGACGACGGATTGACCGCGCTTGAGGCGACTGTCGGCGCAACGACTCCTACCATCAGGACGAACGTGAGAACTGCCGTTATACCTATGCAGCGAACTCTTCCAGGGACATGATGCCGAGTGTTCGTGGCTTGGTTCATACCGCAGTCTCCCCCTCGCCGCTCGCACCTTTGTTACATTATCAGCTTCCTATTACGTTGCTTTGTTACCAATCCTACATCACTGATTCCGTGTAGTCAACCCGGCATTCCGCTATGCACCATAGTGCAAAGTTCACCTAGAATAAGGTGAATAAGCCCCTGGTTATCACAGCTGTTCATGGCAGTGATAGGTGGACACCGATCTCGTCTACGCTTGACCTCGATCATCCCTGATCAACATAGCAAACACAGCCGAGAGCCCGCCATCAGTCTGTACGTATCCTCCAACCGAACTACACAGGTTTCCAGATGAGCGTTAATGAAAAATTTAGGCAGGTTTTTCAGGCTATTCCCCTAACTATCAAATAGAAGTGGCAGAAATGCGCTTGCGGCTGGTCTATCAGTGGCGCACTGCTGTTGCGCCAAGTGACGCCGTAGTCGTAAGGCTGACATTCTACTCTGCAGAAATGTCATGTACAAGCCATTAAGGGAACGAGGTTCTTGGGGTCCCGCTGCAATGCCGGGTCGAAATTCGAAGTTGCCATTCTACTCACGGGAGGAGTTGCTTGCGAAAATGCAACTTGGTCGACTTAAGCAAATAAATCCGCGGACGGTATGGGAGAGTGAAGATGGTGAATTCACCCCGTGGCTTGCGCAGGCGGACAACCTTGCATTACTGGGCGAGGTGATTGGACTCGAGCTGGAGTTAGAGGCTACGGAAAAAGGTGTCGGTCCATTTCGCGCTGACATCTTGTGTAAGGATACAGTAAGCGGCGACTGGGTGTTGATCGAAAATCAATTGAGATGTACCGATCATACCCACCTAGGACAGTTGCTCACATATGCAGCAGGTCTTAGAGCCGCCACGATTGTGTGGATAGCGTGTCCATTCACTGAGGAGCATCGAGCCGCGTTGGACTGGCTCAACGATATCACAAGCAGCGAATTCAACTTTTTTGGCCTAGAAATCGAACTGTGGCAGATTGGCGATTCGGCAATAGCTCCCAAGTTTAATGTCGTATGCCAACCAAATGAGTGGACGAGTACAGTGCGGCGGACTACCGGTCGAACCGAGTTGACGCGCGCACAAAAAACACAGCTGAAGTTTTGGACCGCGTTTCGCGACTATGTTGAACAATCCGGCGCTCCATTTCGTCCCACGAAACCTCTTCCCCAGCATTGGATGAGTATGGCGATCGGGCGAAGCGGCTTTTACTTGGCAGCAGTGGCATCGTTCTTCAATTCCGAATCGGGCGACTTTAGGTCGCACGAGATTCGTGCTGAACTCGTTGCGCACGACCAATACTCGAAAGAGTACTTTGATGAACTATACGCCCAGCGTGATGAAATCGAGTCCGAGCTGAACTACGCGTTGGTGTGGCACAATCCGGAGAATGCAAGAATGTGCCGGATTTTCATTCGAGACTCAGTGGATCTTGACGACGAAACATCGTGGGAAAAGCTACACGAGTGGTTAACGGTCCGTTTGAGCGATCTCTGGCGTGTGTTCCGTCCTCGCGTAATGAGTTTATCAATAACTGAAACCGGAGAATCGGCCTAACAGGTGTATTCAGTGGACGGGTGATGGTGTGGATGCCGATGTAATATCCTGGGAGGGACCTGGAATACCTGCAGCCGAACACCACTATCCGGAAGATGCCCGTTTTGACTTCGCGGTAACCCAGCCGACCAGCTCTTTTAAGCCGCTTTTCGCAGTTGAGTTCGATGGACGTGGAGATGTGGGAACCATATTGTTTAGGTACGCTGTGGAAGTAGAAAATGCCGCGCAAGGAGGTTGCTGAGCAATGAGAAAGCACAGGGTAGCATGGTTAATTCCGGGGCTTTTGTTGGTGGTTATGATCAGTGCGATTGCACACGGAGCCGAAGGTTTCATCGTATTCCATTCCAATGCTCATGGTAGCAACTGGCAGATCTACAGGGCTTCAGCCGATGGGTCAAACATAACCCGCATTACCTTCAACGACGCGTTGGACTCTTATCCTAGGATTTCTCCCGATGGCACTCAGGTCGCCTTTCAATCCAGCCGCGACGGCGCTTGGTCACTGTATAAAATTGATATCGACGGGAAGAACACCACACAGCTCACCTCACTGCCGACGCAGGAACGGTTTCCTAGTTGGTCGCCGGACGGCCGATACATCGTTTTTCAAGATAGACGT
The DNA here is from genome assembly GCA_012838035.1 of Bacillota bacterium. GTDB lineage: Bacteria > Bacillota > Limnochordia > DTU080 > DTU080 > DUQB01. The sequence continues at coordinate 5,547 of DUQB01000086.1, read as the reverse complement.
CAAAGCAAATGGCAAATTTATCGCATTAAAGCAGACGGCACGGATGAAGTGCGGTTAACGAATAACAACTATAACGACGCTTGGCCGGCATACTCGCCTGACGGCAAAAAAATCGCGTTTGCGACCGATCGCGCAGGTCTTTGGCAGATATGGGTCATGAACGCTGATGGGTCTGAACAAACCTGCCTTACGGAGCTGGACGGCCGTTACCCTGCCTGGTCGCCTGATGGTAAATATATCGTGTTTCAATCCAACCGCGATGGAGACATGGAGATCTATGGCATGACCGCCGACGGAAAGAACCAGACTCGGCTTACCTTTTCACCCGGTGAAGATGAATTCCCCACCTGGTCACCTGACGGCAGCAAAATCATCTTCAATTCATCACGAACCGGGGCGCCGAAGATATTCATCATGGATGCGGACGGATCAAATCAGAGAATGCTTCTAGACACCGGTCACACGGACGGCTTCCCACACTGGCATAAATAAAGGGCAATGTAAATAAGGCAACAGCGTCGCCTACCTACACGCAACATAGGTAGGTGACCTGTCATGCCGTGATAAAGATCATTGTGAGAGGAGCCGGATCTATGTCGCTGACTGATAGGCATCTACACCTGCCGAGTACTCTGCGCGCCTCTTGGTCATGTTCGTTGCTTTTATGTTGCCTTTCTCTCCTGTTGATACTCTTTGTTCCCGCCGCTACGGCAGGTTCATCGTACCTGCCACTCGGTGAAAATGCCGCAGACGGCCGTCTGCTTTATTTTGACGAGCCTAGCGAGACGGTCATTACGGTGCAAACCCAATTCACATTCGGAGAAGATGCGCCGGATAAACTTGCCGGCTTGTGGCTAGCCGGATTAAAAGAAACCCCTGCGGCTTCCGCCACTGCACTGGCTCTCACCTGGGCGCCGGTACCCAAAGGTTGGCTGGGTGAACAGTGGAGCTTGCAGTTACAGAGCGCAACCGGACTTATCCCCACGCAACTGACTCCCAAACCGGGCGTAGGCTTTCTTGCCGACACGCTATTTACCGAACTGGTAGCCGCTACGCCTAAACCGGCGCATACGTATGAGGCTCTCCTTAGCTACGACCCTGCATCAGGCGCCGTAGCCGTCCGCTTGCGGGATTTAACAGACGGAGAAGTCATTGCCTATACGGCGCTCCAAGTTCATACCAGCACCGGGCCGCTCATCCCGTTTGCAGGAGCCCTAACCCTGCCGGACGCTGCTGTAATGCCTTGCGATCAGGTCGTATCACTAGATACGGCGGCTTCTCTGTCGGTCTTTGTTCCGGTAGGTCTGTCTTGGTATCTGGTGGATACCAATGCTGCTACGGTGACTCTACACCGCGTCGATAGGCGTACGGAGTATGCGCTGCATCTGGAATCGCCCCGGCGGTTACCTGGACAGCTGTACTTCCTGCTCAAAGAGGCGGATGGCACGCAGCGGCAACTGATGGCGTCACAAGATGCGGTGACCGTGCTTCCTCTCTCCGTAGCTGACATGGCGGTGGGCAATCTACGTATTGAGTTAGTGTATGAATTTCAAAACCAACGTTGGTCGTTAGAGGAAAAAAGCTGGTCGGTCGGCGCCATTCAGGCTACATTGGCAGGAGTGAGCCTAACGGAGGACCACCTTAACCGGTATTTGACGGGAAACGTGATCCTGACGGCCGACGGCCTGGTGAAAGACGGCACACTTGAGCTTAGCTCCACCTTGGTGGCTACATCGGGAGTCCGGTCGGTAACCAGCCTGGGGACATCCGCCGGCGCTTCATCACCATACACGCGCCTGGCTGACGGCCAAAGCAGCGTGATAGGACAAATGCAATGCGCATTGTCCTTGCCGGAGCTGGGAACCCACCCTGTAACCATACCTTTCCGTTGCGTCCTACCGGCCCACTTTGATCTGGCCGATAACGCATCTGATACGTGGGTGAGTATTGCGGCAGCTTTGCTTGAACCGCAAGACGTACGTTTCAGCGTACATGGCTCCCTACATTTTCCACTGGGCTTGAGTCAAACCAAGCGCAGCGTATACCGTTTCCCACAGGTCAACGATTATCAGGTCATGGTAGGCGATTTCCACATTCACACCACGCGCTCGGATGGAAAGGTCGATCCAAAAGAGCGGCTGATTGAGGCCTATTACGACGGCTACGACGTCATTGCCATCACCGACCATCGCACGACGGCAGGATATGACGAAATGATCGATTTAGCTAGTGCTCTCGGGATTCTCCTTATACGCGGCATTGAAACCGGCCCGCAAGGTGAAGAACACTATGTGGTTTTCGGCATTCCCGCGGACTTTGTCCCGCGCAACCCTCATAGCTGGGCCTCAACTGAAGACGAGAGCAAGTCAACCGGGCGCGTTTATTACCGAGATCAACTCAATTACATCAAACAAGCAGGCGGCTTGGTCATCTATGCACATCCGCATCGCGGTTTGCGCGAGCCCACGCTTTGGGCAATAGAGCAAGGCATCCTTAACGGCATTGAAGTATACAACGGCACGGTAGTAGGTAACCCGCGTTGGGGAGCCGTCGCCACGCACGGTACCGAAGCTTACCCTTTCGCTTTCGACTGGGCGCGGCAATATAACCTGGCCGTTTTCGCCAACAGCGATATTCATGAGTTCTCCACCGGACCGGAAGGACGGGCAAAGACCCTTTTCCTGGTGACGGAACCTACTGAAGCCGGCATCATTGAGGCCGTACTCTCGAGGAGAACCATTGCTTGGATTCCACAGCCGGCCATGCTTTGGGCTGCCGAAGACCTGCTCAAAAGCTTCATTACCTCTGTGGTCGATGTTTCCATCAGCCACACGGACACTCATTACTATAAAACCTGTGTGCAGTTGGAAAACCGCGGCGCCTTCCCAGTGCGAGCGAAGGTAACCGCAAATGCAGAGTTACTGGGCGAAGTTGAGATTAGACAAGGCGAGCATTATATATTGTGGCACTGGGACAATGTCGCTGAGATTCAAATAGACTGGTTGAACTTGTGGATCAACCCGCAGGAAAACTTGCGCACCATCCATGTTCCGTAGTGATCATATGCCTGAGTGTAGGCTGGCCGAAGAAGCGGCATATAGCTCCAGGGGAAGCTTGTCGTCAGCTATGGCGAGTGGTAGCGACAGCTTGTCGGACTCTGTTCCACACCGTCCCGGAGGGTTAAACTGCCTGATATGTTTCAATAGTATAGACGCCTGCACCAGTCTCTTGGTCACGAACGGAACTAGACCACTGCCACCAAATGTGACAACCAGCGGTTGGGAATATACAGATACGGCCATACTGGCCGGCGCACGGTTGTAAAAGGGTTATAGCTGGCAATCGATAATACTATACGAAACGCATAGTTGCAAAGCGCAGTCTCGAATTGATTTATTTATCGGGGAGGTTCTAATATGAGCATGTCCAGGTTGATTGCCGTGTGTTTGCTGACAGGGGTCCTTTTAGTTGTAGGTTTAGGCCATGGACTGGCCGCAGAGAACATGGTGCAGAATCCCACTTTTGCCGATGCCGACAAAGTCATACCGCCGACAGGCTGGGACATCTATGGTACGTTGGGCGATAGTACCATCACTTTGGTCCATGCGGATAACCCGGAGGAGCGGGCTCTTCACATAGCTGATCGGGTATCTGCCGCCGGCGCCCCGGGAGAGATCGGTCTGGTTCAAAGATACATTCCGGTGAAGCCTAATCAGGCGTATCGTTTGAGTGCCGCCGTAAAGGCCGTACCAGGCGCTACCACGGACGGCGCCCATTTCCAACTGCGCTTTTTACCTTCAGGTGAGCGGATAGATATTCCACTCGGATCATTGAGTACAACCTCGTTCAGCGAGATCGTAATAGAAGGCGTATCTCCTGCCGACACGAAAACGGTCGTGATCTATATCTATACTTTGGCTGCTAAAACACCGCAATTCCTCATCCGGGAAGTGAAGCTGGCGGAGATGTAGTTGCGCCCGCCATATGCAACGCCTTGGCTTGGACGCGTCCTTATGGATTGCGCCGTAATTAAGCTGCAAACGGGGGGTTACGCATGATATCCTCTAGGTTTTGTTCGCTTTGCACATTGGTACTTGTCCTTTTGTTCGCAGGCTTGAGTCTGGCCGGTTCGGTCGAGAACATGGTGGAGAATCCTACCTTCGCCGATGCCGATAGAGCCATGCCGCCGACTGGCTGGGCTATTTACGGTACGTTAGGTGAAAACACCATCACCTTGGTCAATGCCGATGATCCGGAAGAACGCGCTCTGCATATTGCCGATAAGGTAGCCGCAAGCGGTGCTCCAGGGGAGATCGGCTTGGTACAAAGGTACATTCCTGTGTTGCCTAATCAAACGTACCGTTTGAGCGCACACGTTAAGGCCGTACCGGGCGCTACCACAGACGGCGCCTATTTCCAGCTCCGTTTCCTGCCTTCCGGTGAGCGGATAGATATTCCGCTGGGAAACTTGAGCACGACCGCTTTTAGTGAAATTGCCATCGAGGGCAAATCACCGGCCGACACCACAAGCGTCGTGATATATATCCATACTTTGGGACTAAAGACGCCACAGTTTTTGCTGCGAGACGTCACCTTGGTGCCCATACAGGCCAATGACTCCGTGACGATCGGGTTTGAGGCGGATCAGGCAGGTGTCCTACCTGAACGATGGGTGTGGGTGACGCAAAGAGACGGCGCGGCAGCTGGAGTAGATGACCAAGTCGCGCACTCCGGCAGACAGTCGTTGCGGCTATCCGGGACATCTGCAGGAACCGTAACCAGGGTGGGGACGAACCCCATCCGGAACTTCATCCCTGAGGTCGGTAAACGGTATCTCGTCAAGGCTTGGGTACGCAGCGAGAACCTGGCCGCCGATACCTGGATCAAGATCGAGTCCGTAAACAAACAGCGCAATAAGGTGCTGGATGCCTTTTTCTTGCGCCCAATGAACGATACCCATGATTGGTATCTGGTGCAGGGGGTTACGCCGCCCATACCTGATGAAACCGCAGAGTTGTGGCTGAACATCAATGTGAGCGGCAGCGGCGTTCTGTGGGTTGATGACATCACCGTAGAGCCCTGGACCGGCATAGATACCGATGTAGCCGCATTGAACCAAAGTCTGAGCACTTTACCGCAAACTCCACCTTTGCTCATAGATCATCGGGCTAAGCATCCCAGCATCCTTGTGGGACCGGATGATGTTGATGCCCTGCGTGCCTTGCGCAGAACCAGCCCGTATTACATCCTGATATCAACCCTGTTACCTACGGCGGAAGCAGCCTTCTTTACACCACTGCCGGATGAACCCGAACCTTATCCGAATGGTTGGGACGTCAATCAATGGCGTGAAATGCGCCAAGTGGCGACTCTGGTAAGTAACAACCTGGAAGCGCTCGGTTTCGCTTATCTTGTCACCGGACAAGAACGCTATGCTCAAGAGGCTAAACGCTGGATCAAACTGGTATGTAGCTGGGACGTCAACGGCACTACCAGCTCTACGTATCACGATGACCTGGGTCGGTGGCTGCTCAGTTCGATGAGCCT
>DUQB01000085.1 GCA_012838035.1 Bacillota bacterium | reverse complement strand
AGTCTTGTTCCGCTACTATGAAAAGTAGCGCCGAGATCTTTCAGGAGCCGTATACGAGATCCGTACGTACGGTTCTGTGAGAGGGTTGACGCTGTGCGATGATCGGCACAGCGTCACCCTACTCGATAATACCAAAGAGTTTGGTCTCGTATTCGAGCGGCACCTACCCGAAGGTACACGCCTACCGTCACATCCGATTCGCCGTGGAACAAGGGTACAGTTGAGATCAGAGGTCGGGGATCGCACAGGTGTCGCGCTCCAAGTAAACGGCAACATGACCACGCTCCGCTGGGATGACGGCGAGGAAACTGAGGTGGAGACCGACAGACTTATTGCAGTCTGCACTTTTGGAGATCCGATCTATCCAGGGCTTCGCACTGTCGGGAAGATCCAGCGAGGTGGCAATAAGCCATTCCACACAGTCATAAATGCAGAGAACTACCACGCTCTCCGCGCTTTGAGGCTTCCGTTGTCGGGGCAAGTAGATGTCATGTATCTCGATCCTCCGTACAACTCGGGTGCGCGGGACTGGACGTATAATAACGACTACGTCGATAGCACCGATGCATACCGCCATAGCAAGTGGTTGTCGTTTATGGAAAAGCGGCTACGACTCGCGAGACCTTTGCTACGCAAAGATGCCGTGATGGTTGTTACAATCGACGAGCACGAGGTGTCGCGGCTTGGTGTGCTCTTGGATCAACTCTTCCCCGAAGCGGATATTACGTTGGTTACGATCGTGATCAATACCAAAGGTGTCACGCGGGCTGGGGTTCCAAGGTTCAGCCGAGTCGAGGAGTACGCCTATTTCTGCTTTTTTGGAAATGCCGGCATTTATTCTATAGGCGATGACTTGCTGACTGGAGAGTCGTCTGAGAAAGAATCTCTAGACACAGAGGCATCCGAAACCGTCCAATCGTCTGACACCAGTTCAGACAGTGACGAGCCAATGGAACGTACTGGTCCAGGATGGCGCAAACTATTGCGATCAGGAGATGACCCACGCCGAATAGACCGTAAAAACATGTTTTACCCGATTTGGATCAATCCGAAAACGCGGCGAATTGTACGTGTGGGCGAACCGCTACTCCCGGTTACGAAGCCACCATCCTTTGAGCCAGATGAGGATCAGAATTTACCGGTTTGGCCAATTCGGGGTAACGTCTCGGAAGGTCGCTGGGGCGTAGGAGCTGACACGCTTCGATCACTCGTTGAGAGGGGGTTCGTTAGGATTGGACGATATCAGCCCAAACGCAAGACCTGGGGTGTGTCCTACTTAACCGAGCAAATCGTGAGTGATATTGATGCGGGTAAATACGATGTTAGCGATCCGGATCCCGTCACTGGCGTTGTACAAGTATGGCACAAGGAGGGCGAAGCGGCACAATCTGAGCGAAAGATCAAGACCGTTTGGTTTAGAAAGCGACACAACGCCGGAGTGGGCGGGACTACTCTTGTAAGCGAGTTGGTGGGGGACGATCGGCCGTTTTCATTTCCCAAATCCGTTTTCGCCGTCCGAGACACTATTGCGATTCTCACCCGTGATAAGACAGACGCGGTTGTGTTGGACTTCTTTGGTGGCTCAGGTACGACCACACATGCTGTTGCGATGCTCAACCAGGAGGACGGCGGCACCCGAAGGTCAATACTAGTGACCAATAACGAAGTCGATTCCGAAGAGCAAGTTTGGCTACGAGAATCAGGGATTTTCCCTGGTGACCCTGATTGGGAAACGCGTGGAATTTTCTATCGTGCGACTAAACCGCGTCTTGAAGCTGCATTTACCGGCAAGCGTCATGATGGTACAACGATTCCTGCGCATTTAAAGAATTTCGATGGTAGTTTGATGCTGAACGGGCTTGAAGAAAATATCGAGTTTTTTGAGTTGGAATACCTTGACCGGAACACCGTCTCTCACGGGAGAGCTTTTGAAGCCATCGCACCTTTGCTTTGGATGCTGGCAGGCTCTACCGGTGAACGAATTAGTGAACCGAATTCGTCCTTCGCATTGCCCGAGGGCGGTAGGTACGGCGTGCTTTTCAATGCATCTCACTACAAAGCGTTCGCGAAGGCCCTTGATGACCGGGAAGACGTGACCCACGCGTTCGTCGTAACCGACTCTCACGCGCAATTTCAACAAATTGCCGCCGAGCTTCCCGCCCAGGTTAAGGTGTCAATGCTTTACGAGGATTACCTGCGAAACTTCGAGTTTAATACGGGGGGCTCGCTGTTTTGAAGATTCCTCTAAAGACCTATCAAGAAAAAGCAATCGAGGACACACTGGAGCGACTAGCTGATGCCGCGACTCGATTTGACAAACATGCGCGGCACACCGCCATCTCGCTATCCGCTCCGACAGGTGCGGGTAAGACAGTGATTGCGACGGCCGCAATTGAGCGGCTCCTCTACGGTCATGATAATCATGAGCCGAATCCCGAAGCCACCGTACTTTGGCTAACCGACGACCCAAGTTTAAACGAACAAACTCGTCGCAAAATGTCGGTAGCCAGTACGTACCTGACCCCTCAGCAGCTCGTCACAATCGACGAGAGTCTCGATCAGCCGGTGCTCGATAGGAGCAAAGTGTACTTTCTAAACATCCAAAAGTTGGGTAAGGGCGCTACTAAGTACGTTCAGACGGGCGACCGTCGGAAGCACTCTCTTTGGGATATGATCTCGAACACCATCAGGGAGCGTGGTCGAGACTTCCTTCTGATCATTGACGAGGCCCATCGCGGTACGAGCTCAGGTACTGGGGGGAAAACCATCACTGCACGTATGATGGATGGCGCGACGAAAGACGCACCGCCAGCACCTGTAGTGCTCGGGATCACGGCGACTCCAGAGCGATTCAACAATGCAATTCAGGAGGGAGGAGTTCGAACGCTCGAACCAGTGACCGTGGATGTCGAGGAAGTTCGAGATTCTGGTCTCATAAAGGATGTAATTCGGATCAGGCATCCAGAGGGAACACAGCCTGGGGATGCGACTTTGTTGGAAATGGCAGTAGCAGATCTCAAGGCCTATGATGACCAATGGTCCGACTACGCAAATAAGCAGGGAGATCCTCACGTTAGACCGGTCCTTGTGATCCAGGTGAAGGCTGGAGCCACCGATCGTGAACTTTCTGAAATCCTCGATACCCTTTCATCGAAGTGGAACGAACTCGATGGTATTGCTGTGGGCCACTCGTTTCAAGATCACACAAAACTAAACCTTGGTAGTCGTACCGTTCGTTACGTTGCTCCCCAAGACATTCAAGACGACCCACATCTAAGGGTTGTCCTCTTTAAGGAAGCGCTCACCACCGGCTGGGATTGTCCTCGGGCTGAAGTGATGGTTTCGTTACGAAGTGCCCAAGACCACACCTACATAGCGCAGCTAATTGGGCGAATGGTCCGTACGCCACTTGCCCGGCGTATCACCTCTAATGAAGTACTAAATAGTGTTGCTCTCTACCTTCCGTATTACGACGACGAGAGCGTCAACGCAGTTATCGAGGCTTTGACTTCCGGCGATGATTTGGTTTCAGCTGACGTCCAACGAGACCCTGTGACGTGCACGCGATCTAAGGATGCTCCAGAAGCCGTATGGCGCCTTGTGGAGAAGCTGCCGACGTATACCCGTCCGGCAAGAGTTCATCGTAGTCAGGTGGCTCGGCTCAACACGCTTGCACTACTGCTCGAAAGCACGGGCCTTGAAGACGACGCTATCAAGGCGGCCCGCACGCATCTAGTCTCGACGCTTAGGCGCGAAGATGAGCGGCGCCAAAAGGATCTCGACAAGCGCGTCCAGGAGCTTGCGGAGCTCGGCTACGTTGAGTGGCACGTTTCCATGTTCTCGGGCGACGAAAAACAGCATGTAACGGGCTCGTGGGCATTGAGCGCACGAAACATTGACGACTTGTTTCGTACCGCTCGACGCCAGTTGGGAGACGCTTCGGCAAAGTGGTATTGGGACGATCTTTGCGACAGCGAAAGCGTCGACGATGATTGGGCGAAATTGCGTGTTGCCGCCCTTGCAGAGGAACCTGGTGTCAAAGAAGCGGTTGAGATAGCTGCTGGAGGGCTTGTCGACGCTTGGCGCAAGAAACACAGCACGGCTATTGCCAAACTTGGAGATGCGGATCGGGATAGGTTCTATAACGTGTGGAAGCAATCGCAGCGACCTGAACAAATTACATTGATTATGCCGTCCGCGATCACCGTCCCAGCGGCTGATACCTTATATAGCAAGCACCTTTACTCAAACGCGCACAAGAAATATCCGGTCAAGTTAAATGACTGGGAGACGGCGGTTGTTGAAAAGGAGCTGGAAGATGCTGTAGCTTGGTATCGCAATCCTTCCGGTGGTGCTCGCGCCATCGGTGTGCCGTATGCGAACGAGACCAAAACGACCTACCCCGACTTCGTGTTCTTTTACGAGGTAAACGGAGAGATAGTTGCCGACATCATTGACCCGCACGATCCCAGCCGCTCAGATACTGGGCCGAAGTGGGCGGGATTAGCTGACTATGCGCTGAAGCATCAAGATGCATACCGAAGGGTATTCGCTGTAATTGGCGATTCCGGCAATTCATTGCTTGCGCTGGACTTAAAGAATAAGGACGTCGCTGATCGTCTACGGTCAGCGCATTCCGAAACGGACATTCGTAATCTCTTTTCAGAGTTTGGAGGATCCTACTGACCGGACGATTGGTCTCGGGCAAATGAGATCACTCTGACTGACCATTTCGAGAGGGCCTGCCGTCCACGGCGGGTCTTTTTCGACTCCTATTCTGTTTCAAGCCTGTTTGGCAAGGTCAATACGCTTCTGATCTGCAATTGAAATCACCATTCGAGAGCGGACCACCTGGGAGGCGCGATGCCATGGCGGACTTGGGGCAGCGAGTGAGTAGTCTAGAGGCCCGAGTGGACAACTTGGAGGGCTGGCAGCGCACGCAAAACGGTACGCTTCAGCGCCTCGACGAAAAGATCGACCGCAACCTGAAATGGTCGATCGCGACTGCGCTCAGTGCCGGCCTCGCTGTCATTAGTCTATTGGCATCCCTGATCATGGGGATGTGGCCCGGGTGACATCTCGTGGGATCAACGAGAATCAAGGGGGATGAACCATGGTCGTGTTGCTTCTTCTCGCGGCTCTCATCTACGCAGTCCTAACCGCTAAGGACAACGGACTCTGGGAGAAGGTATGGGATCAGATCTTTGCGGCCGTCGCCGCCGCTGAAGAGAAGTGGAAAGCGTCTGGTTCCGGCGACGACAAGCGCCGCTGGGTCGTCAACACAGTGACCGCCTATGTTACGGCGCGTGTCGAACTTAACTGGATACAGCGTTTGGCCGTGGCGTCTTTCGTCGGAGGGGTCGCTGACGCGATCGTGAGTGAGATTAATGAGAAGCTCGGCAAGTCGTGGACGGACCGGGTGCGCGAGATCGAGTCTGACTTGGCCGGTCGGTTCCCGGGGATCGCATAAGGCGCCGAGGGCAAGAGGCCCCGCCTCTGCGGCGGAGCCCCTTGGCAAGTTGGGCATCTGTTGGGCATATCTTGGGCATGAAATCATCGTAACGGGTCGTAAATTGCCGTCACCTCGACGTTCGTCCACCTCCTAAAAGGCCTGTTAAACCGGCATATTCGTCAATCGTCGTTACTCCTCGGATCTGCTTGTGTCGGACTTTTTATCCGGGTGTCGCGCGTTCGAGCCGCGCCGGGCTCACCAAGCCGAAGCCTTTTACGATCGCGTTCGTAGAAGGCTTTTGTTTTTATGCGGCCCCGGGTATACTCTCATACTACAAATTTGAGCTTGGCAACATGCATCGCATCTCAATCAAGCTCCATCTGCCGCAAATTGCTTAAACGTCGCCTTGCTGCGCGCAAATCGAATTTCACCGGGTCAAAAGCCTCTTCGAAACGGTCTTCCAACCATGCCAAGGTATCTGAATCGAGTTCGCCTTCGCGAGCCCACTGATCGATTATTGCCTGGTATGCCCATAACCCGCCGAAATCTTCCGGAGGACAAGCGCGCCGCCCGGCCAGGCAGATCGGATACTCGACGCCGTCTTCGGCTTGAGTAATCTTTTCCACAACAACAGTATGGACCCAGTTATCGCCGAAGTCGTAGGTGTAGGTGAACTTCCGACCCTCTTCTTGTACCACGTCCTTGAGCAAAGTCTTTCCAGCGTCCTGAGGCGCATTTGGGAACAAAGACTCGAAATCGTCGGAAGGTGCTTCGTAGGATCGCGCGTCAATTCTGAAGGCGTAGAGGTGATAGTTCCACCATCCCATCACTGCTTGAATCATCAAGTGCAAATCGTGTAGAGTAATGTTTCCCCATGTTTGAAAGCGGCGCCATATAGGCGGCCGGGCTCCTTGCAACGACACCTTGAGCTGGTAGATCCGTGCATCGCTTTTTTTGTCGTTCGGCATAGTGTATCGCTCCTTATGAACAATATGAACGGCTTCGCAAACGCTCATTTTTACAAAAATGCTCTTCCTCCTGCTCCGGTAAAAAAGATGCGGAACTTCATTACGGACGGTTTGTTTAGGCAGGTTATGGGATTAGTCTTCACGAACTGTTGCCTGATATTTTGAGCTTGGTTACACCATATCTGCGCGCTGAACGCATGAGTTTCATTTCTGCGTGAGAATTAGGGCCGCCTTTGTTAACTTCCTTTGTAGCAAATTTGTGAACTCATGCAGCGCGGCAGGAAGTCGCTATACGCTGCTGAAATAGGATAACCATGACAAAGAAAAAATCGAAACGTAAAAAGCAACAATATGCTGGGGCGAAACAGAAGCAACGCGTTAAAAGTCGAGCTGACTCTCAAGTCGACGCGCAGCGCACAACGCATCGCTCGCCTGGTCCTGTTCAGCAACCTACAGCGACAAGCACGGCGTCGCCTTTGGATCAAGCGCGCTCAGCTTTTGCCGCGGAAAACTGGCAAGAAGTGATCAAGCTGACGGCGCGTATGCAACCCAAATTGTCGCAACTCAACGAACCGGAGCGAAGCTCTTGGGCCAAACTAGCGGCGGAGGCGCATTTTCGCCTTGCTATGACATATTTGGGGCGAGAGCGGCATCGGGCCGTAGTAGCAGCGTTGGAGAAGGCCGTAGATTGGCTGCCGCAAGACGCGGAGTACCGTTTTCATCTAGGTTTGGCGCATCATAGACAAAAGCGCTTTAGGGATGCCTATGCCCATTACGAAACAGCGTGGCGATTGCGGCCGTCTTGGCGCATAGCCTACCACCAAGCTTTGGCGGCGCTTCAGTTTGATGAGCTGATCTCGGATGAGGAGTGGACTGAATTACAGCAGCGGCTAGCGCGAACGCATCCCAAGAACGCCCAAGGTAAGGCGGCTGTCGGACGGCTGTTAGGGTGGCGGCTATTCCAAGTCTCCGCGGTTTCTCATGCGTCTACGACGGACCAACCGGTGGAAGATACTGAGTTCTTCTGGCAGCGGCGACGCAATTTGCCGGCAAGCATTCTGGTCGAAGCGGGCTTGTTTAAATTGGCGCAGGAAGACTACAAAGGCGCGGCAGCAGCCTTCAAAAAAGCACTGACGGCGCATAAGAAGTCGGATTTGGAAACCGAGAGACTGGCCGCGCACCAACTTACCATCGCATCTCTGGGCAATTTGTTGGCCTGTTATAGAGCCATACGGCGACCAAAAGATCTGTCCTATGTGGAAAATGCGTTGCGGAACGAATCTGAGGCTTATCAGCAGTTGGGCATGACCATCGTGTCGGAAACCAAGCGATTTGCCGTATGGGCGCTATGGAGCGTCGGCTGGCGTTTGTACCAAGAAGACAAGACTGTTTTGGCTTATAACGTATGGGAAAGAGTTGATGATTTTACCGACACTGCGCCGCAGATTAAACATAATACCGCCCTCATGTTGGAAAGCAAAGGCGCTCTCTCTCGGGCTACGGACGCCTGGGTCGAGTATGCGGAAGCTTTAGATAAAGAGCGTTCCGCGTCGAAGGCCGATCGCGAGTGGCTGGAGTTACTCACTCTTCAAGCGTACCTGCATTTGTGTAAACTGAGCGCTGAGGACAATTCCCTGCCGGAACCCGAATGGTTCGAGGTGTTGTTGAAAAGCAAGCGGCTGGATCCCCCTGAACGCTTGGTTGTAGCGGAGATGCTGGCCGCCCTCGGCGACGAGGAGTTCGTCCGCTACGCATTACAACCATTGCGGCGGCAAGTGCAATCGGATGTCGATTTGGCGCGACAAGTCGCCCGCATTTACGAGCGTGCCGATATGCAAAGAGATGCTATCGGCCTGTGGACAAAGATATATGAGCGAAATTCCAAAGATACCGAAGCAGGTAAAGCGCTTGCTGCGGCTGCCTTAAGGCAAGCGACCGAATTGATAAAGAGCAAAAAGGCAAGATCGATAGCCGCTGCGGAAGAGGCTTTGCAGAATGCGATCATATTTGATCCTCACAACATGACCGCGCAAGTGGGTCTGGTGGTCTGTCGGTACTTGGCCGGTGATCAGAAAGGCTTGGATAAAGCCCTTGCCGAACTCGTCACCGAGAAATCGGTCCGGCAGTATTTAGCGGTAGGACGCAGCTTGTTGCAGTTCGGTATGGCCGATCCTGCCGGATTCTATCTGGATAAAGCCTGCAAAATGGACGGCACCCCGGAAATGTGGATCGAAACGGCTTTGGATCACTTTGCTTACGGTTTTGACGCAATTGGACTGGCCTGGATGAAAGCGGCGTTTAAAGCCGCCGGGTATCAGTACGAGTTGTGTAATCCGGCAATGAACGCCTTGGCTAAACACAAACACGGCGAAGCCGTGGTGGAATTGGCTCTGTTGCTGAAGAAGCACAATCCGAAAGACATCTACTTTTTAACCGGCATGGCCTTACAGCTGCTTAATGTGGGCGAGGTTACTAAGGCTAAGGATTTCATCGCAGAGGCGAAAAAACTGGCGCAATCGGAGCGCGACATGGAGATGCGGATGATCGTTTCGGTTGCGGAGGGCATCATTCATATGGGGGGCAGGTCGGGGCTGCTCGACTTCTTCGATATGGATGATGGTGACGACGTGTGGCCGGATGATGATGAGGATGAGGATTGGTAAAGATGAGATCTTATGACGCAGATGACGCAAAGCCTAAGGAAAATCCTCTCGATATACTCGGCGTAGATCCGCGCATATCCGATGCGGAACTGCGCAAACGCTACATGCAATTGGTGCGGGAGAATCCGCCGGAACGCAATCCGGCGGCCTTTCAACGCATTCGCGGTGCCTATGAGGCGCTACGCAGACCTATCGATCGGGCCGGGCAGGCGTTACTCCAAATGGAACCGCCGCCTGCGGTTATGGAAAGTAAAGAAGGTAAGGCAATAGGTCCGCTGGGCGTTTCACCCGATTGGTGGCTTATGTCGGATCCTTGGTCTGAACTGAATCGGCTTGACTTTAGCTCAGAGTATCGTGACGTCATAAACGACATACATCAAGAGTCCTTGCCTCTTCAGCGCAACGATGCCAAAAACACCGGTCTATAGCCTATGGAGGTAAGGGAATCATGCGGTTTTGGCAGAAGATAAAGGCGTATGTTGCAGCATGTGAAGCGCACCGTCTGGAACAGGCAGCCGGCTTTAAAGAAACAAAGGAACAACTCGCCGGTTTCGAGAAGTCTCTAGCCCGATTTGCGCGTGAACAAGCTAAAGCAAACATGCTGTGGGAACAAAACCAGGCTGCGCAAAACCAGTTGGTGCATACTTTACAAAAGACCGTGCAGGAGAATCGAGCGGCCTATGAACAATTGAGTAAAATAGCTGAAGAACGCGGGCGCATGGAAGCATCACAAAAGCTTTTACCGGAAATGCTCGCGTTCTTGGACGAGCTGTACCAAGCCGTATTGGCTATGGAGCAGCAAGCCCTTAAACAAGAGCTCTTTAAGGAATGGACCGAAGGTATCCATCGCCTGCATCAGCGCGGCGAAGAAATTCTCGCATTTTGGAACATCACGGCGATCCCGGCAAAAGGACAGCCGTTCGACCCGGCTGTGCATCGGGCTATTGAGGTAGTTTCCTCAACAGCGGTAACGGTACCCCTCGTTATTGGTGAATTGCAACGGGGTTACCGACAAGGCGAGGTATTGCTCAGACCTGCGGATGTAGTGGTAGTGAAGCCGGTTACGGCCGACGCGGCGCCGGCGACCGAAGAAGGCGATCATGTTGAGCCTGCAGGGGCGACTGCCGGTACAACGCCTGAGGGCACAGACGGTGCGGGCGTTATCAAATGATGCCGCGTCAACAAAGACAGAGCCGTGAGACGCAGACCTCAAGCATATTTGGTCGACCTCCGAATCCGTCGATGAGGTTTATTCGTTTTTCAGGAGGTAACAGATGAGTCGGACGATTGGCATTGACCTGGGCACCACCAATTCGGTAGCCGCCGTTATCGGGGATAACGGCAGGCCTTACGTTTTAGAGTACGGTGGGGAGCGCATCGTCCCATCCGTAGTAGCCGTTGATGATCAGGGTAAACTGCTGGTGGGGAAAGAGGCCAAACATTACCTGCCGCTTGATCCGGACAACGCCGTTCGTTCGGTGAAGCGGGCGATGGGCGGTACGGAGAGCTTCTCGTTGCGCGGACAAGCCTATTCGCCTCAGCAAATATCCGCGCTCATCCTGCGTAAACTGCGCAGTTTGGCGGAAGAAGCGCTGGGAGAGCCGGTGGAACGGGCAGTGATTACCGTTCCGGCGTATTTTACCGATCAACAGCGTATAGCCACCCGGGAAGCCGGCGAGTTGGCCGGGCTGGAAGTCGTACGCATCATCAACGAACCCACAGCCGCAGCTCTTGCTTACGGCGCCGATCGTGACGACGGGCAGCGTATTCTGGTTTACGATCTGGGGGGCGGCACGTTCGACGTGTCGCTAGTCCAAGTTGAAGGCGGTTTGGTTGAGGTGTTGGCCACTGCGGGTAATAATCGACTAGGCGGCGACGACTTCGATCAACGATTGGTCGATTATGTATCGGATCGCTTTGAGCGGGAGCATGACTACAATCTGCGAGAGAACAAACGGGCTATCGCACGGTTGACCGCAGCAGCGGAAGAAGCCAAGATTCATCTTTCCGATTTTCCCTTCGCTCGCATACGTGCCGATTTCATCGCCACAGTCGAAGAGAAGCCGCTGCACCTGGATCAGGAGTTGTCTCGGGCTCGGTTTGAAGAGTTGATTAAAGACCTGCTCGCAGACACTATGTCCTGTATTGATCAGGTGTTGAATGATGCGAACTGTACGCCGAAGCAGATCGATAAAGTGCTTTTGGTGGGAGGTTCCACTCGGATACCCGCCGTCAGGGAGCTCATAGCCGACCATCTCGGCATCGATCCGGCGGGCGACATCCACCCCGACGAGTGCGTAGCGCTTGGCGCCGCGGTACAAGCCGCCATAATCGACGGCCTGGATGTCGACTCCGTCTTGGTGGATGTGACGGCACACTCTTTAGGTGTCGCGGCAAGAATTCCAGGCGGATACTTGGAGGAATATCACAGCGTGATTATTCCTCGTAATACCGTTATTCCTACGGTCAAAGCCGAGGTGTACAGGCCTAGCTACGATTACCAAGAGACGGTGCAAATCAGGATCTATCAAGGGGAGAACCCGGTAGCCTCTGAAAACGAGCTGTTAGGCCAGTTTGATCTTACCGATCTGCCCCAGCGCCCGGCAGCCGAGGTGGATATCGTCGTCACCTTCTCGATGAACGTCGACGGGATTCTGCAGGTAACGGCGGAAGAACGCAGTACGGGCCGCAGCGCGGACATCACGGTAAGAGACATGCGTGCAAAAATGAGCGCTCATGAGAAAACAATGGCCGAAAGCGCCGTGAATCGTCTTTGGGATACGCAAGGGGCGGGCAGCAAGTCTACCCGTGCGCTTATCGAAAGGGCGCGGCAAGTAGTTGAAGAGATGGAAGAGGAAGAGATCAAGGACGAAATCATCGCCGTAGTCAAAGAGATTAAGGTGTTGCTGTCCGAACCGGACTACGATGAGGATGAGTTAGGCCGGCTCGAAGACGAGTTGCTCGATTTGTTGGAAGACGATTAAGCGCAAACAGACGTTATGCCAAAAAGGCGAACCACTCCCGGAGCGGCAGCTGCCGGGAGTTTTTAGTCTGTTCATAGCCCGCCTGTTTCCTAACCGCGAGTTGCCTGAATAGCAAGTCAAGCTATGCTAAAGCGGATATATCTGGTAGAGTGAAATTAGAAATCTCACATTAGCTGATAAAAGAATAAAACGCTGTAGGCAGGTCTTTGGCGACGCATCAGCTCTGGTTGTGAATAAGACCACTTTTTTGTAGGTAGTGAAAGGATGGGGCCTATGGATGAGCTCAGAAAGGTAGTCAAGGTCACAAAGGGAAGAGCAACCAGCGATGGCGCCGGCGTGAAGCTTGTGCGTGTGCTGGGCCCAAGCGACACAAAGGATTACGATCCGTTTCTGATGTTGGATGCCTTCGATGCTGACAATCCCGATGATTATGTCAGGGGTTTCCCCTGGCACCCGCATCGCGGCATCGAAACCATCACGTATTTAATCCATGGCGACATTGAACACGGCGACAGTTTGGGCAATAAAGGGCGCATATTGGACGGCGAATGCCAGTGGATGACCGCCGGATCGGGCATTATCCACCAAGAAATGCCGCAAGCCTCCCCGCGGATGCTGGGTGCGCAACTGTGGCTGAACTTGCCGGCAAAAGATAAAATGACCGATCCCAGCTACGGCGACATCAAAGCTGAGGATGTGCCCATCATAGAAAACGACGGCGTCAGGGTACATATTATCGCAGGTGAGTACCAAGGGTGCCGGGGCGCTTTTGAGGGCAAGTACGTCAAAGCAACGTATTTCGATGTAGAATTGCCGGCCGAACAGGAATGGGAATTCGACGATGACCCGGAAAATACGCTGTTTATCTACATCTTTTCCGGCCGGGTCTTGTTCGATCCGGCACAGAGCATAAGCGATTCCGACGCCGTATATGATGCAAAACAGGCCGTTCTCTTCAGCCATGCCGGCAGGTTTTGGATTAAGGCCGTTGCAGATACCCGTTTCATCTTGTTATCCGCGAAACCGCTCAATGAGCCTATAGCTTGGGGCGGACCCATCGTCATGAACACACGGGAAGAACTACGCCAAGCTTTTCGGGATCTGGACAACAACACATTCATTAAAAAGCGCTGACGGTTCCACGCACAAAACCGCAGTTAAAGGAAGGGACTCCAAATGACCGACAAGATAAAGATTGTAGGCTTTACCGGTAGTTTAAGGCGTCATTCATTTAACGAGGCCGCGTTGCGAGCCGCGCAATTGCTGCTGCCGGAGAATGCGGAACTCAACATCATCAGCTTAGCTGATCTACCTTTCTTCAACGAAGACGTGGAAGCCGAAGGAATGCCCGCTGCGGTAGCGAAGTTCAGAGAGCAGTTGGCTGCCGCCGATGCCGTGCTCATTTCGACGCCTGAGTACAATTACTCTATTCCGCCTGCGTTGAAAAACGCGCTGGACTGGGCGTCTAGAGGAGACAACCCGCCTTTATACGGCAAACCGGCGGCGATTATGAGCGTTTCCGCCGGGATGCTGGGCGGCGCCCGAGTGCAGTATCATCTCCGGCAAGTGTGCGTTTCGCTCAACCTGTTTCCGTTAAACCAACCCGAGGTATTTATCGCTGCGGCGCATACCAAGTTTGATGCCTCCGGCAACCTGGTAGACGAACAGGCTAAGAAGTTGATTGCCAAGTTGCTGGCCGCCTTGGTAGCCAAGGTTGCGAGGTAGATTGCTTTACTCGCCAGTCGAGCTTGAGCCGCCGGTGCGATAAGAAGATCCAGCGGCCGAGTCCGTTTAGGTTGAGGTGGGTAATGTAACCATTACAACCGGCTGAAGGGAGCGTCATGGATGGACGAGCACATCCTGCAGGAGCTCAAAGAGAATAATGCTCGCATATTAGAGCTTTTGCAAGAGATCATGGACCGATTGGAGCGTCTGGAAACGCGCACGGATATCGATACCGTTACGATCGCCTCATTTGACGGCGAAATCCATGCCGATACCGTCCACGTTGAGGGCGATGTCGATGAGGTTGATGGGAATGAGATCATCATCGAAGGCGGCGTAGATGAGGTACACGGCGACGATATCACGATTGAGAGCGATGTGGACACGGTT
>DUQB01000084.1 GCA_012838035.1 Bacillota bacterium | reverse complement strand
CCAAGCTCCCAGGTGGCGGCGCGTCTCACCGTGCTCCTGGCAGGTGGCGTCCCGCCGCAAACATCCTGGTTTCTCCCTGAAAGGCTGCCGCAGTTTCGCGATGTAATGATCGATCTGACCTCTTACATCCGGCGAGACAATGTTAAGATAGAATCCTTTGCTCCCGGCTTTGTCGAGAACCTTTATGCGGCAGGAGCAGACCCTGGTACGATCAACGCCTTACCCGTCAGCTTGTTTACGTATGCCATCGCCTACAATGAGAACATCCTCGGAGACGCCGGACTTAACGCACCACCTACAGAATGGACTTGGGCGGATATGATCGACTACGTGAGAAAGACGGCATTGGATACGAACTCCGACGGAGTAATAGAGCGCCCCGGTCTTCAGATGCCCATACGCTGGGATCGATTGGGAGTACTTCTTCACCACGCAGGTGGTAAATGGTTGAATGATGTTAGGAATCCTACAGCCTCCCTGTTATTGAGTGAGGAAGTTGCGCAAACTCTCGACTTCGTCGCTGAATTATGGCAAGCCGGCGGTGCCAACTTAAAGGGAATAGGGGACTTCTATCAAGGTACGGCGGCGTTCCTTTTCGGGGCTTCGCCAAACGTCCCTGTGGAATTGCAAAAAACGTTATCCGACAATGTTTTCAACTTCAGATGGCAACCGTTCGCCAAAGGGCCCGGCGAAAACACCGGTGGTGAGTTGGAGTATCAGTTCTATGGCATCTTTAAGGATGCGGCGCATCATGAAGAAGCATGGCAATGGTTGAAATTCCTGACGGCACGCACCGAAACCCAACTGCGGTTAGCGCAAACGGCGCATCGCATTCCCGCCTACCAGCCGGCGGCTATACGGTACATCAAAGAGATACAAGCCTCTCATCCCTCAGTGTCCGTCTACATGATGCAGTGGGAAGATCCCACATCATATACCAGGCCGCCGTGGCAACCGTTGACCACTTTGCTCAACCCCTGGCTGGTCAGGGCCATCAGCACAAGGGATATCAGCATCCGAGAAGCCATGGAGCAAGCGCATCAACTCATTGAAGCCGATCTACCGAACTGGTGACAGCATCGGATGCGCAGCGCCGTACCCCGCTGCGGCGCTGCGCAATCCCTTACCTTAGGCAAAGACCGGGCCATTTTACCACATTGCCGATCGTTTGGTTCCGGTGGCCGAAAGGCAGCGATAATTATCGCAGCATGAAGGTTTTCGCCACCTTAACGCAAACTATAGGTTAGATTAATGCGCCATAATGGAGGCTAAAAATGAATTCTCGCGAGCGTATGATGACGGCGATTACCGGTGGAGTACCCGATAGGGTACCCGTTTCACCTTGGGGGTTGGGCAAATTGGACCCCCGGGGACCGGTGGCTGCGGAACTGATTAAAGAAACAGACCCGTTTATCAGCGTGGGCATAGGCAGTCCCTACCGCAACTATGGGAAGTACGCGGAAGTGCGGGTCGAAGGAAGCGACACGATTACCGTGCTACATACGCCGGAAGGCGATCTACGGCAGGTGTTTCGGCGCAGCGAACTGACGAATTGCTGTATCGAGTTTTTTTGTAAGAACGCCGATGATGTGCACAAGTACCTCAGTATCCCCTACGAAGCGCCTACTCCCGACCTGACCGGGTTCTTCCGACGCAAGGATGAAATTGCGGACGAAGGGTTGGTACTGGCGAGCATCCCCAACGCGATGTGTTTAGCGGCGGAAATACTCTCGCCCGAAGATCTTTGCCTGTTGTGGGCTGATGACCCTGAACTGCTCAACCAATTGGTGAAAACAGGGTCCGACAGGCTGATGCCGTTTGTGGAACAAGCCTGTCGCAAAGGGGCGGACTTCTTCCGCGTTATCGGTGGGGAATATGTTACCGAGCAGATCGGTCCCGGCGGCGTGCCGCACCTGCTGACGCCGTTTGATACCGAGTTGGTCAAGCTTATACACAGCTATAACGCCTACGTGCATTATCACAACCACGGCAATGTCCGTCCCTACCTCGACTTCTTCGTGAATCTAGGCATCGACTCGTTGGATCCGCTGGAAGGACCGCCGTTCGGTGACGCTGATTTAGCCGAGGTCAAGAAGGTGTTTAAGGGCAAGGTGTGCATGGTCGGCAATATCGATGACATGGAGATTATGGGTAAGTGCTCTACCGCAGAGGTAAAAGCTATCGCGCGCGAGCGTGTGCTTGCCGCAGGTCCCGACGGCTTCATCCTCGGCGGTACCTCATCGGGCACATTCAATGAACATGCGGCGCGCAATTTCATCGCTCTGGTGGATGTCGTGAAAGAGCTGGCCTAATTAGCCCTGCTTTCAGTACGCTCGGTAACCCGACCGTAACGGAGTACATGAAACCAATGTAGTCTACCTGCCGATGAAGGGGGAAAGCCCCTGACCGCTTGAGGTCTTGCAGGTAGCATCTGTCGCGTGCACAGCAAGGAGGACCTGGCTAATGCAGTTGCGTTGGACTACCCATGCCGATTTAAGAATTCACATCAAGCCCAACGTATCGCGCCGGGAGTATCTGGACCACATGACATTCAAGCGTGTTTGCCCGCCGATGATCACCGAGATTTTTGGCCCGATCATCGGTCTGAAGGAAGAGTGGCTAGAGCAAGGCGCCACCCCGGCCGAACTCGATTTCTCCGCCTTCCGTTACCGCACGGCGGCTAAGGGTGCGGTTAAGGTGAACACCGGCAGGTTAGGTGGTCATCCTAGGCAAGTATTGGAAGAGACCGATGAGTACACCATTGAGTTCGACGGCTACGGTCGGCGCATGAAGCTGATGAAAGGCTACTCGACGCTCCCACTGCCGTTGGATCATCCGGTAAAGACGTTCGATGATTGGCTGAAGATCAAACACTGGTATGAATTTAGCGAGGCGCGCTTGCAAAAAGACTGGGAAGCGCATGCACGACAACTGCTACAGCAGGATAAAGTAGTATGCGTAACCATTCCGGGCGGCTTTGACGAACCGCGTCAACTACTGGGAGAAGAGAACCTCTGCCTTGCTTACTACGAGAACCCCGAACTGATACATGACATACTCGATACCATCGGCCGAACGGCGGAGCAAGTGCTTGACCGCGTATCCGCCGCAGTACAGGTGGATGTACTTGCGGTGCATGAGGATTTAGCCGGGAAATCCGGTTCTTTGGTGGGCCCAAAACAGATTGCCGAGTTCATCAAACCCTACTACCGCCGGATCTGGGACATGCTGGCGGATCGCGGCGCAGTGCTTTTCGATCAGGATAGCGATGGGGACATTAACAGCGTCATTCCGGCTTTTCTGGATGCGGGCGTCAACTGTATGCATCCCATGGAACCGGCTGCCGGCGTGGATGTGGTACGGATTAGAGAACGTTATGGCAAGAGTTTGGCGTTCTACGGCGGTATAGATAAGCACGTGCTCAGGCGTAGCAAAGAAGAGATCGTCGCGGAGTTGGAGTATAAAATCCCACCGCTTGTAGCCACAGGCGGTTGCGTAATCGCTCTGGATCACCGAATCCCCAACGGCACACCTTTAGAGAACTACCGCTTCTATTTACAGAAAGCGTGGGAGATCATAGAACGCTGTTGGGCGCAGCAAAACGCCTAGACCTCATCTGTCAATCCGTCGCCTACCTACATTCTGAGCCCCGAGTCACGCTCCTAATCTAAAGATACTCGGGGCGTCTCATTTGCTGCGAAGCTTACCTGCGCCGACAGGATGACGCCTTTAGGCCGTTGCGATGCGAAGAGCCAAAGCGCAGTTCAATCCGCCTCTTATCACTGTCCGATATATCTCTCTAGAAAAACTCCCCCTCAAGGAAGGAACCGTTTATTGTCTCGGAGAAGCATAGGTTGATTTAACGCTTCACCGAATAACAGTTTGGCTGCCCTGGTGGAAAAGATTGGTAGGTGGGCACGCGTACCTCAGCAAAGAGTGTCTCAATGGCGTCATGGAGTCATAACCGTCCAAATTATCTATATGCAATAGAAGCCCTAGCTTTACACAGGATTTAATAGGGTCATTCCCGGACATTCAGTCCTGAAGGCGAAAGGGGGAATGCATATTTTTATGCAAGGTAATTAGTGTTGTCGAACAAAATTTAAGTTCTACGGGAGGATTTGTTGTATGTTTAGCAATTTTGTCAGGTCTCGGCGTGGCAGTTTTACATGTGCTATTGTTTTCATATCGATGCTGATGTTATTTGCGGGAATAGGTGTCAGCGCCAAAGAGCTCACTTTTGTAACCCATGCCT
>DUQB01000083.1 GCA_012838035.1 Bacillota bacterium | reverse complement strand
CCGCCACAATCGAGGTGATCAGTTTGTCCGTACGATTCGCCGCCCAACCAATATTCATGTGATTGATCTTGACCCCGTACTCTTTCTCGAATTGAGGAAATATTTCCGCTTCCAACCACGCAAGAACAGGCGCCGTAAAATTGCCGTGCCAAAAGTTCAGCGTCTTTTCCGCCGCCCATACCGGTACCGCCGCCGACCAACAGAGTAAGACCAACAGTAGAACGGTGTTCACCCAATGCCGTCTGCAATCCATTAGAATACCTCCTTGGCTTGATTTTCGCATTTACCCTGAAAACACAACTCTATTCGGCTCGTGGATTATCCCTTGGTTATAAGAGAAAGTCGGGGACGTGAAACGATACACATGTTATAATATTAACCAGATGAGAAGGTTTCCCTGCTTTGTTTGGTAAAAATAGGCAACAGAATTTGATTTGCGAGCACTCCTTAAGGGAGAGCGGCATTTGTGTTATCGGCACAGCGCTTCACCCGCATGAAGTATACCGAGACGACGCTAAAGCGTGTTCCAGCCGGTCATTGGTGATGTAACGCGATGCCGGCGGTTGGTTCAAAGCGTGGGAATGACGTACTGAACCGCATATAAGTACAACATAACCGCTGCTTATGCTTGAATATGCAGTAATTATGGTGCGGTCCGGGACGCACCGTTAAGGAGCGAGTGTTCATTGGCCACCTTACATGATGTAGCCAAAGCAGCAGGAGTTTCGGCAACCACTGTGTCCTATGTCATCAATAACCGTACCGGGCACTATTCCGACGCCACCCGTATCCAGGTTTTAAAAGCCATGAAAAGCGTAGGATACATTCCCAATTCCGTAGCCCGCAGCCTGGTGCTGAATCGGACGGAAACATTCGGCATTCTGCTTTCGAGCATTCTGGACGAACCCTTTAACCGAGCGCTGCGTGCCGGGCAATCCGTATTGAACAAAGCGGGTTATGACGTCATCGTCACGGAAACCCAGTCGAACGTTGACCGAGAGCAACAAGCTTTGGCCAATATGCTTTCTCGCCGCGTCGACGGCATTCTTTTCATCTCCGGATCACGCCATATGGATTATGGCCACATCAAGGAATTCTTAAAGAGCGGTACGCCCATGGTTGTGGTGAATCGCTACCTGCCTGAAGGGATAACCGATCAGGTGATCATCGATAACAAGGTCGGCGTGCGGGAGATCATCGCCCACCTGGCGGCTCAAGGCCATGAACGCATAGGCTGCTTACACAACAGACTTCAAGGCCCCACCGCGTCCATGGCGAATAAACAACGTGTAGAAGGCTACCTGGAGGGAATGCGCGCTGCCGATTTGCCGGTGAACGAAAACTGGATGGCTTCATGCGCCTTCGGTAACGACTACGGTGTACAATCCGGCAGCGAAGCCGCACGCAAGCTGCTCACCGAAGAAGGCTTGACCGCGCTGGTTTGCGTGAACGACTTCATTGCCGCCGGAGCGTATCGTACGGCTGTTTCGCTTGGTTTGCGCGTACCTGATGATGTGGCCGTCACCGGTCATGACAACACGATTCTTACCAGGTATCACACGCCGGAGATTACCAGCGTCGCACAACCGATTACGGAGGCGAGCGCTCAGGCTGCCAAACGCCTGCTCACCTTGGTAGGCGGCGGTTCCTCCGCCAAGCCGGGGCAATGGATGCAGGTGTTGCCTACTACGTCCATTATTCGTGCCTCCAGCACATATCAGCGGAAATAGCGCTTCTCAGGCCGTGATGGCGCCACCGTCCGTGATTGCCGCACAAAAAGAGGTTGCGCCGCGTAAGGTGCAACCCCTTTCTTATTATTCAACATCGGCCTAAAGCGATTGTGGCCATAAACACCGTGTATTCGGCGGAAACTAGTACCGCACCGTCAACTTGTGTTCGCCCGGGGTCAGTTGCATGAGTAGCGTATCGCCCTGTTGCCGCCAACTGATGATCTCTTGCGATGAGCTGACCATTTGCACCTTCTTGCCCGGCAAGGTCAGGCGCACCGTAAAGGGTTGCGCCCCGGCTACGGCAGGATAAATCACAGACCCTCTCAATTCGTCGTTTGTCAGGGTCATCTCTGCATCGATGGCCACGGAGGCGTGCAGTACCCAGCCTTGCTCGGATTGCCAACGCGTGCCGCCGATCAGCAACAAGCCCTGCGTTCCGTCGGTTTGGCGACTCCAGGCAGCCACGGTTCCTTCCGCCTGCAACTCCGGCGTGGTGAGCATGCCTTCACCTCGGCGGAACAACACCGTAGCGGACATCCGCTCATCTTGCAGACGCACGCCTTCGCCGGCTCCGGCCGCCACCGACGCGGCGTCCAACTGCCGCACGATCGAGGATCTGCTCGGCGCCAACACTGCTAGGAAGTACGCCTCCTTACTCTGTTTCTGAGTAGTAGCCTGCAAGTGCCATTGCGTCGGCGTATCCATAGGTTCATCCAGCGGTACGGCAAATTGATCCGTCTGACTGTACGACAACGCACTGTCGGACCAAAGGTGCGTAACCAAACGAGCCTCGCCCGTATCCAGGCTGATGCTGTTGCTCTCGGCATCCACCTGCATCTCGTGGTAAGCGTGCAGCAACCACGTGTAACTGCTTTCTCGCGGCGCCTTCAAGTCGTCGAACAACACATACAAATCGGGCCGGAGGTACACCGCATGGCGGATATGCTTCTCCAACAGCGATTGCTCATAGGCTTGCCGCGCGTCGCCTGCCGTATAATCGAAACTTTGACCGGATACGAAACTCAGGATTCTACCTTTAGCAGCCAGCGACTGCGGTTTCTGCCCGCGTCCGTTGACCAGAACCCCATTGTGCGCTTGCGTCGTTTTGGTCCATTGGGTGTGGTGCGTACTGCCGTACCACGGCCGATACCCGGACGATATGGCTAAAGGTTCGCCGAATGCTTCCAAGGTAAATGTGTTTTGATCCGCGAAGCTATGACTGTATGAGCCATAGGGACTACTTTTAAACATGAATTGGATATCGTCTTTCGCATCACCCAGCTGCTTATGGAACACTACCCAACCGATATCGGAGAAGTACGCCGACGGCGGCAGATCGACGGGCGACTGGGCCTTCACCGAGAGGCGATCATGAAGATTAGCCCGGATATACCGCATGACGCCCATCTCCATAACGGCGCCTTTAGCGTCTGCATACCACTTGAAGTACGGGTTCTGATACACCGAGGCCAAATGGGCCATCACCTCGCCGTCGGAGGTTGTCGGCCCACGATCGGCGAAATCGCCGAAAGGTCCCATATTGCTGTAGGGCGGCTGAGTATAGAGCTTAAAATAGCCGGTGTTCTTGAAGAACGCTTTGTCATAAAGACTTAGACCTGTCGCGGCATCAAACGCATCGACAAACCAGAACACCCGGTTCATATAACTGGTCCAATAGGCATGGCCCTCGGCCCAGCCACCGGCATCTTTCCCCCAGGCCGGGTAGATAGCGTAAAAGATGCGGACGACGTAATCAAACCATTCCTCCGCTTCGGCTATTTCACCCATGAAAGCGATGGCGGCTTCCCCTAAGAAGCCTAAGGAACGACCGGCGTGGCTGCCGTACGGGCGGTATTCAAACGGTCTTTCCTTTAGGATCTTATAGGCCTCGTTGCCGCGGATGCGCATCACTTCCCGGATTTTCTGCCGGTCTGCCTCGGTAAGCGCATCGTATGCCCAGGTGTAGGCTCTACTCATCTGATACAAAATGGGCATGGATGATTCGTCATTCACGGCGGCGCTCGTCGCCCCATTCGGACCGGGATCCCACGACGCGATGTGGAGCATCCAGCGGCGGGCCGCTTCACCCATCGCCTGATCGCCGGTCATCATATAGGCGAATGCCAAGGTGGCCATTTTTTCGGCCGCCTGCGTGGTGATGGTATATTGCCGCCACAGGTTCACATCCCACACGCCTCCGGGTCTACAGTGCGGCGGTTCGGCCGGCAACGAGTCGAAGCGATAAGTAAGGGCGTTTACGTTGACGGTGTTCCACAAGGTTCTGTACAACAGTTCCTTGGTGCGGCGCTCCTGCCATTCGGGCAAAGTTTCCGGAGTGACGAACAAGCGCGGATGCTCTTGCGGCAAGCGGGCCCGAATCTCAGCCAACGGCGGGAGAGGTAGCTGCACCGCATCGGATGCGATAGTAAAGGCGCGCACCTGAGAGGATGCAGAGCGGTTACCATTCCGATCGACCGCGCTTACCCGCCAGTACCAGGATGTGGTGTTGTCCAGGATCACCGGCGGCGTGTAAATACTAATATCCAGGTCGGTTACCGTCGTGGTTGTCGGCGCAGAAAACAGTGGATCGGTGGAGTACTCTAGAACATAACTGACGGCGCCTGCCACCGGCGCCCATATAAAGGACGGCGGATTCGTGGTGGCGATACTGCCGTCGGCCGGGGCGTAATCGAGGGTATCTTCACCGGACTCCTGTTCCATCTCGATCACTTTCTCGATTTCCGTCAACAAGAGTTGCTTCACGTAGATTTCCGGTGTCTTTTTGGCACTGGTCCAGATTAATGAGCGGACTTCAGTAGCGCCTTCAGGAGCCATGCCCTCCACGGAGACTTCCACGAACTCCTGCGTATTGGTGACGTTCACCGCCTGGTTGAATGACACGCCTACCGGATAGAAGCGTAACTGCAGGGTAATTCCGTCGGTAGATCCCGTTTCCGTCGCCTTGACCAGAGCTGTTAGGCGATAGGTCTTACCCACCGTAGCCGGCACCGTCTGGTATATGCCGATTTCTCCCACCTGGCCGCTTTGGACGGGAACCGAGTCAGTAATGAGCAGAGACCGCAACTCCGGATCGTCCGGATGAACCATGGTGATGGGTGGACCGGGTATCTGCCCATAGATCCTCCATCCCGGCGGCGGGATCTGATACTGCGCTCCCACAAAGGAAGAGTTGGTCAGCAAATTACCGGCAGGTTCCGAAGGCGTATAGATGGGAGTGAGCGATATCTCGCGCACAATCACTTGGGGGGTCGGTCTGGCGCCGGTCCACAAAACCACCCGCACTTCCTGGGCATCTGCCGGTGCAATACCCTCTACCACCACCTCTTCGAAGTGGGTAGAGCTTCTCTCCCCCAATTCCACTTGGTACATTTTGACTCCGGGATAAAACCGCATCTGCAGATAGGACCCTGCGGTACTACCTGTAGACGGAGCCTTCACTTGGGCGGTTAGGCGGTAGGCTTGTCCGGCAACTACGGGTACGGTCTGCATAATGCCGACCTCACCCTCTTGCCCGTTGGGAATGGACACGGAGTCGTTGATTAACAGACCACGGTTTTCCGGATCAGCAGCGTCCACCAGGGAGACGTTGTCTCCCGGCATCGATCCGTAGATGCGCCAAGAGCTCGGCGGTATCTGTTGTTGGGCATCGCTGAAGTTGCTGTTCTTCAATATGTTTTCCGCTGCGTAACCAACGGAGCCGTAGCCGGCGCACAACACGATGAGTAAAGTCCATATGAAGAGCCTTACCGGTTTCAATGCATCTCGCCTCTTTCGTGGATATTCACCGCCTCAGCACAAGTGGCTGCTGAAGGTCTTGAGATCAAAGTTTTACGGCATTCTTCCTGCCGGTTAGCATTATGGTAACACTTAGGAGCCTACGATACCAGGTAAGAGTAAATATTCGAGTTGTGTGCCGGGATGGCGGGAGAAGACCGGCTGCTGGTTGATTGAAATGTGAAGAGGGTCATGGTCGTCATGATGCATGCAATGGGGCGACGACTCATCTGATTTCATAACAGCGATAAGCCCGCTCAAGGAAAAACCGATCCACCCGGTGGAAAACCGCAGTCGGCGCTGCTGTTCATACGCTGCGCTTAAGAGGTTAGTGCCGTCTGGTGGCGAGGATAGACTATTGCACTTTGTGAACACGTAGAGTAATTTTGTATATTGAGTTAGTATCGTTTGGAGGGCAAACGTATGAACCTAGTCCGTCGCCCGGCCGGTCTGACATCGGCCTTGACCGTGGCGTTTACCTTGTTGTTTTCTCTGCTTCATACCCTGCCGTATTACCCTCTTACCCCATCTGTCGCAGAAGCCGCTACAGTGTCGGATTGGCAGGTACGCACGGTATCCCTTTCTGCCGATCGCATGATGTATATGGGGGACCCGATCGCCTATAGACAGACGGGAGCCAGCGCCCTGGGTTGGAGTAAAACCGGAGAGCCGCTTTTGTATGTGAGCGCAACCGGAGCCGGATCCGATTACCTATATCGCTTTAGGCTGGGCGAAACCGTTCCTTCTGCCGCCTACCCCTTTCCAGGCGGAGGCGGTCAACTTTGGTCGATGGTAGCGCTGGAGAACGGCGACGTTTACTTCACCTGCAACGGTAACCTGTTTAAGTATTCTGCGGATCAAGACCGGGTTATCTCTTTAGGAAAGCCGCATGCCCAAACCACGATGATTTGGCAACTGGCCGTCGCCCCTGATGGGATAGTCTACGGTGCCACATACCCGAAAGCACGCATTTTTCAGGTCGATCCGAAGAACGACCGCATCACCGATTTGGGACCGGTAGCCGATTTGGAATATGCACGCAGTATCGCCGTGTCGGAACGATATGTGTTTGTCGGAACCGGACCGCTCCTGGACCTGATCGCCTACGATAGACAGACGGGTGAAACCCGCTGCATTCTGCCTGAGGATATGCGACTGATTAACGGGTTCATCAGCAATTTGGCGGTGCGCGGCAACCGACTGTTCGCACCGGCAGGTAACGACACCAGCGTAGCACTGGTATTCGACACGGACACTTTACAGCAGGTGCAAAAGGTTTTCGGCTTCAGCTTCCCTGTTTCGCCTGTTGATGAAGAGAATCAGGTGTGGTTTGGCCTGAAGAGAACCACTCCGTATGTATATGACTTGAACAGGGATTCTTATCGGCAAAGCGGATGGGTTATGCCGACTGCGAACTCCCTGGGATGGGCGCAACTGCCCGAAAGCGCCATTCCCGAAACACGTCGCTCGTTATTCAAAGGTGTGTCGTTAATCGGGTTCTCGGCCGAGGAATACTGGGCGCTTGATCCGCAATCCAAGCAGGTCCTTAACATCCCTGTCGAGATTCCAGCCGCTCCGGCACGGATCAACAGTCTGAGCGCAAGTGCCGGAAAGGTCTATGGCGGAGCTTTTTCTCCCGGTGGGCTGTTTATTTACGACATACAAACGAACCAGACGATCACCACCCCGCAATTTGGGCAGACCGACAGCCTGGTGTTGTACGACGGCAAGCTTTATTTCGGGACCTACACCGGGGCGCAGCTGAAGATGTACCACCTGGAACAGGCTCAAGCGGAGAGCCTTGGACCGGTGGGCTATGACCAGGATCGCGTTGTAGTGATGATTGAGCATAGGAGAAAAATCATTGCCGGCACAGTACCCGATTACGGTCTGCAGGGCGGAGCGTTGGCGGTGATCAATCCGGCAGACCATAAGGTGCGGTCATTCCACAATGTTGTACCCAATCACAGCATTGTATCGCTGGCCGGTTATGAGAACTGGGTTTTTGGCGGTACATCCACGCAGGGCGGTTTAGGTAAGGCACCGGTGGAAGGTGATGCTTACCTGTTTGCCTGGGATGTAACGACCGAGAAGCTGGCCTGGAGCATACAACCGCTCAATGAACCGGCAATTGGTGCATTAATTACAGGTGCCGATGGTCTGCTTTGGGGCGCCGGTACGCATAGCATTTTTGCGGTTGATCCGGCGACCCGGGAGATCGTGCTCACCCAACAGGTGTTGAGCGCAGGTACGCCGTCCTATTCGATCAGAGAGGCCTACTCTGCTGGTTACAATCAGTACGTCGTGTTTACGATCAACCATAGCGTCCTAATTATCATCGATACCGCACAGCATACCATCAAGCTGCTGCCTGGCAATTTTAACCGCTGCGCCATCGGCGATGACGGTGCGCTTTACTTTACCCGGACCACGGAGTTGATGCGCATAGCCCCGGAGGTATGGATGAATCTGTAGGCAAACGCATCTGGGATGGTAAGTGTGATGAGGGCTGGTACGGCCGAGCTACCGCGCTTACCTGAGGGCGGCGATAAATAAAGCGAAGCAGCCGTGAAGGGTTTGGGCGGCTGCTTCTTTGTTATCCATATGAGATGTGAACTAATGGTGCGGGGTTGGCTTGGCAGTTTGGGGCCCAGTGGGGTTATGGTGAGGGTAGCCCGGTGGCCGAGCTAAAGCGTAAATACATGCATCCATCTAGGCACATATTATCGGTCGTGAAACCAGTTGCACCCAAGTCTAGTAAAGTCAACACGATGTCATGCTGAGTCGTACCCAGTTTCTCGGTAGGATACACCGACGGACACCTTTCGGGTCTCGGCAACGAGTTCGCGGAGTGTTAATGGGTAACCCTTCGGAGTGTAAACAGTGGATAGCGGTGGGTTTGTGGCAAAGGTTGCCCAAACCGCAACAAAGCAACGAAATTCTGGGCGCGCCAAAAGAAACGTCGCGCTGCGACCTACTGGTGTATGGTTTATGCCTCGATCCGATGCGTCCCTATGCTCAGATCGGCTGAGCAGGAAACTTTGTCTGATGGATGAGTGATAGGTGACGAAGTGATCGTCGCAGCAATTCAAGACCTAGCGCCGTATAACTGTGATCCCATGAACCTTTCCTGCGTCGAACGAGGCGCCCGGATGATGAAGGGGATGTTTTCCTTGATCAACCACTGAAAGAGGCTGACTCTGGCAAACCCCCGATCCGCAATGAGAATAATGCGGTCATCCTTAGGCAACAGCTGCCGGAGGTGCCGGATAAAGTCCTGTTCGCAGTGATTGCGGCTCAGATGGCCGTCATACTGTCCTTTGCGATAGGACCACATCATCAAAGGGATGCCTCTCCTCCCCAAGATGATGGAGGCGGCGATAGTGGTCCAGGGATAACGGCTTTCGTTGTGAGTCCAATCGATACTGATCGGAACGTACTTCCAATGCTGCAGGCGAGGCCATACCCATGAGATGAGGCCTTGAACGACGGCATCGTCATCCATGCGGGGGTTGTGTAGGAATCTCCATAACCGCTTAAGAGCGTAGTGCATGCGGCCGCCGGAGAGTGAAGCGGCCTGACGAGCGATTTCAGCGAGGCAAACGTTATGCGAAGTCAAGACGGCGTCGACAAAGAACACCAGAGTCCTTTGCTGTGAGCGACGAAGCCCTTTAAAGAAGGTGTCGATCCATGGTAAGCTATTCATGTACGAAGAAACTTCTTTCGGCCAAAGGTCTTTGATTTTTCTCACTGGAGTCTCTTCGACGCGTTCGGCCCAACTCTGCTAAAGCCTTAATCACGGCAACCGCGCCAATCATCTGATGAATTAATGCAAATAATCAGACTAAAACTGGGGACGACTCAGTCTGATGCCTGAGTCACAAAACCACTTAGACGATGTCACGAAGTCTGTTCTAGGCGTACGGTGAGGCCATTCCTCAAAATTATCTTATTAACGTTGCTTAACGCCAAGGAT
>DUQB01000082.1 GCA_012838035.1 Bacillota bacterium | reverse complement strand
TTGTGATTTTGGTGCTCGATCTTTGTGTGGAGTTGTCAGGAAAGAGAACCTAGAAAGGTGGAGGAAAAAATCCACCTGCATCTAGGAAGTGGCTTTACATCGGAGACTAGCGTTTCCGAATAACTACCCTACTCATAAAGGAGGTTTAGCCAATGACGAAGCTCAATCAAGTGTATGTATGTGAAACCTGTGGCAACATTGTTGAAGTTGTGCATGCCGGTGCGGGCAAGTTGGTTTGCTGCGGCAACCCTATGGTTCTCCAGGAAGAGAACACCAAAGACGCCGCTTTAGAAAAGCATGTACCGGTAATCACAAAGACTGACGCCGGTTATGAAGTCACTGTCGGCAGCGTGATTCATCCCATGGTGGATGAGCACTACATTGAGTGGATTGAACTGATCGCGGATGGAAAAGTGTACCGCCAGTATCTACAGCCTGGGCAAGAGCCTAAAGCTGTCTTCTGCATCGACGCGAAACAGGTTTCAGCCCGTGAATACTGTAATCTGCACGGTCTGTGGGTTGCCGAATCATAGGTCTTGCAATAACTAAAGCGGCCGGTACATTCGGCCGCTTTGATTGTTGCCGTATGCGATGCTCCGCCTTGACGTTCCTGCATAGCTAACTTTTAGATGCTGCTACAAGTACCTCAGGCGTACAGGAGTCGGAAACCAGCCATTTACTGGCCACCGGCTCATTGGTAACAAACCCGGTCAAGGGGTGGACGGGCGCGATGGTGAAGGGCGAAGGAATGTCGAATTTGCTGTGGTCGGCCAAGATATACAGCTTTTCAGCCGCTTTGATCATCGTACGGCGAATACTTGCTTCGTATAAGCTCCAGTCGCCTAGGCCGCGTTCGAGAGTCAGACCATGGGGTGAAATAAATGCCTTGTTCGCACGTAAACCTGCTAATTGCTGTTCCGCAATGGGTCCGACAAAGCAGTTGCTTTCCGGCAGACCGGTTCCACCTAAACAGATCAGCTGAATATGCCTACAGCGGATCAACTCGTTCATCACGCCTAAACCATTGGTAATCACAGTGAGACGGTTCAAATCCTCCCGATTGCGCAGGGCGATCGCCATGGCGGAAACCGTGGTGCTGGCATCCAAAATAATGATGTCACGGTCTTCTACCAGTTGTGCCGCTTTTTTGCCAATCGCTCGCTTCTCCGCTGTAAGCAGGGTTTCGCGTAGACTATACGGTGTAGGCGGTTCGTTTACGCCTGCTGGCAGCGTAGCCCCGCCGCGTGTTCGCCTACATTTCTTCATCTGTTCCAGATACTCCAAGTCCGCTCGAATGGTAACCTTACTTACACCCAGTATCTCGCTTAACTCGCTCACCTTTACAAACCCATTATCACCTAATTGCTGCAAAATTTGAGTCAAGCGGACTTCACGCATACGCTGACGTCCTCTCAGGATTTATTCTGACGTAGTCGCCTTGCCTCTGTTTTATGCATTAGGTTTCGTTTTTCTTTCATCCACCTCCTTCTGCAAACAAAAAAAGCCTTTCGCAAACCATACTATGTAAGGAAACCGACACCTGCCGCGTGGGGCGGTACCGCCTAGGAGAGCCTATGCAAGCCGGGTGCGTCATGCCGCACTTGATCCAAACACCCGCCCTCCGCAAATCTTGCCGGCTAGGACAGGTATCCTGAGGCGCCATACCGAAAAGTAGCACAGTATCCTTCACGAATTGAGATGACGGAGGCGTGATATGGCTAATACACACCAAACACCAGACCACAGAGACGTCGATGTCTTTATTGCCGGTGGTGGTACCGGTGGTTTTGCAGCAGCGCTTGCCGCAGCGCAAGCCGGGTGCACGGTCGTCGTCAGCGAACCCACTGATTGGCTGGGCGGGCAACTCACTGCACAAGGAGTTTCCGCACCTGATGAGCACCAGTATATTGAAACATGTGGCGGCACCCGCTCCTACTATGCGTTTCGTAACGCGATCCGCGAGTATTACAAAACCAACTATCAGCTTTCAGACCAAGCGAAGAAGGCCAAATATCTCAACCCTGGGCTTGGTTGGGTAAGTCGTCTGTGCTTTGAACCTAAAGTCGGTGTTAAAGTGTTGGGCGACATGCTGGCGCCTTATACCGACACAGGGCAAGTAAAGGTGCTCTACCGCTCCGTCCCCGTGCGTGTTGAGCGGGAGGCCCGGCAGATTACGGCAGTTGCAGTACAACATTTAGTTACTGAAGCGATCACGCACGTGACAGCCAAGGTGTTCCTAGATGCTACCGAGTTGGGCGATTTGATGCCGCTGGCTCAAGTGCCGTTTCATATGGGCATGGAAAGCTGGGAACAAACCGGTGAACCAAGTGCCCCGCCGGAAGGAAACAGGGAAGCCATCCAAAGCTTTACCTATACCTTTGCCGTAGAGTACTGTCCCGGCGAGAACCATGTAATCGCCAAGCCCGCCCTGTATGATCAAATGAAACGAGCATACAGCTTTCGCGGCTACAAAATGTTTGAGCCTTCAACCTTATTCGCCAATCCGTTCTGGACATATAGGCGTCTGATCGCAGCCGACAACTTCGCAGATCCCGCGTTCCCCCGTGATATTGCCATGATCAACTGGGCCAGCAACGATTACACCGGTGGCAACATCGTCGGCGTTCCGCCCGCACTCCAGGAAGAACGCTTGAATGAGGCCAAGCAGTTATCGCTAGGCTTCCTGTACTGGTTACAAACCGCAGCCCCGCGTGATGACGGCGGCTCTGGTTATCCCGAGCTAAAGTTGCGTCCGGACATTATGGGTACCGCGGACGGTTTGTCACAGTACCCGTATATCCGCGAGGGACGCCGCTTAGCCGCCATAGAAATAGTGCGAGAGCAAGATCTCGTAGTGCGCTATAATCCGGGGCCCAGAGCGCGTCTGATGACGGATACCGTCGGGTTAGGCCTCTACACGTACATCGATGTGCACCATTGCTGTAACACATCGTTGCGTCCGGGATCCGGTCAGCATATTCGGCCGTTCCAGATCCCCTTGCGCTCTCTACTTACCCATAACGCCGCGAACTTCATCGCCGCGGCGAAAAATATCGGAGTAACCCATATCACCAACGGCGCCTTTCGTCTCCATCCCACCGAGTGGTGCATCGGCGAAGCTGCCGGCACTTTGGCTGCGTTTGCGGTGCAAACCGGAAAACAACCGTTGGCGGTAGGCCTGGATAGTCAACTGTTGCGGCAATATCAACTGCGGTTGGTGCAGCGCGGCGTGCCCCTTTACTGGTATACCGACGTACCCTACACTCATCCGGCCTTTGAGGCGATTCACTATTTAGGCGCCCTCCGCATATGTGACGGCATCGACGATACGTTGCATTTCGTGCCTGATGAAGCCATCAATGGCGAACTGGCCAAACGCTGGTGCAAAAACGCCGGCGTAGATCTCATCTCTAATGAGCGCGCCCTGACCCGCGCTGAATATGCCGTGAAACTGTACCAAGCCCTGCAGGCCAAAGAAGCAGCCGCACGGTAAGTCCTCAGCAAATAGGAAAAGCAAGCCGCTGCGTAAAACGCCGGCTTGCTTTTGCTTCCGTACAATTTTGTATGCATTAGAACCAGAGCGGCTCTCCTTGCAAGGCCGCTGCCATACGTAACACCGCGGCGAGACTATGTGCTGTACCCTTATGCAAGTCCGGATGCATGATAAGTGGGGATATCCGGTTGAAAGCCTCTACGTCACCTACTACGCAAGCAGCTTGTGCGGTCCAAACGTGTACCGCCGCCCCTTGATCGGTAGGCAACTCCTTGTAAAATGTATCATAAACTGTGGCAAACAGGGCTCGGTCGGCAGCCGATGCGGCATCACCTACAAAGGTTAGATAAAGCAGGTTGGCCAAGGCATCCGGATAGAGCCGGTCAAAGCGTGCCGTTTGCGCGCCGCTGCTGCCGATGCTACTAGCCAGGTACGGTTTTCCCGGTACGATGTATCTAGTTTTTACAGCCGTTGCCGTTTTGTCGGCCACCTGAGCCCATTCGTCCGCCTCAGGTAATTCCAGCACGGCAGCGATATTCACGGCCGCGACGAAACCAAACCACACTTCCAGATTATCCATCAGATACTTCACCTTGTATGTGGGTTTAGCCCAGGTGAGGTAATCTGCGTTCATCGTCGATAAAATGGCCGCTACCGCCTGTCGTACCGGCTTTTCCAAGCTACGCAGGAATTCATCATCGCGCGTCACCTGATAATAACGCCAAACCAAGGCCAGAAACGTACCGGCATACGCATCGGTAGAATCCATATCGCCGGTATCCTGGTAGAGCGGGTAAAAACCAGAGTAATCGTGCACATAGCCGTGCTCGTCCATATGATTGGCATACCAACGAATCCAGCGTTGCGCCGCAGGCAAGGCGTTGGCGTTGAGGCCCAATTGATGCGCGGCGATAAGCCCAAATGCGGCGTAGTTGGCAAAGTACGGCACAATGCGACCTTGGGTGGGTGCAACCAAAATGGCCCCATCGCGTTGCTGTGCCGCCAGGATGTAGCCGACCGCCTGTTTAAGCGCCGACTCGCTGATCCACTCCGCTTGTTTACTGTTGACCGTTACATCCGCCTGGGTTAAGGCGCACACCGCTGGTGCGTGCTCCGACGCCTTTGATTGCGCCGCTGCCGCAGGTTGCTGCAACAAAACCGTAATACAGAGGATAAGTAGGAGAATGAGCAGCACCTCAAGGAGGCCACCGGTCGTAATCGGCACTGTAAGTGAGACGACGCGATGCATTGAGTCACCTTCCAATTCGTAAGTTGAGTCTTCACGTACTTTTCGGCTTACTCGCTTATCTCCGGCAGCGGTAAGCGGTGGAACGGATCGAGATAGTAATCGAGCCAATACGCCAGGTCCGCTCGAGTAAGCTGCGTGCCGGCGACATAAGTGCGCCCGGCAACGCCTACAACGGTTTCGTTCACAGGCCGCACCAACTGCCCGGTGGGCAGTCGTTTGAGCCAAGCGAGCAACTCACCGTAGGTAAGCATCAGCTCCGGGTCCTGCAGCGTTATTTCTAATTCGGCCATGAGCGACGCCACATCGGTTTCGTCGTCCGCATCGCCTTTTGGCGAACCGCCCGCCTTGCCTATGGCTCGCGCCAAGAACAAGGCCGCTCTCTTCGTAGGTACCGATTCCGTAGGCGCAAAAGCCGGTAACTTAAGTGGGTCGTCCCCCCAGTCGCCGAGCATCACTCCGGCCAACCCGATCCGCTGAATGGGTATAAAGAACGGATGGGTCGGAGCGACATCGCGAAACGGTATTAGAGTAGAGCCCCAGCTTAACAACACATCCTGCACGTCGCGTACGGGTATATCCGCAGGGTCTCGGCCTTGCGCCGCAGCCATGGCTGCGGTTACGCCCGCCGCCGCGCCACCGGAAAAAGCGATGGGCTGTAGGCGCGTAGCCCCATTCACAATGTGCGTGACGGCAATGTTTTTATCGACCACCATGAACCCACCGATACCGCGGGGGATGTAACTTTGCAAAGGTACGCTGAAGGCCGGTGGTCTCGGATTCGACTCGAACCCGTAAGGTTGATGCGTATGATGATGATCGAACGTGTAGTTGATGATGGCCATGCCGTACTGATACAAAGCCCTGTTTTGCCGAGCGTACGGGCCCACCGTATCGGCCGCGGTCAATGTCGTCAGCCCTATGGCGCGCCTACTCTCGCGGATATATGGGAAGAAGGGTAGGCCGTCGGCCGTAGGATACTCATCATCGGCAATCCCTAGGTTCTTGTGCCCCAGCACGGTCTGGATGAAGTACACAAAACGCAAAGTGCGCTGCCTGGCTTCTTCAAATACCTGCTCACGTTTTGCGCGGTCGTAAAGATCCAACGACGGCTGTACGTTAGCCCCATGAGTAGGCCAGTTCAGCATGAATTTGCCGTTGGGCAGACGGCCGTAATCCCAGAAGTCCTTCTCTTCACGCACCGGGCGCCAATCGCGTTTGCCTTCCGGACAATAAGTAGCCACCGCGCAAGCAAACTCATCCGGATCGAAATTGGCCGGCTGGGGTATGGTCATATCGGCATCAGGACCATAGTCTTTCAAAATAGCCACATAGGTGATGTCTTGGACGATGTTGTCTCTCACTACCGGAGCCCACAGCTCCCTTGTGGTGAAGCGGGTGTCGCGGCCTAAGCGGAAGTCGGCGCCGGCCATGGTCATGATGTCGCCGAACTCCGTACCGTCTATAGTCACCGCCGCATTCACGCGAATTACACTGCCGTCTTGCGCGCGGAACGTGGCGCCGGTCACCCGGGTGCCTTCTTTGTGCACGGCTTCGAAACGTACATTCTTGAACACTTGAATCTGCGGATACTCCGCCAGCCAAGCATCGATCACCCCGGCCCCCACATGGGGTTCGAAGCAAAGGTCGCTTACCGTGCACAACGAACGGAAATTAGGTCCGTAGGCCGCACGAATTCTCTCTTTGAGCTCGGCGAATATACCCGTTGTGAAGTTACCGCGGTTGCCGTCGAAGGCAACCACGCCTGCGGCTGTAAACATACCGCCCAGCCAGCTCGATTCCTCCGCGATGACGACGCTTGCGCCCTGGCGGGCGGCGCCCAGCGCGGCTCCCGTACCGCCGGTACCGCCGCCGAGTATCAGTACGTCGGTGGTAAGCGTTTGTACCGGAAACAAGACGGTGAGGTCAGCGGTTGCCGCCATAATGGGCACAGAGGTCTGCGCTGCCGCTAGGGCAGCCAGACCTCCCAGTACACATATCAACACTAGCAGTTTAGCTGTTCGCATCTGTAGAAACCCCTTGCAACGCATCGTTATCTGCTGTCCTTATCCGCCCAGAAAGCATCAAGGATAGCCTGCACCTGGCGTACGGCGTTGTCAATGCCGGCGCTTGGGCTCTGCTGACCGTTCATGACGGCAGTAACCATATTGTTGATGAGCGGCTGTAT
Organism: Bacillota bacterium; assembly: GCA_012838035.1. GTDB lineage: Bacteria > Bacillota > Limnochordia > DTU080 > DTU080 > DUQB01. The sequence continues at coordinate 19,328 of DUQB01000082.1, read as the reverse complement.
ACTTGCATCTACAGGCGTCATCGGATAAGGTACGTCCAATTCCAAAGCTTGACCGACTACGTCCCAATGAGGATTGCGTTGGAAGTAGGACCGATCAGCATTGCAATCGCGCAACGGCGTGGGACGAGCCGACACCTTCAGGAATTCGCAACCGCCCTGGGGTTCCGTAGTAAGGAACTTGATAAACTTAAAGGCCGCGTCTATTTTCGAGGCTGGTATGGAGGTCGGCATCACATAACCCCAACCATACAAGCGTCCGGCTACGCCGCGATGGAACGCATTGGGGTTATCGGCATTGTACGGAATCAGACCGACGCCGAAGTTCACTTCGTTGGAAAGGAAGACCGGGAACACGGAAACACCGGCGTATACCGCCGCCACCTTGCCCTCCATGAATCTGTCGTTAATCGCGCCGGCAGTCAGCGTTCGAATAGCCGTTAATCCGCCGTTGACCTCATTCGTGAATCGGTACATCCACTCCAGAGCGTAACGACCTTCGGGGCTGCCGAACGCGGCGGAGCGGCCGTCAGGGCTAAGAAAATTGCCATTGTTGGAGTATAGCAGAGCGTTATACCTGTTAAAAGTGGCCACATCAAAGCCGAGACGCGTGAGCAAGCCTCCTTCCCAGCGGTTCGCTCTTTTGGCCAGCGCCTCAATATCTTGCCAGGTTTTAGGTGCGATTTCCGGGTTTAAACCCAGTTCGGCGAAGACGTCTTTGTTATAGAAGATGAGACTCTCATTGCCGCCGGAAGTCGGCATCGGCAAAGCCCAAAGTTGATTATCCCATTTGAAACCGTCGATTTCGGCTCTGTAGAAGCGGCTTAAGTTTATGCCATAGTCACGCACGAAATTGTCGATGGGTATGATCATCTGAACGTCGGCAAACTGAATGACCTCGGAGCGAGTAGCCATCAGTACGTCGGGTGCGGTGTTGGATATCATCGCCGCCAATACCTTCGATTCTCTACCTGAAGCGGCCAAGGGAACGGCGTTGATCTCGATATCCGGATACAGGGCTTCAAAGCGATCGAGGGTAGCCTGGAAATCTTCATTGGTACCCCAAGAGTGCCAAAATTCCAGAGTGGTCTTAGCGCCGACCGTCAACCCCGCGGCGAATATGCAAGCTAAAACCATCATGACGATACATGCAGTTCTCCTTACGGCATACATCCAATTAACCATTTACCTAGCCCCCTTCTTTGATTCATCACATGCTGACATTATTCTGTCGCTCATTACGATTTCCTTCCATGTTTGCCCTTTCTTGTCAATTTTGCCGTCAAAAGAAGCTGACGGGAAAACGGCTTTCGTTCTCTCTTGCCGTATCTTACTGGTATGGCACTACCGCTCAATTACTTCACGCATCCGCGTCAACTGACAAAAGGGGCTGCGGTGCGGTCGACGGCATGTCCAAATCATGCCCTCATGTTAACGAGCGCAATGCGATACGAAGAAATAGATAAGATAAGGCAAGTGTTAGAAACTAAATTTGACGCTCATACGAGTAGCGTGATGATGATCCACAACCATATATCGCACTAAGCGCACGTTATGCGGATAAAGGACAGCCAAAAGACCCTTCCGCCACCAGTGGCGGTAGAAGGATCTTTTGGCTTTAGAGAGTTAAGCACGGGTGCCTAAGAGGGTGCCATGTTTAGCGATTGTATTCGTCCAGCAGCATCTGAATCGTCTGGTCGATGCGCTCCATAGTTTCTCGCAGAGACACCGTGCCTCCTAAATAGGTGGTGAGGAGGGCGTTTGTCGATTTATTCATATCAGAGCCCATCACGTGAATGGAACCGATATGCGGCAACGCCATCGCCAGAGAATCAATGAAAGCCTGCTGATTACGAGGCGGCATTTGCGGACTGCTCCAGGCGTCGCTGGCAAGCACGCGTTGGCGTGTCGGGAAGATGTGCCCGCGCCGGGTTACTTCAGCCATAACCTGAACACTCATGGCATGCTTGATGAACTCCCAAGCCGCATCCGGATTCGCGGCTCCGTACGGAATGGCCAGAGACTCCGGCGTATAGGTGGTCCCCCGGTAGAGTTTGCCTTCGGCTTCTACCCAAGGCCAAGCCGCGACATCCCAGTTGAATTCGGCAGCGCTGCGAATCGTCCCCAAGGTACCGGCTATGCCGCCGAAGGTAATCGCCAAATGCTCGTTCAGGAACATGATCGGGCTGGCGTTAGAGCGAGCATAGCGCTGTAGCACGGCTTTGGGCGGCTCTACTCCCCAAGTGTTGCGGATATCGTTATAAAACTCCAGCGCTTTCTCGCGTGCAGGATTAATGAAGATCGATTTCGTGCCCTCCGGGTTGATGACCGGACCGCCGTAGGCGTAAAACCAGGTCGGATTGGTCAGTTCCAAACTGGCGCCGTAGATGTCCGGTTCGTTGTCGCCATTGGTGTCGTAGGTCAGTCTGCGCGCGGCGTTCACAAAGTCGCTTGATACCCAGCTGTCCCTGGGATAAGCCACACCGCGGCGATCAAATAAATCTTGATTGTAGTAGTATATCCCTAAGTTCACGGAAAGAGGCATTCCCCAGCGCATGGAACCGATTTGCGTGTGTTCCCATAGAGCCGGGAAGAAGTCGCGCACCGCCAACTCACTTTCATCACGGGCGACGTAAGGGCTCAGATCCAAGAACCACCCTTGGGCCGCATTACTATACCCTGCCGCACCTTGCCAGGTGACATCGGGCGGAGAACCGGCTGCAATGAGAACGGGCAGCTTACTGTACTCAAGCAGCAACTGAACCTCCAGTTCAGGGTGCTTTTCCTGGAAGGAGTCGACCAGATACTGGCCAAAGTCAATCTTCTCTTGCGTGTAGGTCGGCCATAGCACGATGAGTTTATCCTTAGCCATACCCACCGCCGACACACAAGCTACAAGCATCACGACGAAGAACAGCGCACTTACACGACGTACTAGGGTTTGGTGTTCTTTCATTTTTCTCCTCCTATCTGGTACTTGTCCGATAGCCGCGTTTAAGGCTTCGACTCAGGTACTTACCGTAATGCAAAGACGTAAGTTCCCGGACCAGGCAAGTCGATCACTACCTGCTGCTGCCGACCGTTCGTCATCTCCTTTTGGATCGGCAGTATGTGTCCGTCAACGAGTAGTTCCGTCGCCGCAAACGGAATATGGAGACGCACCTCTGCGGCAGCGGCAGTCTCTATACTACCGGTTACGCTTCCCTCCTGCATATAAGTTGCCTCCACGGATACTGGTACGTTTGTCCGTATCCATTCCTGGCCGGCTACGACAAGCCGGGTACCACCTGCTACGAACAAGCCGCTCACTTGATCTTGCGCGTCAAGCCGTACCCCGACTACGACAGCATCCGCACTCACCGCGTTGCAGCTTAAAGTACCTTGACTGCTTGCGCCGGCAAAGAGTATGAATGTGTCGGCACCGCGATCAGGTTCGTAGATGCTCAACCCGTAACCGTTGGTTACTGAGATAGGTTCAATAATCGGCTCAGCGCGAGTATCTGCAGCCTTGCGTGCAACCAGCGAGGTTAGGAAGATCTGCTCTAGAGCAGGCTCAGTTGTCGTCAGTTTTAGGTGCCATTGTTCAGGCTTATCCATCTCGTGATCCAACGGCACGGCGAACTGGTTCGTCTGTGCGCTCACCAGCCTTTGCGGTTGATAAAAACGCACGGTCAAGTTCGCTTTCGCGCCGGGTACAATGACCTCTGTGCCTGTATCAGCCACTTCCATCGGATAATAGCTGTGCAACAGCCAATCATAAGTAACCGGTTTGGTAGCCCGTAGATCATCAAACATCACGAAAACATCAGGACGCACATAAACCACATGCCGGAGAAAACGTTCGGCATTGGGATAGGCTTGTGCGGCATCACCTACGGTATAGTCGAACGAAGAGCCTGTAAGAAAACCTGTGATCTTACCCTTCGCGGCGATGTTATTAATGGGTTGTCCTTGCCCATCGATCAGAATGCCGTTATGCGCCTGCGTCTGCTTCGTCCAACCATAATGATGCTCGCTGCCGTACCAAGGACGATAACCGCTGGAAATGGCCAACGGCTCACCAAAGGCTTCTATCGTAAACGTATTCTGATCGGCCAAACTGTGACTTACCGAACCATACGGACTGCTTTTGAACATGAACTGAATATTTTCTTCCTCATGCGGCAGATCCCGGTGCATGGCCACCCAACCAATATCCGGGAAGCTCCTGGCTTGAGGCAAATCACTAGGCTCCTTACTCTCTACATGAGCAGGTGAAGCGATAGAACGCCGAATATATGCCATGGGGGTGACGGCGTTAAACAAGCCGGTCTCCTCCGCATACCACTTGTAATACGGATTTTGGAATATAGCCGCATAATGGCTCATTACATCAGGAGTATCGTTATGCACCCCTTCATCGGCGAAGTCGCCAAAGGGGCTGATCTTTGCGTAAGGCGGCTGAGTATAGATCTTAAACCATCCATTGTTGGCGAAGAACGGTTTTTGGTAGAAATCCAGGCTGGTAGCCACCTTCATCGCGTCGGTGAACCACATGATTTTATTCATGCTCATGGTCCAGTAGCGTTGCCCTTCAGCCCAACCACCAGCGTCACCGCCCCAGGGCGGATGCACGGCAAACGCCACGCGCACCACGTAATCAAACCAAGTCTCCGCTTCCGGAATTTCGCCCATGAAGGCTATAGCCGCCTCAACGAGAATCATCAATTGCGAAGAATAGTGGCTGTGATACGGCCGCGACTCGTAGGGCAGTCGTTTAAGATTGTTATACATCTCATTGCCGCGGATGCGCATCATATCTCGAATAATCTGCCGCTCTTCTTCGGTGAACACATCATTCGCCCACGTATAAGCCCTGGCCGTCTGGAACAACACGTACTGGGCGATGTCGTCGTTGACGGCGGAACTGGTAGCACCGGCAGGATCCCAACCAGCTACAGCCAAAGCCCATTTCCGCACGGCTTCTCCCACCTGCGGACTCTCGGTAAGGAGATAGTGAAAGGCCATGTTCTCTAAACGCCGCATGGTCATTCTGCCACCTGACCATGCCTCCACCCATTTATCGTAGTCCCACACACCGTTGACCCGCGGCATTGGCGGTTCTTCCGGCAACGGCATCCACATCTGCTGAAGCGCCTTACTGCGCACATCATTCGCAATGGCCTTGCAAAACAGATCCGTCGTAGCCAATGCGCGAAAATCCGCCAGTGTCTCCGGGCGCACAAAAAGGCGCGGATGGGATGTAGGAATACTTGCTCGCACGGTCTCCATGTCGGGCAACGGCAGCTCTACTGCATGGCGATCGTACCGGAAGGAGCGCACGGTGCTCCAAGGCAAAGCTGTACCGTCCGGCATCACACCGCGTACTCTCCAATAGTAGGTAAGATCGTTATCCATCAGTTCAGCCGGCGTATAGACGCTCAGATCGATCTGACCATACTGTCGGGTGCTTTCCGGCGTGAACTCCAAAGACGTAGAAATCTGCAACTCATAGTGAGATACGCCGCTTATAGGCACCCAAACGAACGGCGCGGGGTTTCTGGTCATTACGGCCCCATCCGCCGGGCTGTAATCGAGCTGGCTGTCGTCAGTCACCAAATCGTACTCGTCGCCCATGGCGATAGCCATCACTTCATCAGCTGTATCCACCACTCTCGCATCATCATAGTAGATGCTGCCCGTTCTACTGATACCCATGTAAAGCAGGAAGGTCATCTCCACGGCGCCGGGAGGAGCGGTTTCCACCACTTCATAGCGCTGCCAAGTCGTCTGCGACTTGCTCAGCACGGCTTTGGTGTGTATGCGCACTCCCTTATCGTCCCAGAACTCCAAGTAGATATAACCGGGTCCTTTGATCATTGCCGAACCCTTATATACATTACCCGGAGTGACCGGAATGCGCCGGCTGCGCAAACCATGTCCTTCTTGTTTTTGAGTAGTGATGAGAATGGAGTGCTTCCCCTCATACGCATCATCACTAAGCAGTACGTTGGTCCCCCATTGGGTGGTGGCGCCAAGCAGAGAAGGCCAACCAACCGGCAGTTTGGTCACCTCATCGATCGGCTCTTCAAAGCCCGGATTCAGCAGTAAATTCTGCCCGGATGCGCTGCCTGCCATCAACCCGATGAAGAAGAGGAAAACACCTAAGCAAAAACCGAACCGCCGCACAACGAACACTTCCTTTAGTTCAGAGTTAAGCAAACCAAAAGTGAAAAGCGCTGCCTCCGCGATTTTATAGCCATGTGGTAAGCCAGTGTCCTACCTGAATATCCGCCAATTTAACGGGACGCGGCGAATCGATGGTAATCACCCGGCTTCTTCCTGCCCCCAAGTCGAAGAAGTTGTCAGACAAGAAGTGTTCTTCCAAGGGAAGCACGTCCAAATGGCAGAAGTGCGCAAAGACATCGGTGCTTACCTGAACCCGGGTTTGCACCCGACCGCCGCCTTGCTTCTGCTCCAAGACAGCCAGTCGGATATTGGGCTCAGGCCACCGGACCTTCTTCCACAGGAAAGGAAAATAGTAGACGCGCTCCAAGGTCATGTCGCCCAAGGTCACGTCCATGAACAGCACGCTGTTCACGTCCTGTACCAAGCTGCTTTGCGCCCGACTATAGTAGCAAACGGACGAATTGGCCGGCAGCGATATGTTCAACTGCTCTTGCCAGAGCACTTCACCAGTGAGCGTCTCCTGACCGATCACCGCCGTACCTTGATAGCTTTGCAGCGTATCGGCGGTAACATAAAACTGCACTTGGTCACCTAACGGGAAGATGATGGGAAGCACGGGAGCGCATGCCCGCTTGGCCGCATAGAACGCCGGTTTGGCCACATTGTAATAATCAAAGATGGACCAGTTGGACGTCGGCCAACAATCATTGTGCATCCACACCATGGTGCCGCCGCAAGCCCACTTGTAGCGGCGCGCACTCTCGTACTCCGCCCGCGTGAACTCAGCATGCATGGCTGCGCCCAGCTTGCTGTAATCATCGAGCGAGTTCACCGGTCCGTACAGATCCTCCGCATACTTGATGTGCAGCTCGTAGTGGTAATAGTTGCGGTGTCCCTGACTCATGTGATACTTCCACATGGTATCGGGCGGCCACAGATGATCCGCCGGCATAAAGCGCCGGATGGACGAAGCCCGTGCCGGACCTTGGATGCAAAACTCAGAGTTAAAGGCTACGATCGTATCGAAATAGCGGCGATACTCTTCGGCCGAATAGTCGAGGCAGTACTTGTGCACGGAAAGGTGACTGTTCCCCGATGCCGGATGGTTACCGTAATCTTCGTGCGACTGCGGGCTCGATTCGACATAAGGCTCCTGCGTGAAACGGCTGACGGTACCCCGCAAAATCATGGAGAACAGCTCGTTATCCAGCTCTAATCGAGACTTCCTGTCGACTGCGACTTCCATGCCTGCGTCATCATTCTGTTCACTGCGATAGCCCCATGACTTACCATCTTCGTTGGTGCCGCACCATAGTACGATACAGGGGTTGTTCCGCAGCCGTTTCACCTGGTACTCCGCTTCTTTGATGACCGAGCGACGGAAATCGGGATCAGAGACATCGTACAACGTACCGGCGAACATAAAGTCCTGCCAAATCATAATGCCGTTGGCATCGCACCAGTCATAGAACAGTTCGTCCTCGTATACGCCGCCACCCCATACGCGCAGCATGTTGAAGTCGGCTTCTTTGGCGCGTTCCAGCGCGGTATACAGTTTGTTCGGCCGCACAATGCCGGGAAACATTTCGCAAGGGATCCAGTTAGCGCCTTTGCAAAACACCTTTTCGCCATTCACCTGCAGTCCCCACGACATACCGCCCGGATACGGCTCCTCAAACACCTGTACCTCGCGAATGCCGAAGCGGCCCTGTCGCGCATCGAGAACCTTGCCGTCTTCTTTGTAATAGACCTCATAGGTATAGAGATTGGGCGCGCCGTATCCTGCCGGCCACCACAGCTGTGGATCAGGAATGTGGAAGTTGGCGTAGTGATTCGCGCCATGCAGATCGATCACCTGCCGTGCTTCATAACCGTGTCCTTGGATGCGTACCTCCAATTGCCCTTCGTGGACCTGGTGGCTCATGGTGACGAAAACATCCACCTGACCGGACACCTGAGAGCGCACATACACATCAGAAATATGATATTGCCGCCACGACTTCAGTCGCACCGAGCGCCAAATGCCGATGGACGGCAGTACGGGAGCCCAGTCCCACCCAAAGGAGTACTGTGGTTTGCGCACTTTAGCGCGCAAGACCCCGCGCGGCCCCCAATCGTCGTTCCACCCGGTAAACTTAGTGCGTCCCAAACGCTCGGATACGGATTCCAAGCGTACCAACAACACATTCTCTTCTCCCGGTTTGATGACCTCATCCACCCGCTTGCGCCATTGCAAAAACGCATTGTCGCTTTTACCCAACTCGACGCCGTTGAGCCAAATGGTAGCATATACATCAAGCCCGTCCATTTGCAGTTCGGTATAGTCGCCTAATTGTTCAGGAGCAACAAACCGTTTACGCAGCCACCAGTCTTTTTGCGATACCCACTGACACTCCATGGCGTTGCTGCCGATATGTACGTCGGCAATCACTCCCGCATCCATCAAAGCCTGATGCACGTCGCCCGGAACCGTGGCCGGCATCCAATCTTCTTCCAGCGAAATCAGCTCAGCGGCATCTCCGGCGTCATGTTCGGTCATGCGCAGTTGCCACTCTCCATCCAATGCTTGTACTACTGGTAGCATCATATAACCTCCAGAATCAACACGATTTGCGTATGATCAGATCAGCCGGCTTTAATCGCACCCGCGGCTTCACGGTTTCACCTCTGATTAGACTCAGCAGCATGTCGGCCGCCTCTCTACCCGAAGCCGCATCGTCACGCCGCAACACGGTAAGCGGCGGATCAAGCATATCTGAGAAGTAACTGTCTTCGTAGGTGATTAAGGCAAGTTCACCAGGAACCGCAATGCCCAGCCTACGCGCCGTTTGCAATAAACCGATAGCCGTGCGTTCTTCACTGACGACCACGGCCGTAGGACGATCATCCGCCTCCAACCACCTTTGTAACTGTGCCAATTGTTGGGGTCCGGCAGAAATGATTTGCTGATGCACATACGTGATGCCCAGTTCCTCCAACGCTTGGTGATATCCGGTGAGGCGATCTTGGTAATGCTCATCACGTTCGCCTTCCACGATAATGCCGATGCGCCGATGTCCGATACTATGTAAATGCTTTACAGCCAAACGGATACTGGCTTGGTTATCGACGCCGGTTGAATAGGTCGCATCTTCACCTATCCGGCGTTTGCCTATGGTAACCACAGGCACCTTATCCACAAGCTTGAGCAGGTCGGCACGCTCTTCTTCATTAGGCGCGTCAAACATGAGGATTCCGTCTACCTGCTTGGCCAGGGCGCTCACCCCCGACTTCTGCTTGCGCCATAGAGCGCTATCTAAGAGCAAACGGTAGCCTGATCCGGCCAATTGTTGCTCGAATCCGCTTAATATTCTGGTATAGAAAGCCAAATCTTGGGAAAAGAAGTCCGTGCTACAGCGATAAACACCGATGGTCCAGGTCCGCTGACCGGCCATGCCGCGAGCATACATGCTCGGCTCGTAGTCTAACCGAGACATGGCCTCCAAAACCTTGGCGCGCGTACTCTCTTTCACACGTATTCCGTTGATGACCCGCGACACGGTCTTTATCGATACTCCCGCACTGTCGGCCACATCGTAAATCGTCGCCATGGCACGCCTCCTTATAGCCGGCAAAAGCTCGTCATCGCTCGAACTCGTCCCTGTCGTCGCAACAAACGATGAGACAGCGCTGTCAAGATTCGAGACAATAGGCAGGGAATCCTGCCTATTGTCTCTGCGGCATGAATTTATATTTGCAGGCGAGGCGTGAAGCCGCATCCCTAGTATAGACTCGTTCCGCAAAAGGCAATGTCGAGGCGTTGCTCCACCTTCACAGACTATAGCAGGTGGAAACGCTTCTCAACAAGTACATACGGCGTGTTAGGCTTGGTCCAAAATGCAAATCTTTATGCAGAGTCGGTTACTCGAATACCAAGAGACCAAGCGCATCGGCTGAGGTCCACGACCTGTTGAAGCCTGGGAAAGGATACAGCTGCTGATCGCGCAGACCTTCGTCGGCATCATTGATGGCTATGTTAAAACCGATGGTAGCTCCCGCTGCGTTCGCACCCAAAGGTACGGCGAACTCTAAAACGGTGTTACTCTCGTTCCATGCCGTCTGTACCGGAACCCCCGGAAAAATGTCATCAAAAGGTTCGCCGATGACGGCACGGATTTGCGATTGACCATTCACCTTATTCGCCAACGGTACCCCGCTGCCGCCCCGCAGATACAAATCGAAGAACAGTTCTACGCCGTCTCTGTATACCGGTGAGTCGTTACCCGTTTGGTCATAATCATCCTGACGGTAGACTATACCGTATAGGATTTCGCCATTGTACAGCAGCTTAAACGAAGCCTGGAGGTTGGCGAAATCCGTCCATACTTGACTAAACTGATTGAGTTGGTTGAACGCAAACGGATACTCTACCGCCGTGGCCCAAGCGTTATCGCCGGGATCCCCGTCGATAACGGGTACATCGGCGGTATAGCGCGCGGTAAGCGCCGCTCCGGCCAATGCGGTTCCAGTTATGCACAACACCAATAATACTGTTAAAAATCCTGCGACAGACCTGCGCATTGCATCATACCTCCCCTGATAATCTTCTTCTTCGTCACCTTTGCTTCAACCGGCGCCGCCGGACTTGCTTGCAAGGTATACGAACCAACAGCTTATTTCATACCAAACATCTCTTCTTTGAGGTCGAGGTAGTAAAGGTAATCCTCTTGCTTTACATCAGGCGGACAGCGATGATCGCAAAATGGAATGTAACCGCCGCGTTCCACCAGTGGCACTAGAGTCTCCAAATATGCTTTTATGGCTTCGGGCCCCTGCAACAAAGCCATCTTATCTACGCCGCCCATAATCCGCAAATCTTTCCCGTATTCAGCCAGGAGAAGGGCCGGATGCGTACAGCTATTGACTTCATAGGGGAACAGGCAGTTGATGCCGGCCTCCAGCATATACGGCAGGATAGGTCGTACATCGCCGTCACAGTCCACATACCAGATGTCGATACCTGCTTCTTTAAGCTTTTTGCCTATCCGCTTATAACGCGGGACGACTACCGCCTTAAAAAAGTCTACGGTAACGATGGGGCCGCTTTTGAAACAAATATCTTCCCAGCCGGAGGCGAAGTCAAAGTCAATGCGTCCTAAGACCTGGTCAAGAGCATCTTCCACAAGCTGACAAACCGTCTCCACCATATCTTCAACCATATCCGGATAATCGTAGCAGGCATAGGCAAGCCCTTCAAAGGTAAGTAAGTCGCGGATTTTCCCAATCATAGAGCCGCAATGAATGCCTAAGGGGTAATCACGCGTCGGCGGATGCCGTTTCACCAGTTCGTCTACGGCAATCTTCCGTGCCGGGTCGTCGCGGCGAAAGCGCTCTTCTTTCACCTTTTTCCAGTCGCCCGGCGTAACGATGGACGACTTCACATAGTGCGGAATCGTACTGTGGTCATCCAACGGCACCTCTGCTGTTAAACCGTCGCTGTTCATGCAAATCTGCTTGTTACCTTCAACAGCAATTACCTTATTGGGGAAAGGCGGGTTTAACCAAATCCGACCGCCGACATGCGTTATACGGTCGAAGTTGAAAAACAAATCGGCCATATGATTGTTCTTAATGCCATGTTCGACGAAAAGAGGCCAGGTGGTGAAGTTCTCCTGCCAGTAACCAAACTCCATGTTAAAGCAGCGATCGACCGACTGATAGTGCATCTGCCGGTTAAAACGCTCCCTATCGGTCATGGTGCCTTTCCACTTGGGACGAATAGGTTCAATATTTGACACTTACAGCCCTCTTTCTAAACCGATTGTAACGTCCATTCGCACGACGTAGACGCGCTACCCGATTAATTCGACTCACACCTGCGGCCCCCTGCAAAAAAGGGCTTTTTGCCATGCATACGCAAAACTTGCCGTGCCGATTTCCCAAGTTGTCGCCCTCAAGCCCTACTCCACCCGAAACGGAAACGTATGCGACCCAATATTGTGGTTTTGGTCGTAAGCATAAAAGTACACGCGATAGTCTCCCGGCAGGCTGGGAGCCACGATATATGCCGCCGCCTGAGAGCCTGCCGCCGGCTCGATCAGCATATTTGACAGAACAGCAGGCGGAGCACCGGTTACACCTTGCTTGAACTCTAATCGCACTTCCCAACGATAGGTCAAAGGATCATCTTCGAGGTCGAATACGTCCGCTTGCATGAGAAAACGCTCTCCCGGCGATAGTACCACGCTGCCGTCAACCGCCGGATCAACCGTCAGACGATGGTAACCGGTACTGGTAAGCGAAAGGCGGCGGACTCGAGGCGCATGGTTCTGTGGGTCATTACCGGTCCAGGCTTTGATCAAAGCATCGAGTTGAGGTGTTTTCTTGCTGTCTTCCAACAGGATGTTATACCACGTGTGCGTGCCTCCGAAGACATCGGCTAATTTAAACGCAAAGGAACCTACTACACGGTGACGGACACTCGGATGCACGATGTAATCTTGGTACCGCTGATAATACAACAATGCTTTGTCATTACTCGCATGTTCAATGGGCGCTACGCCGTTGGCCACGGCTACTTCAAAGGCGGCATCCGGCCCCCACTCGGTAATCATGTAAGGTCCCTGCCACCCGCCGAGGTTTACGACGTTGTTGTACACGTCACCGATATGCCGGTATGTGTTTATGCCGAGGATGTCCACATAGGGCGCTCTGGTACGCACAAGCGCCACCCGTGCCGGATGTGCGCCCGCCAACACCACCATGCTGGGATGATGCGGATCATTTTCATGAATGAACTTGGCAATTTCATTGATGTGATACCAGACTTCGGATTTACCCTTATCCACCTCATTGCCGATAGCCCAGCCGATAACCGCCGGGTGGTCTTTATACTGCAAAACAACCTGCTTGGCCATTTCCAACTGACTTGCGATGTGATCTTTGTAAAACGGATTCGCATAATCGATGCCTTTATCTTGCTGAGTAAGCCAAATCCCGATGAAAACGCCGATCCCCCGCTCATGGGCTTCGTCTAGTACGGCATAGCCGTTTAAGGCGGTATGTGAATAGGTGCGCAGCGCATTCCCTCCCGCATCGGCAACGGCGGCAAGATCTTCGCTGCCACAGACGCCTTTGATGAAGTAGGGCTCCCCTCCGCGGGTGAGGCTGAAGCGACCTTGTTCATCCTGGTGGATTTGAACCGGAATAGCGCCGCTGTAGCGAGCCGCGTTCGTCGGCGCAATAGACGTCACGTCGCCTGGGATATAATACGTTCGGAACGGATACGGCTTAATCCGGACTAAACGCACCTTTACGGCGGCCAAGCGTTCCGCACCGCCGTGTACTAGGCTGATGTATTGCTTGTAGCCCGGTGTGAAGTGGTAACGGCCGATTTTTTCCCAACCTGCATTGGTCTGGTCTACTCTGGGCTCCGTATCTAAACCGAGATCAAATTTCACATGCACCTGCGCCTCTTTGGGACGATCCTGCCCCGGGACATGATAAATGTAGACCTCATACTCGCCGGCGGTTAGATTAGAGGGAAACATCCAGGTCGCAGCGTTGTAAGCGGCAGTACCCGTAGACTCCAAATAACCTTGTCCGTCCCCCGCGTCAACCGGTTGCCACTGTCCCACTGTTGTAAAGTCGGGATGTGTAATATCGAGATCGATCCCCTCCGGGATGGTGGGGTCTCCGACCAATTCAAACCGCACTGCCTCAAAAATCGTATATCCCGGGGCGCTAAACAACCGGACATAACCGTCCATTCCCGCATCAAATTCGAACTGCCCCAACAGGTTCCACTGCTTACCGCCGTCACGCTGATCAACGGTGGTTTCAGTGATGCCGCCAAGATGCTTAATATGCACGGTAGCGGCCGAGGAGCGATTTGGGTGCGCTATCCAACGCATATACACGTTGTAGGTTCCCGGTATGGAAATGTGAGGAGTCCAGGTTCCATATAGTTCCGGCGTGACAGAGCCGCCGTCATGAAAATAGCTGCCCCCATGCGCATCGGCGTGACTTACGCCGCGCCAAGCGGAATGCAGAAGGATGTTGCGCTGAAATCCGGGATCCTTAATACCGATAGTGATCTCAAACTCAGCGGCGTTTACCCATGCGCCGGCAACCATAATCCACCCCACGCAGAGCAGAACAAGTAGAATCGTCAGATGCTTCCGTAACGCAAACATACGGACACTCCTTCCAATGCAGCGATTCGTCTTTCTCCATTTCGCCGCTAAAAAGCACGCTCCTTGCAAGAAACGCGCGTGACGTCGGCATTCGTTGAACTGCCGTCTGTGAGGGGGCGGCAATGTGAGAGATGCGACCAAGACGGTTTGGCGCAACCGACTGCGTCGACATGGAGCCGAAAAGTCATAGGTGGATCACAACAAAAGAGTCCACTACGCAAGTGAACTCTTAAACGATGAAAACCCTAACGCATGGCAACCTGACATCGAACCGACCGTTGCCCTCAATCAGGCACGGCACACGTTTGAGGTTTTAGCAACCCTTACTCTTCTACGAGTTGAAACCGCACTCCGTCAAAGATGGTATACCCAGGGGAACTATACAGCCTCACATAGCCCGATGTTCCCACAGCAAACTCAAACTGCCCAAGCAGATTCCACTGAGCGCCGTTTTCCCGTTGATTCACCTGGAATTCAGCCCTGCCGTTTTTGTGCACGACGTGTACTAACGCTGCGGACGAGCGATTGGGATGCGCTATCCAACGCATGTACACATTGTACTTGCCGGACACGGTGATCGTAGGCGTCCAGGTGGCATACAGATCGGGTCTGTCGTATTGATTGTCGTGATAATAACTCCCGTTAAGCGCATCCTTGTGCGCGGTTCCGCGCCAGAAACTACTTGCGGGATCACTACGCTCGAATCCAGGATCCTTTATGCCGATGGAGATGACGGTATCAGCTGCCGCAACACCGGTAACAACAAATCCCAGCACGAACAGACACAACAGGGCTGACATCCTCCGCTTCATTGTCATCACACTCCACTCTCCCTTTTGAGACTCATCCTTGGTGTCTTTCCTTCATACGATGTAGCGACGGTTATTTACGAGACTTAGCCTTTACCAACCTTTCTCCCTCTATATCGGTCAAGAAAATTTACAGGACGGAACGCCTCCCGGCCAGTTCCCCTCTCCAGGAGTCTGCCTACATACGGGGCCTCAATAGCCCAAAAAACCAAGTTACCCTCAACTCAAACGTCGAGGGTAGCTGCTCTGGTTCTATGCCGTTGATTCCATCCGACTCGCACAGCAGTCGTAATATGTTCTGCCGTTGATGATATGCGCCATACAGGTTACGGTACCACGACAATGGAGACGTCGTCGTAGTAGTGTACGCCCCTGCGTGAAGCAGCCCGGTAGAGAATAACATTGACATAGGCCGTACCTGCCGGGGCGGTATCCGTTATCTCCAGTAACTCCCAAGCATCCGCGGTTGTAGTCTCCACCCATGAAGCTGAAACACGGTTCTTCTCATCATCTAAGAATTCAAGGTAAAAAGCAGCTCTGCTACTACCCGGTTCCGTACGAACATAAACGGACGCTTTGTAGGTTTTACCTGGTTCTGCAGGCACAGGTAAGCTGATTATCCCAAGGGGCGCGCTGACAGTGGGCTCGTAAAACTTGAGGGACCAGACTCCCGTACGTGCGATGTCTTTCACAATTACGGCGCCGTCTCCATAGCTCTTCAGATCTTTGAATCCGGCGTATCCAACCGGCCAACCGTCTGCTTCTCCTTCCTCGAAACCAGGGTTGGCTACCAAGTTCTCCGCAGCGAGAAGCGTGGAAGTGATCAGCAACACGCCTACCAACGTTAGGAACAAGACTTTGAGCAACCTTTTCATTTGGCAGTGAACACCTCCATAGAAAAATGAATACATAGGTATCGCATCGTGACGGCACTACGGTCGGTATACCCAGCAGTCGCCATAATGCGCTCACATTTGATACATATTATCATTCAGCAAAATGCCTTTGATTCCTGCCGTCACACAGCTTTGCCTCATGCCGGAGCAGCGCCGCTGACCTTGGGATCCGTAACGGGCTATAAATAAAGCTACCCTCAACTTCATGCGCTGAGGGTAGCTGAAACTTGATCCGTATAATCCATGGCGCCACACTCGACAGATTACTGCACTACGACGATGGAGAGATCATCATAGTAGTGTACGCCCTTTTGCGTCTTAGGACGGTAGATGATGAGACCGACATAGGCCGTGCCTTCCGGAGCCTTTTCCGTAATCTCCAACAGTTCCCAGGTATCCGTACTCTGACTCTGTACCCATGTGGCGGAAACACGGGCTTTTTTCTCATTCAAGAATTCAATGTACAGAGAAGCCTTACCACTGCCCGGCTCTGTAAGGACATAAGCGGAAGCTTTGTAGGTTTTACCGGCTTCGGCAGACACCGGTAGGCTGACCAAGCCAAGGGCTACATCTTCTGACGGATTATAAAACTTAAGAGACCAGCTTCCCGTACGAGCGAAATCCTTAACAAGCATCGCACCGTCGCCATAGCTCTTCAGGGCCTGAAAGCCCGCATACCCCACCGGCCAACCTTCTGCTTCCCCTTCTTCAAAGCTCGGGTTAGCAACCAAATTCTCCGCAGCCAGGACGGTGGAAGAGATCAACAACACACCTATCAATGTAATGAATAATACTCTGTGTAACCTTTTCATTTTAGGTAACACCTCCATTAAAGATAAGAACAATACTATCGCGCCGTGATGACGCCATTGCAGGCGCCGGCAAAACATGTATAATCAACTGATCCATTGAGTTGATGACTTCTCGATTGCCTAGCTGCCGCTGTTGTGCGCTCACGCTCGATGCTTGCTACCATTCAGCGTCAGGCTGCTGATTCCTCCTACGGAACAGCTGCCTTGTGATATTTTCCTCCTCATTAACACAATCACTTACTCACCTATACCATACGCCTGATGCAATAACCGGAATGTGTCACCTGCTTTCACGTCGTAGACGCTCAAGGCATCGCCAACGCGCCAATCGGCGGGAATTGCTGCATGAATACCACTCATACTTTTCATGCTGCAGATTGTACAGCTCGTACCGGTGCGTTTGTTCATCACTACCTTGCCATGCAAGACGCCGGTGTCGATGTTCTGATTAAATCCTGTAGGCAAAGGCGCGGTTAGTTCAAGCAATTCCCGGTCGATGATTTCCTTAATACCGGTCGATGCAAGTTCCAGCGTCGTATCTTCCAATTGCACCCGCTGACCCCCATCGGCCAGTTGCTCAACGCATGCCGTTTTATATGCCGTATTGCACATATAATCCGGGTGTTCAAATACTATGACGCTGCCGGTTACGCTGCTGGGTAACGGGACGGTTGTGGTAAAACTGCATGCGTTGTAATCGATACTCTCCACCACCCCGCAAAATTCAGCGGCAGGAAAGGTGACCTGCCATTCACCGTACTTCAGCCTTGTGCCGCCTACCATATGCCATTTGACTATCTTGCCGCCACGCACCCGAATCAAGGCGAACAGGGCATCCGTTGCCAAAACCGTTTGCGCATCATATACCTGTAAATCCGTGCCGGGGCGCGGATTACTTAACACATAGTCTACCGCCCCAGAGGCAAGCGCTAAACGCAATGCAGCGCTCTGCGCGGTACCTGTCGACTTGTCCAGTTCGCTGATGTGGGTAACAACCGGACGTTCATCGTAAGCTTGGATAACAGATACAAAACGGCTTTCCAGCGACTCTGATGCCTCACACTCTCTCCTGGCAATAACATAAGCGTAACGGTCTTTCCCTGAACGACTTGGTCCCATCCCTTTATACACGGCCTGAGCGCCACCTGCGGCGAGCATGGTGAGACGCAGCTTGGTTTCGGTCGCATCAGCTAAAGTCCAGGTACCGCTCCATGTGCCGTTAGGTCTCCCGCCTTTAAGGTCATATATGAAACCATAACCGTTACCGGGAGGCGGCGCCCAGTATCTTGCTCTGATGGTCTCTCCCCAAGTCAATCCGAATCACCGTCCTTTACTTCAACAGCCAAGCTGAACGCGACATCATGATGACTTGATGAATTTTTGGCACGATTGTTGTTAGATGTCCTACAATTGATGATCCCAGTCAAGACGGTTCAACTCCTGCATAATGTCCGTGAGAAAGTACGCTATCGCACTATCAGGTCTTTGACAGGTGGAACTAAATTCTTCCGTTCAGGCTCTTGATGTAACTATGGCTCGTATCCCAGGATATATATTGAGGCATATCAAGAGCCGTACGATCATGATCATGGCATCCTGAACCGAGTGATCGCTATTAGATGTCGTACAACCATATGGTTCTGTGAATAGAGTTCAACTCCTGCAATACTTTGCCAGTTTCCTATAGTCTGAGGCGCTGGCCGACAGCCTGACAGACCGTGGGTAAAAAAACGACCACCTGCTGTAGTGGTGGCCGTCAAAGTGAGCATGACTCAAACTGTTTCAGGTCGGGACGATGTTGTTTGCCGTAACCCTGGGTAATGTTAAGCGTTTTGTCTTCCGAGTTAGCGGATGGGTCGTGTTGAATGTTATTGTACTCCCCTTGAACCGTGATGGAGGTTGTGTCTGCATGTACGCGACGCTCTGCGCCAACTGACAGCGATCAATCTCTGTCAATCGGTCCAGCATGCGACCCAGCGCATCATCGTTTAGAGCGGACACATCAAATCGCTCTGTAAACAGTGTTGCAAGATCATAGTCCTTGTAGAAGCTCATGACCTGATAGAGCGGCTTTCGATCCACGAGAAGGTTGATAATCATAGCCACGAACAGTGCCTGGTGACACCCTGCACTGGTTAACATCATACTTGACCATGGCATTGACCAGCTTTTGGATTCGCAGCTCACGGCAAATACGAGCCGGCAGCACCGCTGCTCCGGCACAACTGAAACTATCTGGAGGTAGTTGAATGGGCAGGTGACCTGCCATGTGCAGCACACTCCTCTTGGTATTAGAGAGGAACTTACGCGCTGCACAACCGTGTTCCTGCTGCGAAGGGTTATGACTACATCTGCGACAAACGCGTGAACCGCGTTAATTATCTGACTGGTAAATCAACCGATGTAGGTAATTACACGTCAAAAATGTCTATTCCTCCTAAGAGGTGGTGCGGAATGAGGGTCTTTAGCTAA
>DUQB01000081.1 GCA_012838035.1 Bacillota bacterium | reverse complement strand
TTTGTTACAATAATTGATGAAGCGAGTCGCCAAATTCAACATGTTTCCTCACACTCCGTCCTGTAATTTTTTGGACAATTACTACCTTCGACGGGTGTGGGGTTTTTCTTCTTACCCCGGAAAAAGCCTATATCATGCGTAAAACCGCGAATCGCGTTATTACGCGAAAATTGTCTGACATAATTTTCGAATAAACTCGCAATAAGTTCACATCATGCAAACTTGCTCTACAAGCATCATTGCAGTCGATCTATCGCCCATCCTTCCGGAAGTCCTGGTGGGACGTTACGAATTATGATGCAATAATTCCCAAGAGCCAAACAGATTCATCGTTCTTAAGCAACAGAGCCGGTCTAACACGACAATTACGGCGTTTTGCCGCCGTATGCCGTACCAACGGGTCTTTCTTCCAGGAAGGGCGTTTTACGTTTCTGCAGATGCAGTTGCGCCTTCACCTTTTCGAACGCGGCATTGGTAACCGCAGCTTCGAAACTGCGTAAGCCGGCCAGTTTAAAACCGTGCTTCTCGGCCAACGCCGAAATCTCCCTTACCTTAGCCACATCCAAATCCCGTCCCAAGCTATAGTTCTCATATCTGCCCTCCAGCGCCAGAATCATTGTCTCGGCCATACAGGCATAGGAGGTTCCCGGGGGAAATCCGAAGTTCAGGCCGAAATCAACTTGACCCGGCACCGAAACAACGCCGCCCTCAAATACCAGTACATCCTGCCGTTGCTGGGCGACGGCCTTCGATACGTTGCGAGGACGGCTTACATCACACACGATGGCTCCCGGACGAATATCGCCTGCATCGATCACTGCTTCCATCGCACTGGTGACGGCGACGACTACGCCTGCAGAACGCACGGCAGCAGACAAATCGGTTTCGATGCGTACATCCGCGCCTGATTCCTCATGAATCAAACGGGCCAGCTCTTCCAATCGGCTACGGTCTCTGGCCACAATCGTCACCTGCATGCCCTTTTGTGCAAGGATGCGCGCACAGGCCTTTCCTATGGAACCTGAAGCGCCCAGAACGGCAATAGTTTGCCTGCTTAAATCGATCTCCAACCGCTGCGCCGCGTACTCGATACCCATCAACGCCGTAGCGGCCGTAAAGGTATTACCGGTGGTGACCGCAATATCCAGGTTGTTCGCCACCGTAATCCCGGCATCGCCGACCACAGACGTAAACGCGCCGAGACCGACGATCTTAGCCCCCTGGTCGGCCGCCTTGCGACCGGCTGAAATGATGCGCTTGATGACCTTGGCTTCCGGCAGTTTCTCCATCATGAGCCTAGGTGTAAGCGGGACGCTGACGAACCAACCCTCCGCCTTGGCGCCGTTAAGCGACTGTACACCTGTGATATGTGAAGTAGTCAACGCAGGGACCAACGGCAGAACTCTCTCAATCACATGATCGGGAAAGCGACTGGCCACCGCAAATTTGCGTGCTACGTCCTTTACATCAATGGGGTGGATAATAAATCCGAATTTTTGCAACCTGGGACCTCCTGAATGGATGTGAGTACTCCTTATCAACATGCCTGCCGAAAGGCACCATCGTGTTCGGCTCAACTCGCGCCGCACAATGCTTCCGACCGTAGGTCTTAAGCCGTCCTGCCGTTTAGCTGCTCAATGCGCGGAGTAAAACCAACATCGCGCATTAATCTAAGATAATCATCACCGTTCAGTTCCTCAGGTCGCTTACCGGAAACAGCCACTAACACGGCCTCAATGACGTTGGTACCGAACGAGCGGCCGCCCAAGTTGGGCGTTGTGGTAACCAGGTAGGCTACTCCGCGTTTCTTAAGCTCGCTGACGTTTTCCGGCGTAACGGTATTGGTAATGATGATCTTGCCGTCCAGACGCTCCGGCATATAGCGCCAAATATACAGGAAATCGCCGGCAATGACGTCCGCCCATGCGAACCAGCCGCCATAGCGCGGGGTCGAATCCAGTTGTTTCTCGCCTGTGGGATATAACCATTTAAAGGGCAGCTGTACAAATAACGGCAACAGCATGCCGGCCACGACATCCATCACTTTAGGGCTTTGGATTTTGATCGGTAGTCCTACGCCGAATCCAAGGTCGCCGTAGAGCATTTGGCAACCTAAAGCGTTAAGAGCTTTGGTCATGCCGTTACGATCGACCGAGGCGGTCATCATTACACGCTTTCCCTTCAGCGGGATACCACCGTCGCTATCGATGTAGTTTACCACCCAAGCCTCCAATGAATTCTTTAAGCCGCTGCCGTCAAGGATGGGCGTATGGCGCACTGCAGCCAATATGCGCTTGGCATCGCGAAATGCGTACCGCCGTGTGCCGGAAAACAGCCATATATCGATGCCGCCCATACCAAAAGCGTCCACCTTGCCGTCCAGCTCCTGCATCAGCTTGATGGCTTTGTCAATGTCACCATCGGTGCCGATGCGTTCTATGAGAACAGGTTCTCCGAGGATCTCCGCCTCATACCGATGGTTCCGGCTTGATGAACCGATACTTACGCTCACTACGTGTTTCAGAGGATGTCCCCCCCATCAGAATGCTGTTGCCTAGATGCGATTGGTTTGGTTCATACCGACTCGGACTCGGTCTTCAGACGGTGTATCACTTCCCGCATGTAGTCAGGATCAAGCGTTACGTCCGCTTTAATGGGAGATGTGCCAATCTGAACGGCTACAACCATGTCTCGCCCCAAAATGGTCTCCACCAACCGAATCCGCTTATCTGAGCCGATAAAAATGACATTATCGTACTCCTTAATCTCCGAGATGAGATCGAACAATTGGTTCACCACCTCGGCGCCGCTCAGGCGATTCGGCCAATCCCAACGTTCTTTATCCGTCAGTATCAGGCAGTAATCAACGCCTTCCTCCTGGGCGACTTGCAGAATCTCGTCTCTGTTCCCGATAGGAAAACCTACGATGGCTATGCGACCGCCCTTGCGCACCTCTCCCAAGGTTTCCAACCGCGATACGAACGCACGGTCGACACGCAACTCATTCGCGACTTCCTGTTGCGATGCGCCCTGAATGCGCAACTGAAGGATGGCATCGATGAAACGTGCGATCTTGCTACGACTGATCAGTTTATCGCCGATACGCAGCAGATCCATCTTTTATCCCTCCTATATAACGCCGGCGACCGGGTTGTGCACAACTCTGTGCACAACTTATTGTAACAGGTCCCCCCAACATCAGCAAGCATCCTTTGTTTGCTGAATCCGACAGACTTCCGAATAAGCCACGACCGCCATAGGCAAGAGCTTGGTGTATGCGCTCATGCAAGCAGAGCGCGCCAGACGATTACACGCAATGGCAACGGAGCATCCGAGCCGTCAACTGCCTGAAATTATGCTTCTTCCACAGTCGCCAACTGTTCCAACAGCTCATATAACACCTGAAAAACCGCGTCTGCAGCGTCAATACTCATGATGACCTGCTTCACCTTATTTGCGTTCGGCACTCCCTTCAGATACCAAGCCAGATGCTTACGCATCTCATATACCGCATGATCGCCCTTCATCTCCAACGCCATCCGCAGATGACGAATGGCCATGGCTACTTTTTCCGTATCCGTGGGGTCGGCGTCATAGACGCCATGTTCAAGATACTGCACGATCCGACGAAACAGCCATGGATTGCCCAAAGCGGCGCGACCGACCATAACGGCCGTGCAACCGGTCCGTCGCATCATCGCCGTCACATCCTCAGGCGTGCGAACGTCGCCGTTGCCGATGACCGGAATACTCACGGCTTCTCGTACTGCGGCTATAATGTCCCAGTCGGCGTTGCCGCCGTAAAACTGTTGCCGCGTTCGGCCGTGAATCGTAACGGCGCAGACGCCTACCTGCTCCACACGCTGGGCGATCTCCACTGCCGTAACGCTTTGATCATCCCACCCCTTGCGGATTTTGACCGTTACGGGAATATCTACGGCTTTTACAACAGCTCGGACTACTTCTGCCGCTTTGACCGGGTCTCGCATCAGCGCGCATCCGTCACCGTTATCTACGACCTTTGGCGCCGGACACCCTAAGTTCACATCGATGATATCGGGATGGAAATCCGCCACATAGCGAGCCGCCGCAGCCATCGCCGCAGGATCGGAGCCGAATAGCTGCAACCCTACCGGACGCTCCTGTTCCGCAATCTGTAACAGTACATCGGTTTTCTTGTTCCCATATCGTATGGCATTAGCGCTTACCAACTGGCCGAAGACCAAAGCGCAGCCGAACTCCTTCACGATCAAGCGAAAGGGCAGATCGGTAACTCCGGCCATTGGAGCCAACACCACAGGATACTTCATTTGTATATCGCCAATAGACCACATCGCTATTCATTACCTCACAGCGGCGCCACAAGCCGAACGACGAAAAAGACAGGTCGGTTTAGCCTGTCTCCATCGTCAATGAAAATCCGTTCCCTTTTAAGTTCCGGAGTGTCCGTATTTTTACTCCAATGAATACTTCCTGCGGAAGCGCTCTACGCGACCAGTTGTGTCGACGAGCTTTTGGCGTGCTCCCGTAAAGAAAGGGTGGCACTTGGAGCAAATTTCCACACGCAGATTCTCGACAGTAGAACCGGTCTCGAAGGATTCCCCACAAGCGCACGTTACCGTCGTCCTCTGATACTTGGGATGGATGCCCTCTTTCAAGGCAGTTCACCTCTCGTTACACCGTTTAGGCAGAATACTCTTTAGGATCACACCACAAGATCATACCACGTTAGTCAGGATTCAACAACACCATTTGCATTACCGCAAGTATGACAGCGGGTTGTATGCTTTACCGTTCAGGCGAATTTCAAAGTGAACATGCGGACCGGTGGATCTACCTGTATTACCGCTACGAGCGATTAC
The DNA here is from genome assembly GCA_012838035.1 of Bacillota bacterium. Taxonomy (GTDB): domain Bacteria; phylum Bacillota; class Limnochordia; order DTU080; family DTU080; genus DUQB01. Next base: position 51,139 of record DUQB01000081.1, on the reverse strand, counting down.
AGAACCTCGGTTCACCTGTTGTCCGGCCTTCACCAACAATGTGCTGTTGTGCGCGTAACGAGTCTCCACGCCGTTCCCGTGGTCTATTTTAACCAAATAACCGTATGAGCCATTCCAACCCGCAAAGGTGACTTTGCCGGCGGCTGCCGCACGTACGGGCGTACCCGTGCCGACCGCAATATCGATACCATAGTGCATGCTTCCCCAACGCGAACCGTAACCGCTGGAAATACGCCCTTGGACAGGCCAGTCGAAGGCCTTTTGCAGAGCACCTTTCGCCGATACGAGAGCAGGAGCGCTGGAACCGGCAGTCGTCGTCGCCGGCGGCTTCGCGCCCGGCAGCACGATCATCTGTTTGGGTTGTAATTTCTCAGGACTCGTTAATCCGTTGACCTCAATAACCTTGTCGATATCGACCTTATAGCGTCTGGCGATATCCCATAAGCTTTCACCTTGCTTAACCGTATAAAGCAAACCGTCCACGGTGATTACATTAAGCTTTTGCCCAACTTTCAGCTTGTTGGCGCTGGCCAAGGTGTTGACATTAATCAACGTTTGAGTGGAGATACCATATTTCTTAGCGATACTGGAGAGTGTTTCTCCGCTTTGTACCGTGTGCACCAAATAGACAGGTTTAGAATCTTGCTTTGCCTGTCCGACCGCCCCATTGCCGTCTTTTGACGTAACCGCAGCACTGATGGACTTCTTTTCGCCCAGCATCTTAAATAAAGACTTGCCGCTTTCCAGTGCGTTGGAGCTGACGCTCAGCAACTGTATTTGCAAGGGAACGGGGCCTACGCTTGCCATCATAGAGGGAAGGCCGAATACCATCCCGGCCTTGTGCCCTGTTGGAGCGGCATCTCCCACACCTTGTCCACCGGATGGTTCCGGATATGTTTCATTTATTTCATCATCATTATATGTTCCGCTCGACGGCGGCGTACCGCCCAACGTGAGCGCACTGATCATGCAAAGACCTATAAGCAAAACAGCGGGACTACTGAACCTAACACGCATCTATCATCCTCCGCTATCCGGAGTCCAATACGGACCTAATCCACGACTCTTTCTACACGCTATCGTTTTTTCCTTCCCGCGTGCAACTTAGAATGGCTGCGGCGCATTATTTCATCTTCATGTCATGCCTATGACGCATCTTTTTCACGTTTAAACCCAACTAAAACGTTATGAGCGCACGCTTTCGGCAAGGGGCGACTCCAAGACTATTTTCATGAACTCCGCATTTGACTTCGTATGAGTCAGCCGATCGATAAGTAGATCAGTCGTTTCAGCCGTCCCCAGCGATGCCAGCGTCTTACGCAAAATGAACGCCATCTCCAGCTCTTGCTCGGAGAAAAGCAGCTCCTCTTTGCGTGTACCGGACTTATAAATCTCAATTGCGGGGAATATGCGACGCTCGGCTAAACGGCGGTCAAGGTGCAACTCCATATTGCCTGTTCCCTTGAACTCTTCGTAAATAACCTCGTCCATCCGGCTGCCTGTTTCCACTAAGGCCGTGGCCAAGATGGTAAGACTACCGCCTTCTTCGATGTTGCGAGCCGCGCCGAAGAATCGCTTAGGTCTGTGTAAGGCGGCAGGATCTACGCCGCCCGACAAGGTTCGACCCGATGGGGGTACTATCAGGTTATGCGCTCTGGCCAGACGAGTGATGGAATCGAGTAAAATCACGACATCATTCCCATGTTCCACCAAACGTTTCGCACGCTCCAAAACAATGTCGGCAACCCGCACATGGTTGTCCGGCGGCATATCAAACGTGGAACTGATGACTTCGCCTACTACGGAGCGCTCCATATCCGTCACTTCCTCAGGGCGCTCATCAATAAGCAGCACCAACAGCTCCACCTCGGGATAGTTGGTACTGATGCTGTTGGCTAGTTTTTTTAACACCGTAGTTTTGCCGGCCTTGGGAGGAGCCACAATCATGCCCCGCTGCCCTTTCCCTAAAGGAGCCACAACATCGATGAGACGCGTGGCCACATCCTTATGGTCGGTCATTTCCAAGCGCAAGCGCTGATTGGGATAGATCGGCGTGAGATCGTCGAAGTTGGGGCGATGGGTAGCAGATTCAGGGTTCTGCATGTTGACGCCTTTAACCCGCAACAGTGCATGATACCGTTCACTATCTTTGGGAGGACGCACCTGACCGAGCACGAGGTCTCCGGTGCGTAAGTTGAACCGCCGGATTTGTGAAGGCGAAACATATACATCTTCATTGCTGGGGGTGTAGTTACGACGTCTGAGGAATCCATACCCTTCAGGCAGAATCTCCAACACGCCTTGCGCCAGCATGAAACCTTCACGCTCGCACTCCGCCTCCAATATCCGCAAAATCAGTTCTTTTTTCCGCAACTTGGAGTATCCGCCGATGCTCATCTCTTTGGCTATTTCGTGTAACTCCGAGTTGGTTTTGTCTTGTAAATCAGCAATATTCACGTACGTATATGCCTCCCGCGGGTAATTGCGTAGGTTGTCTCAGAGTGTTTATCGATGGGATAACGCACATGATGACATCCGGTATGCGTGGTATTGGCTAATGTAGGATATTGATATCGATTAAGGCTTGTGAAAAGAGGGATGACGCGGCACGCTTAATGCCGGCAAACCGAAAACTATCTTAAGCAAGGGCGGCTTTGAACCATACATGGCTTGACATGTGAATTCTCGCGCCGTATGCGCATCCGGTATATGTATATCACGAAGACTGCGCGTGCACAACATCAATTCGGCTTCTATAACTGATTCTCCTTCAACCGTTATGCATGCAAGGTGATAAAATCGGGCAAAGGTTGTCTAAAAACGATGTGAACGGCAGCGCCGAAAGACCTCCTAGACGGGAGGAGTGAGTCAAATCCGTCATAGTATGCCCCAAAATCACAACAGCCTATCCTTGTTTGTTTAGTCCTATGTCGGACTATTTGTCGGAAAGTCGCAGATAAACGTTTAGTCGGGAGTACAGTTGAAAGCCCCGGCAACAACCGGGGCTTGGCGTCGCAGTATACTCTTTAGCGCTAACCTTGCAGGTTCTTGAGAAAATCATCCGGCGTAGCGTCATCCAGAAAGCGCCGGAACGCTGCGATCTCGTCATCATCAATCGGCTTTGGACTATCCGCCTCAGGCGCTTTATTGGTGATCAAAGCTTTCTTAGCCACAACTTCAGAGATATAGATGGGGCATCCGGCACGAATCGCCAAGGCCAATGCGTCAGAAGGGCGGCAGTCGATTTCGTGCTCTTGCGCATCTGTTTTTACATAGATATGTGCGTAGTAAGTGTCTTCTCGTAGATCGCTGATCACGACACGATCGAGTCGAGCATTCAATGCCGTCAGCATGTTCAGCAGCAAATCGTGTGTCAACGGCCGCACCGGTTTCTGACCGTCTAAACCCTGATTGATGGCATTCGCCTCGGCAGCCCCAATCATGATAGGGATAAAACCACGTTCTTCCAGGTCGGTAATGACAACCACCGGTACCATTGTGCTTTGATCGAGTCCGACTACCTTCACTTTCATTTTGACCATCTGTATCCCCCCTTGGGATCGATTGGCCCCGCACTATACTCGTATTATAACAGATCAGCACCGCCCTTGCCAGTAACAGCGACCGACGCGACCTTGCCCGCAACCGAACCGAGCGCCTATTTACCGGAATAGGATGGTGCTCCTATTGTATGTATCTCTGTGGGAATCGGCGTTCTCCGAAGCGTCGCCTACTACTGCCGGCTCGCCCTAATCGGCAGGCTGCGGTTTTTTCTCGTACTTCGTCAGGATAGCCTTGAATGCGGCAGTATGTAACAACGCGACGGTCCCGCCCAAATAGGCCGGCACCGGTAATATGAAGAAGATACAGGCAAGACCGACGACAAGCACTTCCACCGCCACCAATAAAGTCAGCGCCATATTGTCCAACGTGAGTAGAGCGGCCTGCTTCAGTGTCTGCAAAACACTGCCGTACTTATACGTGATCAAGGGATAGATGTACGCGGACATCAAAAACCAGAACACCATCAGGTAGAGTAAAAATATCGTTAAAAACACGTTTAGGGTGGTGGGATTCTGCAGGTAGACGACCACGTCGACGGCAAGAATGATCAAGATGATCGCCATGGCTCCGGTCACCGCGGCAGCCGCTTTATAGTGTCTGGTAAATGCTCTCCACAAGGAAGACGGAGCTATTTCAGCCGCATTGATCATGTCCCCGGCTATTGCATAGGCCATGGCCGTTACCGGTCCGTACAAAAAGGTGACCGTCAACCAAAACAGTATGAGCGGTAATAAAATGTTCAGCTTGCCGCCTGCCATGACCACGAGTATGAAGTATAGCATATAAGCGGCCGGTATGGCGGCCGCCAAGAACCAGATGACGCTGATCGTAATCGTTAATCCCAACTGCTCGTATGAGCTGCGAAAGGCTTGACGTAAAACGGTACTGTTTCGGCTGATGAATCCGCCTGCCATGTTCGTCCCCCTCCAAAAAATGCGCTCTACAGCTTAAACGAAACTAAGGATGGCTTCTCGTACGATTTTGGCTGCCAAGACTGATGTAACCACGCCGGATTCCGCTAGGGGACACAGCTCGACTAAATCAAAACCTACTACCTGCTGTTGGTTTAGGGAGTGCAAAGCGGCCAGCAAATCGTGCGGCGTACATCCGCCTGGTTCAGGAGTACCTGTGCCTGGCGCAAAACCCGGATCTATAACATCTATGTCTACTGTAATGTAAATGGGTCGCCCGTGCAATTCCGGTAAAACGCTCCTCACCGGTGCCAAGACCTCAAACGGGTAAAAACGCGTGTGCTCGCGGCCATAAATAAACTCCTCGCGGGTTCCGGAGCGAATGCCGAACTGATAGACGTTCTGAGGACCCACAATGTCGCAGACACGTTTGATCACCGTAGCATGAGAATGCGTCTCCCCCAGATAGGTTTCTCGCAGATCGGTATGGGCATCAAATTGTAGAACGACCAAATCGGGGTACACGGCATGCACGGCCTCAATTACCGGCAAGGAGATGAGGTGTTCACCACCTAACACGATGGGCATCTTGCCTTTGCTTACTGCATGATCGTGCGTCGCTTCGCTTATGGCCCGCAGTGCGCCCGCTACGTTCCCCAACGGAATATCGACGTCGCCGGCGTCGTAGAACGCTGTTTCCGCTAAGCTGCGATCAAGCATGGGGCTGTACTCTTCCAAGGCGTTCGATGCGCTGCGAATTCGAGCCGGACCAAAGCGAGCGCCCGGCCAGTAACTCACGGTACCGTCCAAAGGAGCGCCCAACATTACCGCCTTGGCTTCCTGCGGCGATGCCAAGCTGCCCAAGTATCTGCCATCCTGATGGAACACCGGATCGATGAAGGTCCGCTCCATGTCCATGCTTCGCACATCTCCTTTTATGATCGGGCTTCCGCCGATCCTTTACTTCCGGCGCTTATTGCAGAGATAGGTGGGATGAGCCCACCAATAATCATCCCTGCAGCATCTGACCTACAAGTTGCGGCAGCGTAAAGGCGGCGAAATGTATCTGCGGCGTATAGTACTTGGTAGGAATGTTGATGAACCTATCCATAGGAACCGACAACGGATCGTTTTCTTTTGACGCGATCGTGAAGCTCCACATGCCGCTGGGATATGTAGGGACATAGGCTAAATAAAGGCGCGTGATCGGGAATAGATCGCGTATGGCCGAAAAGCTCTTGCGAATCAAATCTTGATTATGGAACGGCGATTCGGTTTGCGCTACCATGATGCCGTCATCCTTCAGGCTTTCGTAAATGTCGGCATAAAATTCGGCCGAGAACAAACCGACGGCTGCGCCGATCGGGTCGGTTGAATCGACAATAACGACATCGTAGACGCCTTTGTTCTCCCTGATGTGACGTATGCCGTCCTCGAATCGAACTTCTACCCGCTCATCGCTCAACCCTGCGGCGATTTCCGGTAAATACTGCCGAGATGCCGCCACCACGCGCTCATCGATCTCCACCAAAACGACCCGCTCTACGCCGGGATGCTTAACGACTTCACGTACGGCTCCGCCGTCACCACCGCCGATGATTGCTACGGTTTTCGGATCCTTATGAGTGAACAGGGCAACATGGGTGATCATCTCGTGGTAGACGAACTCATCCGCCGTGGTCGTCTGAATTATACCGTCCAACACCAACATACGTCCATACTGCTCGGTTTCCAGCACGGCCAAGTCCTGAAACTGCGTATGCTCGGTTACCAACGTGCGCAGCACCTTAAGTGACAGGCCGAGAGTATTTGTCTGTTTTTCAGTAAACCAAAGATCCATAGTTGACGCTCCTCCTCAGATGTATGGTACCTCCCCGTTTACCTTAGAATAAGCCATCTCTTCCCGTTGCACAAGGATAAGGGTCAGCGCGGCGTACGACGTTCTCCTTTACGTGCGTGCGCTCGTGTTGCTGACAACCTATATCTCGTGTTTTAATATAAGAAGGCAGGAGTGAATCATGTGCGCATCAGCTTAATCATAACGATTATTGCCATATGCTCTGCCCTTGCATTGCCCCCCGGCATGCCTGTCCTCAGCGCCGATGTCGACGTAGGCGGTATCGGCTTTGAGGTCGATTTGGGTTTTGCCGGGTATTTTCGTCCTCGCTCTTGGGTACCGTTACAAATTACTGTTATTAATGAAGGCGTGCCGTTCTCAGCCGCTGTGGAAGTCGTCACCACCCTAGGCACGTCATTTACGACTTCGCCGGGACAAGTAACGTACCGGCGTCCCCTGGTTATGCCCACAGGAACCAAAAAGCAGCTGCTCGTCATCCTGCCTATAAGCAACACCCAGCGCCCGCTCAACGTTCGTCTGGTGGAATCAAACGGCAACGTGCTGCGCTCCCAACAGATTCCGTTGCTCGGTTCAGGTGTTACCGCCGACATCATTCTGGTGCTCGACGCAACAGGTGAGCGCTGGACTTGGCTGCAGGACGTCGCTCAGCAAGCGCAAGGCTTTATGAGCCGCGCACGCGTTCTTGTAGCCCATGTTCGCACGGCTCCCGAGCTCCCCACCGACTGGGTGGCTTATGAATCCGTCCGCACCATCATCCTCACCGACAATTATCCTATTACGCAATTATCCGACGAACAGATCGCCGCTTTGCTGCACTGGATAAAAGCCGGAGGTCATCTCTTGGTTGTCGGCGGATCAGCGCAGAGTCTGGCGCGGGTCCACCAATTGGCGCACATTTTGCCGGTTAAGTTGGGAATAGGATCACAAATCGTAACCTTGGACCGTATAGGACTCGGCCTCTCCCCCTTTCCGGAGCCTTATAGCATTCTCGTGTGGAACGCGACGTCCGGTACCGGCAAGGTCGATTACGCCGTGAATGACATCCCGCTCCAAGCGCATCAATGGGTAGGCGTCGGTCGCGTCACATACTTAGGCTTCGATCTGTCCGCTCAGCCTCTGCGCAACTGGATCGGCCTGGATTATTATAGCCGCAATCTCGTGTTTCCCCAGCGTATGGTGCGCAGGGGTACCGGATCCTTGGAGAGTGGTCTGCTCCCTCTTATTTCTACCCAACGCATTCCCTATCCTAACCATGGCGTAGTCGTCCTCTTCGCCATCAGTTACGTCGCAGCCATAGCCGGCGCACTGCATCTTACCAACAAACACCCTTTGAACTGGCTTTTGTTGGGCGTATGCGTGGCGATTGCCGTCGCCTTTACCCAGATGGTGCTGCAGCCGCAAATCCACCGCAGCCTGCGCGGTTATGGAGAGATCAGAATCACCCAAGTGCCGCCGCATGCGGATGACGCCTATAGTTTCGCCCTGGTGCAGATGGTGAATTTGTTGGATGAATTCTGGCTCATTGAGCGGGCGCCGGGAGAACACATCGCTCCGGCAAACATCAACCACGTGGAAGCGAGCTCACAACTAATAGTGGAACAAAACGACGACCGGATTTCCATCGGGCCGGTGGCCCCACGCCGCCCGTTGGCCGTCACCAGTCAGTCGTTGGAGCATCTACCGATTCAGGTTAAAATCACAAGGGAGGGCGCCAATTATCGTCTCAGCGTGATGAACAATACGCCTTGGACAATTCGCCATGCCTTCTATGTGGATCAAGACAGGTATGTCGCTTTAGGTTCGATGGTGCCGGACAAAACCAGCGAAGTTGTGTTTGCGGCTGATCGTTTCATTGTTTCCTCAGCAACTCTGTCTGCGAGCTGGATTGCGGCAAGCGTAGTGACGGTGGCGCGCAACCAAGCTCCCAATACCCCGAAATGGGCCCTTGAAGCGCTCCGACATATTGTGGACTACGCCCTAACACCCAGCAATGAGCGCCTTGATTTGCCATGGGGCAGACCTTTCATCGTGGCGCTGATAGACACTCCGGTCAAACAGCTGCTCAGCAACGCAAGCACCGGCATAGGACTGCACTTTATCGTTATTCCGCTCTCGAGCCTTATATAAGAGGAATTAGGTTTGCAGCGAATCTCAGCAATGTATGAGATTGCCGCGTACGAAACTGACGGGAAGGGAGATCGACATGCTTGTTTTTTTTGCCATAGTCCGTAAAGAGCTGGCTACAGTTTTAGGATCTCCCTTAGGACACAAGATTACGTTGGTGCACTTAGGAGTCGCATTAATCGCCTTGCTGCTGGGCTGGCCGGTCTCATATATGCTGGGTCAGGCGCATTGGGCCCCTGCTTTTGCTTGGTGGGTCTATGCCGAGATTCTCGTCCTCTCGTATCTCGCTTTAGCCATTTCCGGCGACGTATTTGAGCTGAGCGACAAAATCCGTCCAGGCGAATGGGTCGTCTACGGCGTCGCCACTCCCATCACGGTGTTGTTCGGGCAAACCGTCGCCACTTTAATAACGCTGTTATTATGGTTGTTCACCAGTCTGCCCGTGTTCTTCCTGGCCAAGGCTCTAACGCCGATTACTGCGGAGCAATTGCGCAATCTGGCCTTTTTCGGCGCGCTTCTTCTCACCACCCTCACCCAAGTAGGCATGTGGATGAGCGCCGCCGTAGAGTCTCGTCCGTGGCGCATAGCTGCCATAGACATTGCTTATAGCGCCTTGATGTTGGGGAGTCTGGTACTCCAACGCCTTCCCGGCGGTGAACGATCGCAACTGCTCATACAACCGCTGGAAGTAGCGGCGCGCATTTTGCATATTACACCGCAAGAGGTCTTGGGCGGCTCAGCAGTTGGTACTTTGGTGCAATCCGCCTTACCGCAAACGACCGCCGCCAGTGAGCCTCAAACGCTACCTTGGTTTTCACTCTGCCTGGTCTATGGTACTATTCTGGTAATAGCCGGTTTACTCTCATTTGTGATGCTGCGGCAATGGCGAAATAAACAAGCCTGATGCTCAACCTGCGCCGCAGGAGGTGACAGCCATGGTGCTCGACGAAGTACTGCGCAATCAAATTGATATGGTGCTGAGGCGGCAGAAGGCGTCCGACCTGCTGGATGCACTCTCAAGGGGATTGTTTGCAGCATGCGTCACCTTCGCCTGCGTGCGTGTGCTTTTAGGTTTGCTCACCGGCGGCCAAGGCGGCTTCATCGCCCTTTTAGCCGCGCCGGCGGCAGGAGTAACCTTCATCCTCACGACGCCGCGCCGAAAGCATACCCGCCTGACAGCCGCACGTTATATCGATAAGCAGTTGAAGCTGCAAGATCGCATAGCCACCGCCGTCGAACACGCCACACTGGATCATGCGGCTAGAAACCGCGTGGAAGCGTGGCTCTTCATGGATGCAGCGAACCATACCCACCTCATCGATCCGGTAGCCTTGGTTCCGCTTAGGTCCCCTGCCTACGCCCGCTGGTCGTTGCCTCTACTGGGCTTGTGCGTCTTATTGACCCTGATCCCTTATCCGCAAGGATTCACCTGGCAGTTGGGCGGCTCACAGCTGCAGCACATCTCCAAACGTGCCGATGAACTGCTCGCTCTAGCAGACCAGTTGGAACGCATCGACCCGCAAAACCCCCATCTTGGGCAATTGGCGCACGAACTCCGACGCGTAGGCGAACTCATCCGGGAAAAACAGTTGCCTCACAGTCAGGCGAATCAGCTGCTGCGTCAGTTAGAGCAGGAGCTACAACAAAGCGGCGACGGCGGCAACATCGCCGGCAACAGCTTGGGCCTTGATCTCGCCCGCGTGCAGGAGTTAACGCAAAGCATCCGCTCTATCAACAGCGGCATGTACTCCCAACTGAGTCCGCAAGAGCAGGTTGCGCTAAGCCAAGCGCAACGCAATACGACCGATGCGGATGGTTACCCCGGTGCTAACCGCGGCACGCGGGGTGACGATCGGCAACCTGAAGCCCATGCGGGGGCGTCTGGAAATGCGGAAGAAAACGAGTCTGACGTCGGATCGACAGGTAGCGGCAGCCAACCGGGCGATACCGGAAAACAAGGATCTGAAGAGGCCGGAGCAGGGGAAGACGGATTTGATCCCTATGGCGGCTTTGGTTTAGCCGGGGCCTCCGACGATTTTGATGATGAAATGGGTTATGGAGCAGAAGGAGGCAGCATGGCGGGCACGGAAGGCGGAAGCCAGGGCACGACGGATTATGAACGGCAATCCGACCTTAACCCGGGTACGGAACGACTTAGCGGACAGATTACCGACTCCGGCCAATATTACAGCAGCCCCACATCCACTACATCCATACCCGGCAACCAGCTCCGCTTTCCAACAGCCGACAGCAGTTTTTTCTCTCTGCCCGGCGGCGTCGAGAACGCCATTCAGCAGGAAAACATCCCGTCGGCTTATCAACGATGGATCAGAGATTATTTTACTAAAATCGAACCCGGCGCCGATCGGTAGACAGCCGAAACGGACGTACCGCTTGGACAACTATGGGAAGGTGAAGCGCATGGCCTTGGATTCAGTTCCTGAGAGTGTGGAAGTTCGTCGTACGCTGGACAAAGTGCGAGCGGAGATCGGTAAGGCGTTTGTCGGACAAACCGATCTGGTCGATCAGATGATCATCGCCCTCATGTGCGGCGGGCATGTTCTACTCGAAGGCGTACCCGGGTTGGGCAAAACCCTGTTGGTGCGCACCATCGGCCAGGTGCTGGAGTTAAGCTTCTCACGCATCCAGTTTACGCCGGATTTAATGCCGGCGGACATCATCGGCACCAACGTCTTATTGTCTACGCCGGACGGTGAACGATCGTTCCAATTCCAGAAAGGGCCTGTATTTACCCACTTGTTGTTGGCTGACGAGATTAACCGCGCCACCCCGAAAACTCAATCTGCTTTGTTGGAAGCTATGCAAGAAATGCGGGTTACGATAAGTGGTAACACGTATCCGTTACCGCAACCTTTCTTCGTGCTGGCCACCCAGAATCCCATTGAAATGGAAGGTACCTATCCATTACCTGAAGCTCAGGTCGACCGCTTCATGTTCAAATTGTACGTCCACTCACCCAACCTGGAGGATCTGCGCACGATCATCAACAGGACCACAGGAGATACCGTCCCGGAAGCCGGACCTGTACTCAGCGCCAATAGGCTGTTGGAACTGCAGATGCTGGTGCGCGAGGTGCCCCTTGCCGCTCATGTGCGTGACGCGGCGCTGGAAATGGTGTTGGCTACGCATCCCGACACCTCGCAAGCTACTCCGTTAGTACGGCAGTACGTGCGTTTAGGCGCCAGTCCGCGAGGCGCGCAAAGCATCGTTCTGGCTGCTAAAGCCAGGGCGCTCATGCACGGCCGCTTTAATGTAAGTATGGAGGATATCCGAGAGGTAGCCCCTGCCGCGCTGCGGCACCGTGTCCTGCTCAACTTCGCCGCCGAAGCCGATGAAATCCGGGTCGAGAACATACTGGCGGAAGTAATGGCATCTGCGGCGGCGGAATAACGACGGCCTATCGCTCCCATACCATTCAACATCGGAAAAGGAGAGCGCCAATTGGCGAACAAGCCCCTCGGGGAGCTTCTCGACAACCGATTTTTACGTCAGTTGGAGCATCTGCGTTTAGTACCCGGACGAGCCGCGACACGCACCGACATGGGCGATGTTGCCAGCCGCCGCTTGGGTACAAGCGTGGAGTTCACCGACTTTAGAGAGTATCAGCCCGGTGATGATTTTCGCACTATAGATTGGGCTTCATTAGCGCGCCTAGATAAACTGTTCGTCCGGTTATTCCGCGCCGACGAAAACCTGCAGCTGGAGCTGCATATCGACGCCAGCATCTCAATGGAGTTCGGCTCGCCCACCAAATTGGCGTATGCCGTCCAATTAGCAGCCGCCTTAGGCTTTATCGCGCTGCATCACGGCGATGTCGTCAGCGCAAGCGTCTTTGGACGACAACCGCAACAACGCTTCGCCCCCGCTCGAGGACGTCAGGCGATAGTCCGGTTATTCAGGTTCCTAACCGAAACACAAAATAGCGGTGGTACCGACATTAATGCCGCTTTGGGCCGGTTAGCCAAAGAAGGAGTCGGCAGCGGTATTGCCGTCGTCATCAGCGATCTATTGGACAGCAACGGATATGCAGCCGGTCTTGACGCTCTACTGCGCTCCGGTCGACAGGTGGCACTCATTCACCTGCTTTCTCCCGCAGAGCTGAACCCGGCGACCATCGGGGACTTCGAGTGGATCGACAGTGAAACCAAAGAGAGCGTAGAGCTGGCCGTGAATACGGAGACGCTGGCCGTCTACCGGGAAACCTTGACCGCATGGTTGACCGAAATTCGGTCCTATTGTCATCGCCGACGCATCAGTTACTTCCAAGTAGACACTGCTACTCCTGTGGACCAGTTGGTACTACGCCACCTGCGCAAAGGGGGTCTTTTGGCATGACCCTGCTTTCGCCTTGGTGGCTGCTTTTGATCCCGCTGTTATACGGCGTCATTCTTCTACATACCATGCATCCCCAACGGCACCGCGTATTGGTGCCCAGTACGCTCCTGTGGGAACGAGTGCTGCGAGAATTGGAGGCGGACGCACGCTGGCATCGGCTGGTCGCCAATCTGTTGCTTCTGGTTCAGTTGGCCGCGCTGCTTGCACTCATACTCGCCCTGACACGTCCGGCCTTTCTCTATGCATTGATCAAGCAACGGCACGATATCTACATCGTCGATGTTTCGGCCAGTATGTCCGCCGTCGATTTGGAGCCCAACCGTCTGCAGGTTGCAAAGGAACGGCTGCTGGATCTCATTCGCTCGGATCGACCCCGTCAGGTCAGCATCGTCACGGCGGGCCCACAGCCGGAGCTCATATACGCAGGAAGAGGATCGGCCGCGTTGATTAACGCCGCTCTCCTCCGCATCACCCCCGGCGCAGGTGACATTTATTGGCCTGGAGTAGTCGCACGGGTTCATGCTCAACTGACCGAACAGACCGTACAAGTGACGTTCATCAGCGATGGAGCGATGGATTCTCATGTAGTGACTGATTTGGTCACAGCCGTAGGCGACACTCCCCTGCGCCTGGAGCGCGTCTCCGGCAACGGCAATAACGTCGGTATCATTGCGTTTGAGGCGCGCCAACGCGGCGCTTCCCTTTCAGAATACGAAGTGTTGGTCACGCTGGCCAACTATGGCGCGCAAGCCGTGGAGGTACCTCTCACCTTGTCCGGACGCTCCGGGCTAATTGCCGAGCGCATCGTATCTCTGGCCGCCGATAGCGTCCAAAGTGTCATCATCCCCTATCAATTCCAAACGCAAGACGTGTTGCAGGCTGTCATCGACAGCCAAGACGCTTTGGCTATAGACAATACGGCTCACCTTACCGCGTATCCGCCGACGCCGACCCGTGTGCTTTTGGTAGGTCCAGGCAACTATTTCTTGGAAACCGGGCTCAGCGTATTCCCCCAAGTACGTTTGGAGCGCCGCCTGCTGTACCCTGAACAAAGCGATTATCCTCTTGTAGTCTTCGATCGCATACCAATACCGGAGGACTTCACCGGGACCGCCCTTTACCTGGCCGGCGCGCCTGCCGATCGCGCTCTGGGAGCGCGTCGAACGCCGCAGGTCACTTGGTATGATCGCACTCATCCCCTCACACGCTTCATCGCGTGGAACGATCTGTACCTGCAACAGGCATTTAATATGCCGCGGCTGGAAGGAGCGCGGATTCTGGTAGAATCCGAAGCCGGACCGCTGCTGCAACTCGTGCGGAACAACGATCAACGCGTCATTACGCTGTCCTTTGCGTTGGAAGAGAGCGACTGGCCGCTGAAAGTATCCTTTCCCATCTTTTTAAGCCATCTGTTGCGGTGGGCGCATCCTGAGGGTTGGGAGTTCGTGCGGAATCCGCTTACGGTAGGCGACAGCCTGACCTTGCCCGCCGCATTCGCGCAAGATCGGGGTTGGACCGTGCGCTTACCTGACGGATCCCTCGTGCAGGTGGCTAAAGAAGACGGTCCGACATTCAGAGATACCCGACAAGCCGGGGTGTATACGGTAGTTGCCGAAGACAACGAGTTTTACTTTGCTGTGAACGCGGGCGGCGTGACTGAATCGGACATCCGCACACGCTTGCACATGCCTACCGGTTCATTTGTCGACGGTGCAGAGACCCAAGGCGCTCCGGCTACACTCAGTTGGATCTTTGCGCTTCTCGCTTTGTTCCTCATCCTGCTGGAAAGCTGGCTGTATACGCACAGAGTTCGCCGTCCGGTCCATACGGATATGCCGCTTAGGACCGAGCTGTGGAACCAATGGCGGCGTATACGCGCAAAGAGGGGGTAGAAGGATGCCGTTGCGATTCGAGAACCCCTTGGCGTTGCTTTTCATCGCGGCGTGCGTCCCGATCGTGTGGGGGTGGTACCGCTACTTCCACTCACCCGGCGTTCCCCGTCTTTTGCGCACAGTAACCTACATCCGCGCCGCCGCTCTACTCTGCATCATCGCCGCGTTGGCAGGAATGCATTGGATGACCCGGCAAAGCGGCGTAGATCTGCTCTTCCTCACCGACATATCCGAAAGCGTAACGCCGGCTAAACAAGCCCAAGGGTTGGCATTCATCCGCACGGTGGCCGAACAGTTGGGCAAAGCCGATCGAGCCGGGCTCATCGCCTTTGGCAGCGAAGCCTACGTCGATCAACCTTTGGGCGCCGATCTGAGTAAGCTACATCGCATAGAATCGGCTCCGAGCCGCAGCGAAACCAATCTGCAAGCCGCTTTAGAGTTGGCGCTCAGCCAAGCCGAGGCTAATCGCAACATGCGGGTGATTCTAGTCGGAGACGGTTTAAGTACACGCGGAGATGCAGAGTCGCTGATCGCGCAGTTTAGCGCCCGAGGTATCCCCATCGATGCTTTTAACCTCATTTCGCCGCCCGCAGGGGAAGTTTCGCTTGAGCAAGCGTATGCACCGCTGCAGGTGCGCGAACACCAACCTTTTTCCATACAGGTCGTGATGTCCGCCACGTTCCCCACCCAGGTTGATTTGCTGTTGATTCGCAACGGCGCGCCGGTGGCTAGCGCGACGGTAGAGCTGGAGATTGGTCAAAATGTGTTCACCTTCAGCGGGTTACAAGAGAGCGCCGGCGTCAGCAGTTACGAAGTTCGTCTACAGGCTGCTGACGATACTTATCCGCAAAACAACGTGGCGTATGCGACGGTTTCCGTAGCCGGCCCCAGCCGCGTGCTGTTGGTTAGCGACGATTACGCAGCGTCTGAAGGCTTGTATCGCGCTTTGCTGAGCCAGAACCTGTACGTTGACCTCACCAATACGGCCGGTTTGCCCGCGAACGCCGTTACGCTGTCATCTTATGGAACCTTAGTGTTACATGACGTTTCCGCCCTGAAGTTGAGTCAGACGCAACAAGCGGCCTTGGCCGCCTACGTGCGCAACCTGGGCGGCGGACTGGTAGTACTGGGCGGCTACAACAGCTACGGCTTAGGCGGTTATTATCAAACGCCTCTAGAAGAGATCATGCCGGTTACCATGGATATTCCCGATCATTTGATCATGCCTTCCATCGCGTTGGTTCTGGTTATGGACAAGTCAGGCAGTATGGCCGGTACCCAAGGTCGGTTCAGTAAGATCAACCTGGCGAAGGAAGCCGCCTTAGGCGTATTGGACGTGATGACGGACCGCGACCTATTCGGTTTTTTAGCTTTTGACTCGGAGCACCGCTGGATAGTGCCCGTACAATCGGTGACTGAACGGGTGCTGATGGCGCAACAGATCGCTTCTTTAACCGCCGACGGCGGCACGGATATGGGACCTGCTCTTCTAGAGGCTTACGAAGTGCTCAGCAATACGCCCGCCATGGTTAAGCATGCCGTCGTCTTGTCCGACGGCCAGTCGGTCGATTACGATTTTGCTTTTGTTACAGCCAAGCTCCGTGGAATCGGCGTGACCGTGAGCACCGTAGCCATAGGAGCAGATTCAGACCGCATCCTTATGGAGAGGATTGCCGCTTGGGGCGGCGGACGTTCCTACTACACCGATGATATTCGTACCATTCCGCAGATATTTACTACGGAAGCGTTGATGGTGTCGCGGCCATTGGCTGTAGAAGGACGTTTCCAACCGCAGTTGATGCAACCTGCGCCGTTTCTGACGGGAATCAACCAACAGCAGACACCGCCCTTGGACGGTTATATACTGACCACACCGAAGGCTACCGCAGCAGTACACCTAGGGTCCGAAGAAGGTCATGCACTACTCGCTTCCTGGCGTCACGGCCTCGGCCGGGTGGTCGCATTTACTTCGTCGACCACGGCTAAATGGGCTTCCGCTTGGCTCAATTGGCCTGAATTCGCTGCGTTTTGGAGTCAAACCATACGTTGGACTACACGCCCGGAAGCGGCGCAGAACCTTCAGCCTTACTTTGATATCCATGACGGCATGGGAAATCTGGTGGTGGATGCAGTTGATGAAAACGGCGAGTTCATTAACTTCCTGAACTTAACGGCAGATGTAGTCTCCCCTAGCGGACAACGCCGAGTCGTCCGGTTGATCCAAACGGCGCCCGGGCAGTACCAAGCCGCCTTCCCCATCGATGAACAAGGCGCTTGGCTGGCGGCCATCGCCGACACCGGCGACAGCCGATATGAGCAACCGGTGCTGATAGGCGCAACCCTGCCCTATTCGGCTGAGTACCGGCTGAGCGGCATCGATGGCGGCGCTTTGGAGCGCCTTACCCGACAAACCGGCGGCGTGTTGTTTTCCGGTGAGCAAATCCCCCCGCCACGGGAGCTGAGCGCGTTGTGGCGTCACCCCAGTCCGGTGCGCACCGGCCGTTCGCTTGTAACACCTTTGCTCGTGATGGCGTTTTTCCTCTTTTTCCTCGATATCTGCATCCGGTATCTGCCCGACGGCGCCTTGCAACAGGTGGAAAAGCGTCTGCGCACCAAATATCCCATTCTAAACCGCTGGTTCAAACCTGAACAACAACCCGAACCAACGGTTATGCCGGAGGAAGACTTCACGAGTGACGATACGACCGATGCGTCTGAGATCAATCCGACTCAGAAAGCGCCACGCAAACCGATCCTCCGATTGGATCAGTTGATCGCGCAACAGCGTGCAGCGGAAACACAACATAGCACCCGCTACGATTTCAGTAAAGTAGACCCGGCTAAAGCAGCCGCCCGCTATTTGGCCCAAAGGCGTCAAGCCCGTGCGAAAGCGCGGCAGGAAGCCGGCCAAGAGCATGACCGGGACGCTTGATGCGGGTTGTGTTGAACCTTCCACACATAGCGAAAACAATGTATGAGCAGAAGCCTATTACAATAGCCTCAAAGGAAGTAAAACGCGGCGGTTGGGAATACTTTTCGTGCTCTTTCGGGCAGGTGTTTGTACCTGTTAGGCCGTATATATTACCTTGACCCGGAAATTACGCCAAATTACAGCAATTGCAGCGGGTCGGGGCTGTGGCTTTTCAAGGCTACATGCCAACCAGAATCCTACAAGGGGGAGATTTAATGAATCGCAGTCTGTGGTTTGTCGTTCTCATGCTCGGTTTGGTTTTTGCCCAAGGTTTTGCGGCAGCAGCGGATAGCATAATCAGCCCCGGCGATTGGACTCCGGTAGTCGGCGCCTGGGAAATAAGTGGCAACGCGTATAAGAATACCGACACTACATCCAACAACACCATAGCCTCGGCAGCCGTGGAGCAGTCCGGCAAGGAAATCACCATTCAGTGGACCTGTACTTTCGGCCCGACGGATTTTTCCATGGGTCCGGCTGCAGGCGTGCACTTCCTGGCCAGCGAAGCGGACAGCCCGCTGCGCGGCGTTTCCTACCTGGTATTCCAGGATCAGAATTTCATTCGCCTCTACAAGGCCTTCGGCTCTCTGATGAAAACGGGCGACCTGCCGACCCCGCCGGTGGAGCCTGGTCAAACTTTCACCTATAAAGTGGTTTTCAATACCGAAACCGGTTTGATGACCGTTTATCGTGACGGTCAGGAGATGGGCACCTACCTCGACGCATCGCCCATCCAAAGCGGCGGCTATATTTCTCTGCGCACCAACGGTTCGGTCGCAGAGTTCAAGGATGTATCGGTATCCGTCAAGTAAGACGGAAGTCGATCTGTTCCTGAATGCAGCTGTTTTGCGGGAGCACGGTACTATCCAAGTGAACGAATGGTACGGACGCTGAGCGGCAACCGACAAAACCAGATCAAGGTTGTCGTTCCGCAATGAACAGTAAGGAGGAATTAACAGTATGAAAATTAACAAGCTGTTCCTAGGTCTTACATTATTGGTCATGTTAGTATCATCAAGCGTTGCATTCGCCGCCACCATTTCTCCGGGCCAGTGGATCGTTTACTCAGGGGATTGGCGCATTGAAGACGGCAGTATCATTTCGGAATCCCCCAGCAACACCAACACCAACGCCTATATGGAACTGGCTCAAATCGGTCCCATCATGACCTATGAGTGGACGATCAAGTTCGGTGAAACCTCCGTAGCCTTCGGTCCGGCGGCAGGAATGCACTTCCTGGGCAATGACGCCACCAACTCATTCCGCGGCGTCTCTTATTGCGTGTTCCAAGATAGAACCTTCATCCGCCTTTACAGAACCACCGGTTCAGCTTTAGGTAAGGTGGGCGACTTCCCGACCCCCGAGGTAAGCGTGGGCGACGTCCACAGCTACAAAGTTACCTTCGACACGAATACCGGTGTCCTCACCATCTATCGTGACGGCGAACTCATCGGCTCTTGGACCGACAGCGACCCGCTCACCGGCAACATCGTGAGCCTGCGGGCCGGCGGTACGGTGGCGGAATTCTCCGACGTACGCATCACCAGTGGTCTATAACTATAACTACCATGTCCGGACAACAGCCGTGTAAGTAAACAGAGGGCGTTCTCTCGACAGAGAGCGCCCTCTATTAAGTCTTTTCGCTTGCTGCAACCGGTAATATTGAGTATGTTAAGCGTCCGGGCCAAAGAAACGGGCGATCTCCGCCGCAGCGGTTTCAGGTGAATCGGATGCATGGACCATGTTGTACGGGTTAGCCACGGCGAAGTCGCCGCGGATGCTGCCCGGTTTGGCCTCCAGGGGATTGGTGGCGCCGATAAGATTCCGCACATGGCCGATTGCATTCGGTCCTTCCAAAACGGCCATTACAACCGGACCCGCCGTAATGGCTGCAAGCAAATCCGGAAAGAACGGTTTGTCCGCATGATGCCCATAGTGTACCTTTGCCGTATCCTCAGAGATGGTGCTCATCTGCAAGCGCTTAATCTGCAAACCTTTCTGTTCAAAACGCTTAAGAATCTCACCCACCAGACCGCGCTTAACCGCCTCGGGTTTCACAATAATGAATGTGCGCTCCATGAACGATGACCTCCTGCAAGTATTCACTCTCCTGGGTGAGTATAACACGTTTTGTCCCTTCATGACTTACGGCATACGGCAGCACAGCTAAATTCACGGCTAGCTTTGCCGATGTACAACGCTATCGACCAACTCCGTCAGTCTTGCTTTGGCTGCCGGATCAGTATTTGCAGGAATGCAGCCTATAGCGGACCGCGCATACTCCTGCGCTCGCCTACGAGTGTATTCTAAAGCATCGGTAGCCTGAATCAGCGCCAGCAATTGCTGAACGTGTCGACTGTTCCGGCGCGCTGTAGACCTCCGACCCCTTTTTGCCCTGCGCAAAATGCTTCGCCACGTCAGTACTTGCTTGCGAATCTCCTTGCCGTATTTTGGGTCCTGCATAGCCCGAATGAGCGGTAAGGTCATCACCCCGGCGGCTACATCGGCGCCGATAGGCTTGCCCCAGGTTTCCGGCTTGGCGTTTACATCCAGCAAGTCGTCGATCATCTGGAACGCCATCCCCAGCCGGTAGCCATACTGCCATAGCGCCTGGGCATCCGGCGACGGGCAACCACCAAGCAAGGCGCCGCTTTGGCAACAAACCGCAAAGAAAAGGGCTGTCTTCTTCTGAATACAATTCAGATACTCCGCCTCGCTCAGATCCATCTTCAGTAAGGCCCTGTTTTGGCTGATCTCACCCTCGCACATCTCCTTGAGCATATCCGCCATCAATCTAAGAATGCCAGGTTGCCGCGTTTCAACCAATAAGCCCAGGGCACGGGCCAGCAAAGCGTCACCAACCAAAACCGCAGTCCAGCTATCCCAGTGGTGATTGACTGTAGGCAAACCCCGCCGCATATCAGCCTGATCAATTACATCATCGTGCGCCATACTGGCCATGTGGATCAATTCTGCAGCTACAGCAACCGGAATGGCAGAGCCGCAGTCAGGTGAGTAAAGTCGATTACAAGCTAATATGAGTCCAGGCCGAATCCGCTTGCCGCCACCTTGCGTCATGTGCAGATAAATGGCGCCCACCGGCGTCAAAGTCCGACGCAGTTCATTCTGCAGACTCTGTTCTACGATTGCCAACAGCGCCGTCTCTTGGGATAAACAAGCATCTGCTAATTGCACCATGACTCACCTCTCACGTGCACGGAGTTCTCTACACTTGGAGCAATGCGAGCCGCATCAACCTTCCGTACCGCCGCAGTGTCTGCAATGTGGAGTCGAATTGCGCATCATCGCGTCTTAATCTCAGGGTGCGTATTACAGTCGCATACCATACGGTGAGATACCATGTATCAACACAAAGAGAGCGTTATGCAATACCCACATGGATGGTCGCCACTCCGCCCAACAGGTTCACATAATGCACCTGCTTAAACCCTACACCTAGCATCAGCTGCACCAGTTGTTTGCGGCCGGGAAAATCGGTTAACGAATTAGCGAGATACTGATAGGGCGCCGCAACTCCGTGTCCGAGGCGGCCGATACCGGGAATGATCAACCGGAGATAGACGGCATGTAATTGCCGCCACACGCGCTTTTCCGGTCGAGCCAGCTCTAAACAGACCATGCGCCCATCAGGTTTAAGGACCCTGTACATTTGTGCCAAACACGTTGAGATGTCTGTTACATTGCGCAAGGCAAAACCAATGGTCACTGCATGAAAAGCATGATCGGGAAAGGGAAGTTGCAGAGCATCGCCCTGTATAAAGCGACAGACCCGGTAAGGATCGCGTTTGCCGGCTTTCTTACGGGCTATGGCCAGCATCTCGGCATTGAGGTCTAAACCTATCACCTGACCGTGAGGGGCGACATGACACGCGAGAGAAAAAGCCAAATCTCCTGTTCCCGTAGCAACATCGAGAACCTGCCGGCCGGGCTGCAATGCGCACTGTGCGGCTGCGCGACGCCGCCATGCCAAGTCCCTGCCCAACGACAGCACTCGGTTGATGCCGTCGTATCGCGGCGCGATTTGGCTAAACAGCGCTTGAATGTATTGCGCTTTATCCGAGGCATAGAGTGATACATGCGGCTTGGGCAAAAGAGGCATTGCACCTCCGTCGGCCTAAAGCTGAGTTCAGCGTTATCCGGATGGTTGTGCGGATCTGATCGACTATGGGATAGGGTATCCAGGAAGCCGGGCGAGTATCCGTTAAGCCCAAGGAGTACCGCAGGAGTAAGGAACCATAGGTCTCACACGAGAATTTTAGTTTTGCAGATAATAGGCAAGACGCTGTAGTTCCAACATCACGTCCGCATTCGACAAGTTGACGTCGAGAGGTACATTGAGCTTGGTAGGGGCGAAATTCAGAATGGCCTTAATACCGCAGGAAGTCACTACATCGGTTACCTCCTGAGCTTGAGATGCAGGTACGGTGATGATCATCATCTCCAAACGCTGTCTCTCTACTTGTTCCGGCAGAGCGGCCAAAGGCATGATCGGCAGGCCGTCGAACTCTTGTCCGACTTTACTCGGATCGTTATCGAACAGGGCGCGTAGGTTCAAGCGAAAGTCTTTCTCCTGTACCATCCGCTCGTGATGATAGCGCGTTAGGGCTCTACCCAATTGTCCGACACCGACTAACCCAACACCGATGTCTTGATCAAGATTCAGAATATGACGCAACTCCTGCTGCAGATAAGCTACTTCATAGCCGACGCCTTGCTTGCCGAACTCGCCGAACCAAGCCAGGTCTTTGCGCACCAATGCCGGACTGAAACCTGCTCTATCTCCCAATTCTTGTGATGAAATAGAGCGCTTTTCAGGCGCGTCTTGGATCAATTCGTTCAGTACTCGCAAATAAAGTGGCAAGCGCCGTACAACGGCGTCAGATATCTTCTTCCAACGCATACCGCGACCTCCCGTCACCAACGCGAATTACAGCGTGCATAAAAGTTAGGGATATTATAAACAGCGTGTTGCCTGATCGTCAAATGTCCAATCCGGCTCGATGGTATGGCTCACCGCGTTGAATGGTGAAAACGCGATAGATCTGTTCCAATAACAGCACACGGAAGAGCTGGTGTGGAAAGGTAAGTTGTGAAAACGACAGGAGCAACTGCGCCTGCTCTCGGAAATGCGGGGCTACGCCGTCAGCACCGCCGATGACGAAACAGACCGCACTCTGTCCACCGGCAGCTACCTGCTCTAAATACCGCGCAAATTTCGGTGAGGTGAACTGTTTACCTCGTTCGTCTAGGACTATGAGGTGACATCGGGCGGGCAACGCCGCTGTAATCCGTTTGGCTTCCGCATCGGTACGCGCACTTGGCGTTCCATGCGTTTCTTCTTTTATCTCAACCACTTCTACCTGGGCGTAGGAATTCAGGCGACGCAGATATTCAACACAACCTTCCCGCAGGTAACGCTCTCGCAGCTTTCCGACAGCAATAATTTTTATGTGCAGCAAGAACAGCACTCCCGTTCCGGTACCTCAGGTGATCAGCGGTGTAGGATAGTATTTACCATCCACCTTCCAAGTACCTGCCGGGAGCGTCAGTATACTGGCAACCTATTGTAAAATAACGTCTATCCGGACCGGTTCACCCACACGCCACACTTGCAAGCGCAGGCGTTGGCCATAACCCGCATCCTGTACAGCTTGCTGCAACTCCTCCAGCGAGGTGATAGGTCGGTTGTTCGCTTCTACGATGACATCCGCAGGTTGTAGGCGAGCATGGGCCGCAGGCGTATCCGGTATCACCTTGGTGACAAAGGCGCCGCGGTCTACCGGCAGTTCCATCTGCGTGCGTTCTCGAACAGCACGCGCAATGGCCGGTGTAAGTGTGCCTCCCAGGATGCCCAAACGCAGCGGTTTACCATGTTCTAATATTTGCTGCGTAATTTGACGTGCATCCGTGATGGGAATGGCAAAGCCTAACCCTTGGGCTTCAAATCCTTCTACTTGTCGGACCACAGCCGTGTTTATGCCGACTACGCGCCCCTGTAAATCGAGCAGCGGACCGCCGCTGTTACCCGGATTGATGGCGGCATCGGTTTGAATCAGATTTTGTAATGGTTGGTCTATCTGCGGGTTTACCAGCAGTTCACGACCTAAAGCGCTGACGATCCCGGTGGTCACAGTGTAGTCAAAGCCAAAGGGATTGCCGATGGCAATAACCTGCTGCCCTACAGCCAAGCTGTTAGAATCGCCCAATGGCGCAGCCGGCAAGTTCGTACCGTCTATTTTTATCACGGCCAAGTCGCTGTAAGGGTCGGTACCAACCACCCTGCCTGAAAAACTACGCCCATCCGGCAACGCAACATCAATAACGGCAGCATCCGTTACCACATGAAAATTCGTCAGGATATAACCCTCAGGATCTATGATAACTCCTGAACCAACGCCGTGCTCCTGAGTGAATACCTGACCAAAGAGCGAGTCGATAGCTACCTCGGCGGTTACCGATATCTTTACCACACTGTTTCCCACTTTGCGTACCGCAGCGACAATAGCTTGCTGCGTATCCTCCAATGTTCCCCGCTGCGTAACCTGAGTGCCCTGGGGAACGCCGCTCCCGGGAGCCCTACTTTCGGTCCAATGATCGTACGCCCAAATTCCTATGCCGATACACAACAAAATTACGCCCATCGCAATGGAACGGACTGAATTTGACTTCATCAGCTGAGATGCCCCTCCACTTCTCGTTTACTTAGGGATGCATGATGTTGTACGTAGTATTTGCCATAGGTTTTGTCATTACAGGGCAACCTAGTCTTAAACACCCGTCGTAGGCGAGCGTATGGAGGTTCTGCCTGTGCAAAATGAAAGATCGAAGTCAAAACAAACAGGCTTACCGAAAAAGGCGGTAAACGTCTTTCGGAATGATTTTCAGCATCAGCTGGATGCCGCCATAGCACGTCGGACACTGCGGCATAAACAGCATGACCATCTTGACACCGGCGGCTCAGGACGGAGCAGACTAGCAGAAGATAGAGAAGCGCATGCTGAACACCATCTTGGGGCAAACGCGAGAGGCAGACGTTTTGCCGTAGCTTCCGGCATGGTCGCGGTTACTGCAGTGGCGTTTATCATAGCATTCTGGATCCTGCGCTGGTTTCCCCAGAGCCAAACAGTGGCGCTAGCGCAAAGCGAGTCGCTCATTTTATGGCATGACGGCAACAATTGGGAACACCGGCAACTCGTTGAACTCAGTCAGGTGTTCGGCAGCATTAAGGAGATATCGGTTATTATAGAGGTGAAAACTGATCTATGGGGTGAGTTGATCCGCGCAGTTGTTCTCCAGAAACCACCCGACTTGGCTATCGTCTCTGAAGAGTCGGCACGGCGGTTGCTCGCCTCTCAAGCGTTAACACCATTTAATAAAGCGCACATGACAACCGAAGGCACGTCTCCTAGCCATGCCTACTTCGGCTTCCTCGCGCCGCCGACTCCGTGGGCGCGCTCACAAGTACTGGTAATGCCCCGCACCACACAACCTTCTGAACCGGCGCTGCAGTTTGCCGAGTTTCTTCTACAAAGCCTATAGGCTATATCTGCTGACGCCACGACATTACCTGTTTGGAAATGGCATAAAGCACCATATAGCGGCATGATCTGACAATGCAGGGTAACCGTATCATCATGGTGAACTGTTGCCTCAAGGCGGTCATTCCGCTTGTATTCGCACCAACAGAAACGCTGCATGCCGTGCGCATTTTGTTATTATGTTCGTTCCCTCATGTTTTTCTCATGTAGTCGATAAAGCGTCTTTACAAGTTAACCTGCGCGCCGGTAGGAGAGGTGATTTGCTTGCAGCCGGTTTTTTCACCTAGAAACGCATTCCTATTGCTATTAGCTCTACTGGCTTTTCTCTATGCGAGTAACGGCGTGTGGGCTCTTACACGACCCTATACGCCCACCTTACGCCAACTGAACCCCCAGGTGGCGCCTGAGCAGGAGACCGTCGGCGCCGTGCTCACACCGCAGCCGCACGGATCGTTCCGTATCATGACGTACAACATCCATCATGCGGCAGGTATTGACGGCGTAGTGGATTTACAGCGTATTGCCGATGTCATTAGCGCGGCTCAACCCGATGTCGTACTGCTCAATGAGGTGGACAGCCACTGGCGACGCAGTGGCTTCACAGATCAGGGACGCATGCTAGCGGAACTTTTGAGTATGCCGTACGCTGTGGCCGCCGATACGGTGCTGCGACGCAACCCCTATGATGCCGGCTTGTTCGGTGTGGCTCGCTACGGGCTTGCTCTTCTCAGCAAATTTCCGCTAAGTAGAGTGGAAGTAGTGCCCATACAAAGCAAGCCTGGGCAAGAGCCGCGAGCAGCCATTGTCGCGGAGATTCGCCTTACGGATGATGAACATGTGCGGATTATCGGCACCCATCTGGGGCTGGATCAGACTACGCGTTTAGAGAACGTCGAGCTGTTCCTGACGCTACTGCAGGAATGGGAAGGGCCAAGTATTTTATTGGGCGACATGAATGCGCTCCCGCAATCGCCCGAGCTGGCTCGCTTGACCGGTATGCAGCTGTTACCGCACCTTGCGGTTGATGAAAGTGAAGTCAGTCCCGACGGAACAGCAAATGTCTTACCTTATCGCACCTGGGTGGATACGGCCGACCATACTGCTCCGCCGACGTTTCCCTCCAGTGACCCAAAAAGTCGCATCGATTTCATCTTAGTAACGGAAGATTTGGCGGAACGTGTGGTGAACTACGTAACCCCTTATTCACCTGCATCCGACCATCTGCCCGTATGGGTTGAGCTAGCTTTTTGACAGTTGCTGACCGATTACCAACAGACGAGCTACTTCCTCAGCGGTGTCCTCAAGGTATTTGGCGCCATGCGCGATGGCATCACCTAAGCTCATCGGCTTGCGGCAGAGGCTGAAGATGGCATGCAACCCATGGTCGTGCAGACTACGCGCATCGTCGGCGACCGATCCGGCAAGTACGATGACAGGTTTCTTGTAGCGCTCCGCCACCTGCGCTACTCCGGCAGGCGCTTTTCCAAAGGCGGTTTGGGCATCCACGCCGCCTTCACCTGTGATCACCAGATCGCAGTTTTGCATCGCGGCATCCAGTCCTACAACATCGATGATGATATCCACACCGCGCTCCAACTCAGCATCCAGGAAAGCCATTAGTCCGGCGCCCAACCCGCCGGCAGCGCCGGCACCTGGAACATTGCGCACGTCCTTATCCAAGTCGCGGGCAATAATATCCGCATAATGAGATAACGCCTGATCCAAGCGGACCACCATCTCAGGCGTCGCGCCTTTTTGCGGGCCATATACCGTACTTGCTCCGGTGACGCCGCAAAGCGGATTGGTGACATCGCACGCTACAACGACCGACATCCGTTTTACTTGTGGATCGATACCGGAGATATCGATTTTGGCCAAGCGAGCTAAGTGGATCCCGCCCGGAGGCAGTTCTCGACCACTTGCATCCAGCAACCTGGCGCCCAAAGCCTGGGCCATCCCTGCGCCTCCATCGTTGGTAGCGCTGCCGCCAATGCCGATCACTACTTTGCGGCAACCTCTTTTAGCGGCGGCCAACAACAGTTCGCCGGTACCGTAGGTTGTGGCGTTTTCCGGATCTCGCTCTGCTGATGTAATCAAAGCTAAGCCGGAGGCGGCAGCCATCTCAATCACTGCCGTCTGTCCATCGCCCAAAATGCCGAATGAGGCTGAAACCGGAGTGCCGAGAGGACCGGTAACCTCAATGGATACCAACTGCCCCCCGGTAGCATCGACCAGTGACTGGACCGTACCCTCGCCTCCGTCAGCCATAGGGATTTGCGTAATAGTGACTGAATCTAAAACACGCCGTATACCTGCGGCGATATGGTGAGCTGCCTGTTTGGCCGTTAGCGAGCCTTTGAACTTATCCGGCGCGATCAGTATGTGCATGGAAGGACCTCCAAGGTGTATGTACTGTGGGTCATAATCCCCTGTGCCTAATTCCTGTTTATTCTAGCTTTCCCTGCAGTAACAGGTCAACAAACTGAAACGGCTGCCCCATTCTGTTAAGGCAGCCTTGACTGGCTTGGTTGGTATAGACGACCTTTAATTAATGGAACTCAACTACCTTCCCCGTAGCGAAGATGATTTTTGCGATTCGAGTTCCTTGCCAAACGAGTCGGAGTCCTTCACGTTTGGTTACTTTGCGCTCTGTGGCTTGCTCGGTCATCCGGACGACCATAGATCCGCTCCCTAAAGAATTAGAATGCGCTCCTTTGTTACGGTTGAGTTATGCTACTGCCTAGGAATTATACTGCGTGTCGACTTGTCTCACAACCACAATTTCCGGTTAAGACGCCGCAATATGGCTGTGTTGGAACTTGGTGACCTGCTGACGGCGGTTAGGGGGAGGTGTCCATTGTTAAAGCCGTGGTCGGCAATGGGTAAAAAAAATAGCCCGCACCGCTGGAACGGGTACGGACTAGCTTGGTGCGCCTAGCAGGACTCGAACCTGCGCACCCGGCTCCGGAGGCCGGTGCTCTGATCCGCTGAGCTATAGGCGCATGGCAAAGATGATGCACTGCTTAGACATTATATCACCGCACCATACTCCTGGCAAGAAGCGACTTTGATCACCAGTACGACGGCCCCCATGCGTTACCATCTGCTCATGTCTGCTTTACCTGCACAAATAGGCTACCGTCAGGTTGTGTGGTCGCCACAAAGACCTTTCCTATTTCATCGATCCCATGTTTTGCCAGTTCCGTAGATAAATCTTCCTCAGTCATACCGGTTGCTTGTAAGGCTGATTTGTTCACTATACCGTCAACGATCACCGCGTAGGCCGGGCGAACACGCGCTCCATACCGCCTGTATCCTGCGTCAGCCTTCGGCAGCACCGATAACTCGCCATCGCACTCGAGAATAGCCATCTCCACATCGGCCGGATTATAATATCCACGCACTCGCAACTGTTCCAACAGGTCATAAACGCTGAAGCGCAACCTTCTCATCTCCTTGCGTTCCAGTTTACCATGGCGTATCACCACCGAGGGTCTGCCCATGACGAGACCTCGCAACCGGGGGATCTTCAAACACAAATAGGAAAGCAGTATTTCCAGCGTAAGGATGGTTAGAATGGGTACGATGGCCAAAATCATCGGCCGCTCCGGGTTTTCTATAGGTAGAGTGGCTACCTCGGCCATAATAATGGTCACAACCAAATCCAGCGGACCTAAGCTGCCAAGCTCGCGTTTCCCCATAATCCGTAATACGGCTAAAAGGAAGAAGTAGAAGAAGAGGGTGCGTAGAAAGCTGAGCAGAATCATCAACACACGTCCCTATCATGCCGATACTCACCTGAGTGAAGTAGCTGTGATGATATCCCACATGCCTGTACCAACCAGACATGCCGACAAAAAGTATTGACGTCGGCCTTCATTCCATGTTAAGATATAATTCGCTGTTGGTTCATTGCTGCGGAACCGTGGTGTAGTTGGTCTAACACGCCGGCCTGTCACGCCGGAGATCGCGGGTTCGAGTCCCGTCGGTTCCGCCAAGCATAAAGATCACCTCATTGTGAGGTGGTCTTTATTTTTTCTTGCCGAGCGGACGATGTTCATCCGCCCTCGCTTTCATGACCATGCAGGCACTCAGAAGGACCTGCAACAGGCTAGTGCGAACTAACGTCTTACCTGGAAAGTCGGGGAGGTAGTCGCATGCCATACCATATTGTGCGCCAAGAGATCAGCACCTTGAATGTCGATGCCGTCATCCACTTCACAAACAACCTGTTACAAGTGGACGACTCGGAGAGCAAAGCCATCTGCAAAGCTACGGACGCAGCCGTGATAACACCTGGTTCCCAGCTTCCAGCCAAGCATATTATTCACATTGCCTACCCCACCTATGCCGATGACCTGAACCAAGCAGCAGCACAGCTTCGCCTGCTACCTTAACGGCTTGAGCCTAGCTGCGGAAAACCACTGCCTGAGCGTCGCCCTGCCGCTTTTTACTGATTGCGTCCCCGGTTACCCTGATAATCTCATTCTGCATGCGGCCACCACGGCGATCTCTCACTTCTTAAAAACGTATGACATCGACGTGTTCCTGGTCGTTCCCGAGAATAGCGCGTTGGCTGTTGAGCCCCAAGTGCTGAAAGCTGTAGCACGCTACGTAGCAAAGCATTATAACACCGAGATTCTCGCTGAATCTACCGCGCTTTCCTGGAGTGTGCGGGAAAGCGACTCGGTATGCGCATCGATTCATTATGATGCCGCGGAGCAATTTACGGGGCTGGACCAATTGGTTGAAAGCCTGGATGAGCCTTTCGCCACCATGCTTTTACACTTGATTGACGCCAAAGGCCTCACGGATGTGGAAGTCTATAAACGCGCCAACATAGATCGCAGGCTCTTCTCTAAGATCAGAAGCAACAAAGGTTACAAGCCCGGCAAGCGTACGGCTGTTGCGCTAGCCATAGCCTTAGAGTTGTCGCTTGAAGAAACGCGAGATCTGCTGCAAAGGGCAGGTTACGCGCTTTCCCCCAGTCAGAAGTTTGATGTGATCGTAGAGTACTTTATTAGAACAGGGCAGTATGACCTGTTCACCATCAATGAGATGCTGTTCCACTATGACCAACCGCTTTTAGGTGGTTGAAACTCAGCGGATATCTAGTCCAAGTCACTCCCTCGTGCATGCAACTTGCACGACCTGTGCGACATACCGGCATTGCTCATTGAGCCTGCTGAACAACTCTCCAATCTCATGTGCTCTATTTTCCAACAAAAATGCCTCATTCTTTCTTAAGCCATCTTAGCCCGCTCAGTTATGCTACTCCTGCGCCATTCACGGCGCACAACAGCATAAAAGCATCTCCCATGGACCTGCTCCTATGCCTCCTCGGCATACAATGTCGCTTTACAAGCGACAGCCGGTTCATATCGCCATGCTATTCTTAGGTCGGATACTACTTATGGGGGAGACAGCAATGGCGGACAAATTGACTGAACTGGTATTTATTCTTGATAAGAGCGGATCGATGGCTGGTTTGGAACGCGATACCATAGGCGGGTACAATGCCATGCTCGAGAAGCAACGGCGGCTTGCAGCCAAATGCTCTATCACTACCGTCATATTTGCGCATGACTACGTACTACTTCACGATCGTCAAGATATTAACGCCGTGAGCCCTCTTACCGAAACGGAGTACTATGTCGGTGGCACGACGGCTTTGCTTGATGCCATTGGCCAAACCATCCACAAAGTCACGCGACGGCAAGAGGAAACGGCTGTGGATTCCAAAGCCCATAAGGTCCTATTTGTGATCATTACGGATGGTGAGGAAAATGCCAGCCGTGAGTATTCCGCCGCACAGATTAGGCAAATGATTGAGCATCACCAAACAAAGGACGGTTGGGAGTTTGTCTTCCTCGGAGCGAATATTGATGCTGTCGCAACTGCAACCAATCTTGGCATTGCTTCCAATCGCGCGCAGAACTACCATGCCGACGCTGCAGGAGTAGAACTCAACTTTAGGGCCTTAAGCGATGCCTTAACCGCATTCCGGGAAAATGCCGCTATGCCGGACGATTGGAATGCTGATATTCAAATCGACTACGAACGGCGTGGGGACCGACGGTAACTTGCCGTTGGTCCGATTAACCCACGACTTGGGCATTACGTTTATATCCCCGGAAATCCAGTTATGTCGTTAGAAGCGAGACCGCGTGAAGCACCAAAGCAAGTCCCACGCCGCCACCGAAAAGCGGCGTAACAATAGCTTTCCATCGAGTCATCCGTACTCTGATCAGCGCATACAGGTGATCAAACTTGTCTTGCGCCCTCATATAGATAAAGTACAGGAGCATAAACGGAGACATGTAGATGAGATTGTACAACACCATTATCGCGGTCAACTGTAAAAGCGATAGCCGATAGTTAAAGAGAATGGCCATAAAAGCGAAGTACGGCAGAGCGGAGGTCAATTCGGCCAACGTAACGCCAACGCCGATCCCAACCAAAGCCGGAGGCGTCACTGAGTACACGTTGTGGGCGACGGGCACTTCCTCCGGCTGGACTTCTATGCCCGTGAGCTTTTGCCCCGTGCGTGTTGTGCCTCTCTTGCGCCACACATAGTAAGCTACGGCAATCAGGCAGGCAATGCCAAAACCTAATTCGGTGAAATACAACGCCCTACCATACAGAGCCATCAGCTGATTGATATACTCTTTAACGTATATCATAAAACCGTAATACGCCAGGTAACCAACTATCATGTTCGTAATACCCGTAGGCATGATGAAATACCATATATGCTGCGGTTTCTTTACCAATCCCTGTAAAACAAACTGCTGTACAATGCCGATGGGATTGATGCTGTCCACAGCACTGGTCACAATAGTCGATGCCAGAAGACCCCACATACTGTTAACCCCTGCAAAAAGCTCGCATTCTACGTGGCAAAACTCGTTTCCGCATCACTCAACGGAACTATCGTATCCATAGTCCCCAGGACTTGGAACGCGCAATTGATGATGGACAAAAAGGCTGATGCACCTTTGCCAGGATAACATGGTCCCCAAGATAGAACAAGGTTGTATGTCCTGATCAGACCGGGACGATAATTTTTCCAATGAATAGCCCTG
Source organism: Bacillota bacterium (assembly GCA_012838035.1). GTDB lineage: Bacteria > Bacillota > Limnochordia > DTU080 > DTU080 > DUQB01. The sequence goes on along the minus strand of DUQB01000081.1, from coordinate 18,819 downwards.
CAAATGGTATATAATCTAGGCACACTAGGCGAATGCCAGTTATGGAGATAACCGAGATGGGCATTGGTGACGACATCTTCACCGACCCATTGAGGTGCTCCGGCAAATGTACCATACGGTCAGCTTTGAAGAACGTACGAAGTACTTAGTGGCACAACCCTAGGGCGAACACGTCTAAAGACTATACCCGATAAGGGCCGGAGGATTGTCATGACTTATACGGAGGTTATGCAAGCGTTAGAGGCGTTGGGTCGCGAACAAACGAAACAAATCTATATCCGTCACGGTGCACGCGAACCTCTCTTCGGCGTTCTCACTGGTGATATGAAACCGTTGGCCAAAAGGATCGGGAAGAACCACGATCTGGCTATGCGGCTCTACGCCGGCGGTAATTATGACGCCATGTATTTCGCAGGCATGATTGCCGAGCCGGACAAGATGACTGAAACGGATCTTGATGATTGGGTGGACAAAGCCTACTGCTATGCTCTGGCCGATTACGTAGTCGGGACCACATTGGCTGAAACCGGTTTTGCCCAACCGGTAGCAGACCGTTGGATAAAAAGCGGTAGAGAATTCGTCATGGCTGCCGGTTGGACATGTTATTGCGAGCTGCTCGTCAAGTTGCGCAATAGTAATAGCGTCCGGGACGAGCAGAAAATCAAGCGTATGCTCAACCGCGTGGTTGAGACTATCCACCAGCAACCCGATCGCACGCGTTACTCGATGAACAACTTCGTCATTGCAGTAGGCAGTTATTATCTCCCCTTGCGCAATGAAGCTCTAGCTGCCGCGCGGACCATCGGCAAAGTGCATGTGAACATGGGCGAAACAGCATGCAAGGTGCCGCAGGCCACGCAGGTTATTCAGAAAGTAATTGCACGGGAGCAGCAAAAGGCACGCAAACAGGCTTAGCAGGTAATGACATGAACTCCAAGCCCAAAACCTATGATTTTATCGCAGTCATCCAAAAGGTGCCGGAAATCGACGAAGCCTATGTCGCATTTTCGATTTGCAATTTTATCGGGTTGCGAAAAGATATCCGCGCAAAGATTACCAAGCAACTTGGTGACGAAGTACACATCACTGTCGTAGCGAGGTGACCACCAAAGTGTGGCAATGTCCAAAATGCGGGCGTGAGTTTGCGAAGACCAACCAGAGCCTCTTCTGCGGCGAAACGCCCAAAACCTTAGACGAGTATATCGCCGCGCAACCCGAAGCGGTTCAGCCTTTGTTAGAGCAAATCCGCGCTGCCATCAGGGCTGCTCTTCCGGATGCCCAAGAGCGCATATCGTGGCGCATGCCTACTTACTGGCAAAAACACAACATCATCCACTTTGCCGCGTTCAAAGACCACATCAGTATCTATCCCGGCGATGAAGCCATACGTCATTTTGCATACCGCCTAATCGATTACAAAACCAGCAAGGGTACCTGGCAACTGCCCTTTGATAAACCGCTGCCCTTAGATCTCATAGCAGAGATTGCCCATTGGTGCTACGCTACGGGCAATCACCACTGACAAGAGATAGAGCCGCGGCAGGCCGTGATGCGGAGGCAAAACCGGTGGCTCAAGCTGCTGCAAGGCGATCGGGCAATGCACCTCAACCATTCACTCGGCGCGGCATTGCATTGGTTCAGCGCACTGGCCGTAGCCTATGATACGCTTGGCGTCGACATACCATGGCGGCAGCTCGAACAGTGCGCCGGAAATGAGTGCGATCGCACCGTTTGATGTGCCGTATCAGTGTACGATGAACCGCATCCCGGGATCAATCGGAAGTGTTAAACGGAATGGCAGGTCCTGTACAAGCCGCACTCGACCGATCCACACCGGCGCCTTTCCGTCGAGGTCAGAGCTGCCATATTGCTTGTCTTTCTCTGCAGAGAACGTTAATACTGCGGTTGACATAATCTGCCGTACGTGCATAAAGCTCTTGCTTTTCGCAGGCTACATCGCTATACTATAATTACTTTGCTGCAAAACTCATAGCCACGATTGTGCAGGCGGATGTAGCTCAGTTGGTAGAGCATCAGCTTCCCAAGCTGAGGGTCGCGAGTTCGAGACTCGTCATCCGCTCCATTAATATCTGCTGGTGTAGCTCAGTTGGTAGAGCAGCCGCCTCGTAAGCGGCAGGTCGAGGGTTCGAGTCCCTCCACTAGCTCCACTTTTAATGCACAGTAGAGCTAGTGTCGCTCACTGTGCATTTTTTGCATTCCTGCATAAGATAGAACCCCGGCTCCTCATCAATGTCAAGGAGTGACGTGATGTGAAGCGGAAAACAACCCTCTGCTCGTTTATCGCTGTCATAATTCTTTGCGTAATTCTCTCCACCTGGGCGGCTTTTGCCGCTTCCAACGGCGCATTATATATACGCGTCCGCCTCACGGCTGATTTCCCGGCCCGGTTAGTACCAAATACGCCGGCTACTCTGCGTATAGAAAAGCAATCCATACCTGTTAAGGCCGGACAACCGGTTGAGATACACTTTACCAGTCCCCACTTGACGGTACGCTTGGATGATCAAACATGGAGCACTCAATGGCTCGCGCTCACACCGAATGAACTCCCTCCAGCCGCTTTGCCTACGCATATTTACGGCATTGCCGTCACCGGCGGCGCTACCTATCGCGCCGGAATGGAAGCCGTGGTATACGGTGGTCTGCCGTATCTCATCAATGTAGTACCGATGAACGACTACCTATACGGTGTGATCGGCAGCGAAATGCCGGCCGGCTGGCCGCTGGAAAGCCTGAAGGCGCAAGCGGTCGCCGCACGCACATATGCCTTAAACAAAGCCGTGTACCGCGAAGTCACCGATGCCACCCCGTGGGACATCTGCGACACGAAAGACTGCCAAGTATATTCCGGTACGAAAAACGAAGCGCTCTCCACTTATGAAGCCGTCCGTAATACGGATCGCGCCGTATTGGTTTACGTCGGCAACGACGGCTCTTATATGGGAAAACTCATCGATGCGGTCTATCATTCAACCAGTCCGGGGCGAACATTAAACTCCGAAGACGTCTGGGGATCATACAGACCCTATCTCAGATCACGCGACGATGCGGCCTTCTCGAGCAAATCGCCATGGTATACATGGACACGCTCAGTGAGTATCACCATCACTCAGCTCTCCGCCTTATTAGGTATGCGTACGATCATCACGTTGGCTCCGGTGATGCAATCCGATCAGGTGCGTGGTTATATCGCCATAGGAGATGGAGTCAGTCAAACCTTCAGCAAGGAGCAGTTGCGTAAGTGGTATAATCTCCCGAGCCCCAGCTTCGACCTAAAGATGACCAACGGCAAGATCATTACCGATCCGACGAATCCAGGTAACATACTCACCGTAGTGAACGGCCGCGGTTATGGTCACGGGGTAGGTATGTCGCAATACGGCGCTAAAAGCATGGCTGAAGAGGGTTGGAGCTTCTCTAAAATTCTGAAGTACTACTACACCGACGTCTCTATTGAGAGGTACAACCTGACAGGCATGCGGATACCCTATGGCTACCCGGGGATCTAGTTTCGTCAATGTCGACTTCCCCGCACCGTTCCCTCGAACTAATGATATTCGCTCTCCGGAGCAAATAAGTAGGTTGATATCCTTCAGTATAGGCTCTGTGGTACCGGGGTATGTGTAGCTTACATCCTTATCAGCTAGCTCCCACTAAGGCGGTACTCCCCCCAACAACCGCACAACTCTGAGGCCCCAAGGAGGCATCGCCTTCAATGGGTTAGGTGCTTACTGCCTGTCTTTTGCATGGACATGAGAGCCGAAGGAAGGTTCGATTATGTGCACATGGAAGTGCAGGAGATAGCAAAGATCATTGATCTACATATCCAACCGCTAACATGTGCCGGAATGGAAACTAGCGTACGGAACATGGTGAAATATCTGAGCTTGTACTTAAGAAACCGTACCGCTCTTCATCCTGGAATCATCGACGCACTGGAAGAGCCAGGTACGGCAGGTTAGTTTGCTGCATATTTGACATACGAAAACCCACCTGATGCCCGGGCGTGATCAACAGGTCGCTAAAGTGGTGGAGGATATTCTGGACGATGCGAAAGAGGCTGCACAGAAACAGCCTCCAGTTGCTACACCGTTGCTACATTTCCCGGTCAATGCTACAAAACAACCCCGACGGAAATGCGATACCGACGGGGTTTTTGCGTGGTGGGCAGAGAGGGGCTCGAACCCCCGACCTCTACGATGTGAGCGTAGCGCTCTAACCGGCTGAGCTACCTGCCCGTTCGTACACATAATCTTAACCTACGGATGCGCTGATGTCAATAACCAGAGTACGCCATTTCCGCAAGTTCCTGAGGTAGAGCCGCCCAGCCCTCGGATATAACGCTCGATTCCGGCAACGGATATCCTATCCGAGCGCATCCGGAAAAGCTGGGCAGCTATCTCGGTTTAGCCAAACAACTCTTTTATGGTGATGGTTTGGTCTCTGCCTGGACCGACGGAAACCAAGGCGATCGGTACCCCTGTTAGCGCCGCGATACGTTCTAGATACGCTCGAGCATTGGCGGGGAGATCGGCGTAATTACGAATACCCGTGATATCCTCGTCCCAACCGGGCATAGTCTCATATACCGGTTCGCATTGGTCCAGAATATTGATATCTGCGGGAAAATGCTCGCACACCGCACCTTGATGCCTGTACCCCACACAGACCTTTAGTTCCGGAATACCGCTCAACACATCCAACTTCATAATCGCTAGTTGCTGCAACCCGTTGATGCGGGCCGCGTAACGTACGACTACGGCATCAAACCAACCGCAACGACGCGGCCTGCCCGTCGTGGTGCCGAACTCGGCGCCGTTTTGTCGGATCTTTTCACCGATGGCATCCTGCAGTTCCGACGGGAAAGGTCCTTCTCCCACACGTGTGGTATACGCCTTGACTACGCCGACCACCATATTGAGGAAATTTGGACCCACGCCGCTTCCCGTAGCCGCTCCGCCGGCAGTCGCCGACGATGAGGTGACGAAGGGATATGTGCCATGATCTAAATCGAGCAAGGTCCCTTGCGCCCCTTCAAAAAGCACTTTCTCGCCGGCTTGGATGCTGTTGTACACCAGCAAGGAAGTATCTGTTACGTAGGGTGCCAGCTTCTCCGCAGCCGGGCCGCACTGCGCCATAATTTCATCCACAGTAAAACCTTCGTGGCCATACAGAGCCTTTAGAAGCGCATTCTTGGCAGGTAGTACGGCGGCCAAGCGAGCACGAAACGCTTCAGGCGTCCGTAAATCAAGCATCCGCACGCCGCAACGTGCTGCTTTATCTACATAACAAGGACCGATCCCTCGGCCTGTGGTACCGATTTTGCTGCCGGGGTCGCGTCGTTGTTCCTCTAATTGATCCAGCACTCTATGATAGGGCAGAATGACATGTGCTCTCTCACTTATATGAAGCGGGACATCGATCCCCGACTCTTTCAGCCCTTCCAACTCTTGCACCAATGTGACCGGATCAATCACAACGCCATTACCGATGACACACCGCTTATTGGCATGAATGGCACCGGAGGGAACCAGATGCAGTTTGAAGGTTTTCCCATTCACAACCACCGTATGACCTGCGTTGCTACCACCTTGGTAGCGAACGACGGTACGTGCCTGGGCTGCAAGGTAGTCCGTAACCTTGCCCTTTCCTTCGTCTCCCCACTGCGCACCTACTACTACTACTGATGACATGGGTGCCACCCTCTCCGGAATAACTTATAGTGAACGTTTGGCATTCACGCAAATAAAGAGCAGAGCAAATCACTCCACCCTTATGCCGTACTGATCTTACCAGATTGCGGTAAGCCATGTCAACGAAACACGAACATTATTCACAATTGTAGCATAAACGTTTCGATCTACAGTGCGGCTGTACCTCTCATAGGGCAGCACACCTGGACCTTACGGCGCCCGGACGAACAACAATCCGAGTTGTGGCGGATTCGGCGCTTATGGAGCTAAACCGTTCTGCTCCGGCGCGGTTTGCCGATAGCTGCAGTACTCATATAGACCGCACTTATCTTCGCACAAAAGAGGATCGTGTTTCTGACACACAAATCTACCCAGCCGAGACAGACCGATCGTATCGCCATCAAAGAGCCGCTCGATGACCTCTTCAGCATCCTGCAGCTGGTCCTGCAGTTGACCCGTGGTGATCAGACCTTGTCGTTGCAGCACGCAACGTACATGACGGTCAAAATAGACGGTGGCTTGCACCGGTACCAGCGGCCACACCTCTGCTTCCCGCATCACCCGGCACATCCATCTGGCTCGACTGTCTATTTGGTGCAATTGGCGCAAACGCTGCGTTAACTCGCCTGCGGCGGCGGCTATTTCCGCCTTAGTCATGCCGGCCGCTTCTTCGCCAGCCTGAGACGTCACCTTGAAACAGCTTTCATAGATATGCTGAATGTCGCCCTGATGATGTTCAGCCAACCACTTTGCATTGGCATATATCGCCATCACTTTACGATTACGGTTGATCAAAGCCCGGTACTCCGCTTGTAATATGTCCTGTGTTTGCGCAACGTCCGCCAAGCGCTGTTTGAGCACTCGCTCGAATTCGAGCAAGCCGCTTTCGCGCAATAAATGGAATGTGCGCTCGACCACCGATTCACTAATCCGCGCCGCCAACAGCAACGCCAATACGACCAATTCCCAACGTCCTTGTTGCGAAGTCAGATCGATCGTTATGTTCATGCCCGTATATGACCCCGGCGTAGCATACGCTTCGGTGCACATCCATACCAGTCGCGCAAGATTCTTCTGCGGTTGATCCAGCATTGCTTAACTCCCCCGTTCTTTGCACATGGATTTTTTAGTTAAGCTCCTGAGCAACCGGCTGATGATCGCCAAGCAATTTAGATGACAAAAAGCCGGTCTGCCGAGGAGATGCTTCCTCACAGACCGGCTTGAACCACCATACGCTGGTGCTTAATAGTCTACCATCAATCCACTCCGGTGACAACACCTGCATATACAGTGGCATCTTCAATCGTTACTATGGCTAAGAACGGCCGTATCAGCCTGAGACAACGCCCTTCTCCAACCGCTGCCACTATTATTGAGCAGCTTACGGCAAGAACAGCTGCGCGGCATTGGCGCTGGTAACCTCCGCAACATGCTCAACGGAGGTCTGGTGCAACTCCGCCAAAGCTTGGGCTACACGCACTACATACGCCGGTTCGTTACGCTTGCCGCGATATGGCGTAGGTGCCAGATAGGGCGCATCTGTTTCCAGTAACAAACGCTCCAAAGGCACTTGACTAATTACGGCCCGCAAATCGCGGGCGGAGGAAAAGGTGATCGCTCCTCCCACACCCAGGTAAAAGCCTGCTGCCAGAACCGCATCCGCCATGAGCCGGTCGCTCCAGAAGCAGTGAAACACGCCGCGCACCGGCTTAGTCTTAAACTCTGCCAACACGGCCAAAACATCGGCGTCCGCCTCCCGATTGTGGATCACAACCGGTTTGTCGTATTCCAAGCTCAACTGCAGTTGGGCTCGAAATGCCTCGACTTGCTTATCCCGGGATGAAAACTCGTAGTGATAATCGAGTCCGGTCTCGCCTACGGCCAATACCTGGGGTTGCTCCAGCAACTCCTGCAATTGCGCAGCCGTTTGCTCGTTCCAGCTGACGGCGTCGTGGGGATGCACGCCGACTGTGGCATACACGCCCTCCCGCCCGGCTGCCCACAGCGCTGCTTGTTGCGATGTGGTCAAAGTATCCGCCACATCCAACACCCAAGTTACTCCGGCGGCATGCGCCGCAGCCAGCACAGCTTCCCTATCTGCAGCGAAATCGTCGCTACATAGGTGCGCGTGTGTGTCGACAACTAAGAAGCTCACCTGATCTCCGCTCCAGACGCCACGTCCTCGTTCACCGTGAGCAAGGCCAAATTACCAGCATCATCACTAGCAGCCAGCAACATACCCTGTGACCACTCGCCGCGCAATTTGGCAGGTTTGAGATTATACACAATGGCAATCTTCCTGCCTACCAAATCTTCGGGCGCATAATGCTTGGCGATCCCGGCCACAATCTGCCGTTTCTCCTCGCCCACACTTACCTGCAGCTTGAGCAGTTTGTCGGCACCTTTGACTTTTTCCGCCGCTTCTACCTGAGCCAACCTTAGTTGCACCTGAGCAAAATCGTCGATGGTGATCAGGTTAACCTCTGCGTCATCCTGTTTTTCCACCGTTTTTGGCGCTTGCGGCGCGCTGGGCTGTCCGGGGGACGCCGGTTGCTGCGGCGCTGCCGGTTGTTTTAGAGTTGCTTCGTTTTCTTTTGTCGACGACTTGGATCCTTCATGTTCGCTCATCTTATGCGCTCCTTTTCCGCTTGGCGCCTGTGTTTGTCCCTGATCGCCCGGTTGCGTCTCCTCTACCGCCAATGATGCTGCGACATCAATCCGCGGGAAGAGCGGCTCACCCTTGGCTGAACGCGTTCCTGCCTGCAATCCACCCCAGGTCAGATCCTGAGCTGTCTTTTCGGCATAGTTCTCTAAACCTAACTGCCGCCAGGCTTTTCCCCCGGTTTCCGGCAGGAAAGCACCCGCTAAAAGGGCTACGATGCGCAGACACTCCATGACTGTGTACATCACGGTATTCAGGCGCTCTTTCTTGTCGGGATCCTTAGCCAGACTCCAAGGTTCGCTCGTATCAATATATTTGTTGACGGCGCCTACTAAACGCCACAACTCAGTGAGGGCGGTGTTTGCCTCCAACTGCGCCAGACGCTGATCAACCGCCGCAACAGTCATTTCAGCCAATTGCCGCAACTCTAAGTCTTGCGCTTCCGGCTGACCGGGTGCGGGCACTATGCCGTCGCAAAACCGCTCAAGCATCGACAAACTCCGATGATAGGCATTGCCCAAATCATTCGCCAAGTCCGCATTGATCCGTTCGATCAGGCCCCGCTTGGAGTACTTGGCATCCTGTCCGTAGGCCACTTCCCGCAGAAGGAAGTACCGGATGGCATCGGCGCCGAACTCATCGATCAACACATTGGGATCCACCACATTACCTTTTGACTTCGACATTTTGCCCGAATCGAGCACGACCCAGCCGTGACCATATACCTGTTTAGGCAGATCTACGCCTAACGCCATGAGAATACACGGCCAAATAATGGTGTGGAAGCGCAGAATATCCTTACCAACCACATGGACATCCGCCGGCCACCACTTGCTATAGGTTGCTTCATCCGACAGATAGCCTATCGCCGTGAGATAATTGGATAATGCGTCGATCCATACATAGATAACATGTCCCTCATCGATCGGTACGGGAATACCCCAGCTATGCGTGGTCCGCGAAACACATAGATCCTCCAGTCCCTGCTTGATGAAGCTCACCATCTCGTTGCGTCGGGTACCAGGTTGTATGAACTCCGGATGCGCCTCGATGTGAGCCAACAAGGCGGGTGCATATTTGGACATGCGGAAGAAGTAGCTCTCTTCTTCGACCTCTTCCACCGGACGACCACAGTCGGGACAATTGCCGTCTACAAGGCGGGTTTCCGGGCAAAAACTCTCACAGGGCGTGCAATACCAGCCTTTATATACCGACTTGTAGATATCGCCTTGATCATATAGCTGTTTGAATATAGCCTGCACCACCCGGTGATGCCGCGGTTCCGAGGTGCGGATGAAGTCGTCGTAGCTGATATTCAGACGTTGCCATAGCGCCTGGAATGTGGCCACGATCTCATCTACGTAGGCCAACGGCGTTTTGCCGGCTGTCTGCGCCGCACGCTCAATTTTTTGTCCGTGTTCATCCGAACCGGTCAAAAAGAACACATCTTCACCCTTCAAGCGATGCCAGCGAGCCAGGGTATCGCAGTAGACCGTTGTATATGCATGCCCAATATGCAAATGACTGCTTGGATAGTAAATGGGCGTCGTGATGTAAAACTTCCTTTGTGCCATTCTCTTCCTCCCTCTGAAATCAGACCTGTGGCGCCGATGTGTTTGCTGTTCTGAAGTATGCCTATCATCAGCCTGTCTTTAGATCGCTATACGTTACTGCTCGCATACTGCGCAACGGCTGGACCACTGCCGTATTTGCGCAAATAAAAAACTCTCGCCCACACAGGGACGAGAGGTCGGATCTCGTGGTACCACCCTGATTCACCTGTAAACAGGTCTCAGTTTAGAGTACTCCCGCGTATGCGGTTCATATACTCCTGTTCTGTAACGGGAACGCCCGCCCGGTCCTACGCAGATGCGAACATCCTTCAGACGGGAGCTCAGGGGCCATGTTCAGCAGTGAATCGTGCACCGGATTTCACCCTGGAATATACATCCGCTCCGGCTCTCTGTAGCACAATGCAGCAGCCTACTCTTCCCCGTCATCGCTGACGAAAACACGTTCTAACAAACGCACCGGCGTTATTGCGCGGGTGCTTTGAAGAACGGCTCTTGACCACATCATAGTGTTCCACAGGATACTCTGTCAAGTCGCAATCCGGCAACAAGAACGCCGCTGCCGCGTCATACACTCCAGTAAAGGGGTATGCCGAGGGGGTATCCCATCAGCGCCCGACTCTGGTTATCCTTACCCAGAGTCCAAGGAGTTGAGCAGGTTGACGGAAGGCACCATCATCCTGGCCGTCGTATTTGCCGCCGGCATCATCGGCAAGAACGATTTGGTCGCCGTGGCTGCAGGTTCCATGTTGCTGTTGCAAGTGACTGCTTTTCCAGGCATGTTTAGATTTCTGCAGACAAGCGCCAACGAACTGGGCATTACATTCCTGCTTATCGGCCTGCTGCTTCCTTATGCCAACGGGCAGATGGGGTTGGCTTCCATCAAATCGTTATTCTCAACGCACGGCTTGGTGGCGGTAGTCATCGGGGCCGTTGGAGCGCGGCTGGCGGCTGAAGGGATTCAACTACTCACAGCGCAACCGGAAATTATGGTCGGCATCGTACTCGGATCAGTGCTGGGCGTATCCTTCTTCGGCGGCATCCCCGCCGGTCCTCTGGTAGCATCGGGACTAGCGGCGGTCATTTTTCGCTATCTTCGTTAGACGCATCGAGAGAAAGGGAGGCTTGGTACACCTCTCGTCGCGGCAGTCCCGTCTGCTTCATTACTGCCTTTACGGCATCCGGTCGCGATAATCCCGCTTGAAGGGCTGCTCGTAGCAACGCAGGCAGTTGCCGCTCCCCGTCTTCCCCCCACTCCTGCTCCTCGCCTTGCGCCTTCTTGCCCGCTAGAACCACTACAAATTCGCCGCGCGGCGGATGAGCCGTAAAATGTGCGATCACTTCGCACAACGTACCGCGTATACACTCTTCATGCACCTTGGTCAGTTCTCGGGCCACGGCGACCGGACGCTCGCCTAACTGATCGTATAGATCGTTCAAGGTGCGGATTAGTCTGTGCGGCGCCTCATAGAGCACGATGGTCCGAGTTTCGGCAGCCAACTCCACCAAGCGAGCCTTGCGCGGCTTACCGCTGCGCGGCAAGAAACCTTCGAACACATAACGATCGGTAGGCAAACCGGAAATGACGAGCGCAGTGGTGGCAGCAGTCGGTCCGGGAATAGGTATCACGGGGATGTTTGCAGCTAACGCCGCAGCGATGAGAATGGCACCCGGATCAGATATGCCGGGCATACCGGCATCCGTTACTAAAGCAATATGGGTACCTGCCGTCAGACGAGCGATCAGATCCTCGGTACGTCCCTGTTCGTTATGATGATAATAGCTCACGGTAGGCTTTTGAATTTGCAGATGAGCGAGCAACTTAGCCGTACGACGCGTATCTTCAGCTGCAACCAGGTCCACTTCGCGCAGCGTCCGGATAGCTCGCAACGTCATATCTTCCAGGTTACCCAAGGGAGTACCTACGACAAAAAGGGCGCCGGAATTTCCTCCGGCACCTGCGCGATCACTCTTGTTTTGGTGATTCACGTTTCAATTGCTCCTTGTGGTTGCGGTTTCCGCTAGGTTTGCGTTTACGCCAACGGCGTTTCTTCCTGGGAGCTTCCTTCGTTTCATCCGCTCCTGCCGCGATTTCATGCTCAACTGCCGCTTTATCCGTGCGACGCCCTTCAGATGCATTACCGCTCTGCGTGCGATTTCCTTTTTTACGAGAACGACGTTGTTTGCGGTTGCCTTTGGCCGTCTTTCTGCCGGCGTTTTGGCCGGGCGCACTATGCTCTTCAAAGTCTTGCTCGGCAGCGCCCCAATCAGCAGGGACGAAGCTCGTTTCACCAGCCGATGCCTGTTCCGCTGTTAATTCCAGCGGCGCATCCGCTTCCAATGGCGCAACTTCCGGCTCATTGGCTACATAGGTTGCAGCAGCTGGTTCTTTCACCTCAGACATTTTCTGTAAGTCGACCCAGGTCACCTTGATGCGAGTAGCATCGCTCAACTGCATCGTGCAGTTCTCTCGCAGCAAGTTTACGGCAACCACCTTAGCTTCGCCATTCGGCGTCATGTAGTAGACGCCGTTTTTTGGAGCGCGTGCCCTTGCATCTTCATATGCTTCCGCCTCGAAACGCAAGCAGCACTTTAAACGACCGCAAACACCGGAGATCTTGTTGGGATTCATCGAAAGATCCTGGTCTTTGGCATGACGTATGGAAACCGGAGCGAAGTCGCCGATCCATGTGGCGCAACACAGCGGATTCCCGCAGACGCCAAGGCCGCCCAGCATCTTTGCCTCGTCACGCACGCCTATCTGGCGCAGCTCTATGCGTGTGTGGAACCGGCTGACCAGCTCTTTTACCAATTCCCGGAAATCAATGCGTTGATCGGCAGTGAAGCTAAAGATCAACTTACTTCTGTCGAAAGACAGTTCCACATCAACCAGTTTCATTTCCAGATTCAAAGCTGCGATGCGTTCCAGCGCATAGGCGTATGCCTCTTGCTCCAGCCTTATATTATCCTCGGTTTGTGCCAGATCCTCGTTCTCAGCGGCTCGCACCACTTTGCGCAGAGGTTGCACCACTTCTTCTTCCGATACTTCATGAGGTAAAACCGTGACTTCGCCTAATTCCAGCCCGCGTGCGGTTTCCACAACAACAGGTTGTCCCAACTCTACCGGAACATCATTAGGATCGAAATAGTACACTTTTCCGGCACGCTTAAAGCGTACGCCAACTACTATCATAAGGTAAGGCCCCTTTGAATGCGAATCAACATATAGTCGAGTACCAAACGGCGATTAACATTGCGTGCCAGTTGGTTCTTAGCCTCAGCAACCGCACTCAACGCATGCACCGCGCCGGAACGCCAGAACGGCGCTTCCTGAGCGATCGTATCGCGCATGTCCCGGTTAACGAGCTGCAGGTGAGGATCTACGTTATAGTGCCATAAATCGCGTAACCATACAGACAAAGCTGTTAACGACTCTGACAGATCCGCGTCTTTTTCCAATGTATCGCCAATCCTGATAACGGCTTTCAGACCATCCTGCCGTAATGCGCCGCACCACTCCACAACACGCTTGCGTTGAGCCAGCATTTGTTCGGCATCAAGGGTTAGCGCCAATCCCGGCCGGCCATCGCTTAACGCAGCCAATAGCGTAGCCTGATCCATATCCATACCGCGCTCTTTTTGCAGCAATGCCGCTACAACCTCGTCCGCCACGGGTTGCAAGCGGATGATTTGGCAGCGGGAGTGGATGGTGGGCAGCAATGCATCGGGATTATGCACGATTAAAATATAAACCGTATCGCCCGACGGCTCTTCAAACGACTTCAGCATACTATTCTGCGCCTGCACCGTCAGGCTGTCCGCATCGTCTATGATGACTACCTTGTATTTAGCCTCGTAAGGACGCAAAGCCAAAGTATCCTGAAGTTGACGCATCTGATCGATCTTCACGCCGGTCCCTTCAGGCATGACCCGATGCAGATCGGGGTGATTGTTGCTCTCCACTCGCCTGCAACCGCGACATGCGCCGCAAGGAGCCTGCGTTTTATCGAGCTCGCACATGAGCGCTTTTGCCGTCTGTAAAGCTAAACGCCCCTTGCCTATCCCTTTAGGCCCGACAAACATATAGGCGTGTCCGATTTGTCCGCTGATCAATGCCGCCTGCAGGGAGCGCACAGCCGCGTCATGTCCGGCTATATCCCAGGGCACGCCCTAACAACTCCTTTTAAAGGTAGGTACTAGGTTGCGCCGCACCTACCCATATGCATATGAAACCTACCTATGCTAACCACACAATATCAGAAGCAAAAAGCGGGTGTCAATTCAACTCGGCAGACCTGTCTAAATGTGGCAGCTTTGTCACACAGGCCTGCCAAACCATTGCGGCCACCTCTGCCGGTGTTTTTCGCTTAGCAGGGATCACCACCACCCGCTCATTCTCCCTGGCAATCTGCATAAAACCCTCATACACACGTTGATGGTATTCCAGACTCCGCTTTTCGATGCGGTCGACCTCACCTTGACGGACATAACGTTCCGTAGGCTTGATATCGAACAACAAAGTAAGATGCGGTTCCAAACCTTGCGTAGCAATCATATTGACCTGCCTAATGGCGGCTAAAGACGCTTGCGCGCCATATCCCTGATAAGCCACGGTAGAATCGATGTACCGATCGCAGATCACACAACAACCTTGCTCCAACGCGGGGCGAATCACTTCCTGCACATGCTGGGCGCGGTCGGCGGCCATCAGCAGCATCTCCGTCTCCCAAGTGAGCGTTTCGCCGCCGTTCAAACAAAGCTTTCGCAACGCCTGACCGACTACGGTTCCGCCGGGCTCCCGCGTGAGTAGCGCCGCTATACCGCACGCAAGCAGGCGTTCGTACAAAAGCTTAGCTTGGGTGCTCTTCCCCGAACCGTCAATACCTTCTAATGTAATAAACCAACCACTCACATACTCACCTCAATGTACATCGACGCATGGCCCGATATCCGCACCCACACGGTTCAGTTGCGTAAGCTGTGCAACGGAGCCGGAATACGTCCGCCCCGATTCACGAAGTCGGAACACTGGAATCGATTCACCGGCATCACCGGCCCTGAACCCAGCAGGTCGCCGAAATCGACCACATCCCCCACATGGCGTCCCGGCGCAGGAACAATACGTACTCCCGTGGTTTTGTGATTGATGACGCCGATGGCGATTTCATCGGCAATAATACCGCTGATGGTATCGGCCGACGTATCACCCGGTATGACCACCATGTCGAGACCGACAGAGCAGACTGCGGTCATCGCTTCCAGCTTTTCCAAGGTAAGCGCTCCTTGCTCCACGGCGCGTACCATGCCGGCATCTTCGCTGACAGGTATAAACGCTCCACTTAGTCCGCCTACATAGGATGAGGCCATCGCCCCGCCTTTCTTCACGGCATCGATGAGCATGGCTAATGCCGCCGTAGTACCTGGTGCGCCACACTTCTCCAAACCCATAGCCTCCAGAATATCGGCTACGCTGTCGCCAACCGCCGGCGTCGGCGCCAGCGAGAGATCGACCACGCCGAATTGTACGCCCAAGCGCTGTGATGCTTCCTGACCGACCAATTGACCGACCCGCGTGATTTTGAACGCTGTGCGCTTAATGGCTTCCGCCAAGACGCCAAGATCGCGAGACCTTTGTTTGCGCACAGTGTCCAGCACGACACCGGGTCCGCTCACGCCGATGTTGATCACCAGTTCCGGTTGACCGACGCCATGCATAGCTCCCGCCATAAACGGGTTGTCTTCAGGGACGTTGGCGAAAACCACCAATTTGGCGCAACCCGCGCCGTTCTTGTCTTGGGTCAGTTCAGCCGTTTCCTTCACTATGCCGCCCATTACACGGATCGCATCCATGTTGATGCCCACCCGGCTGGAGGCGACATTCACCGAGGAACACACTGTTTCCGTCTGTGCCAACACCTCGGGAATAGAGGCGATGAGCCGTTGATCGCCTAAGGTGTAGCCTTTTTCCACTAAAGCGCTGTAACCACCAATGAAGTTGATGCCTGCAGCACGAGCCGACTCGTCCAAAGCACGTCCCAACTCGGCGCATTCTTCCCCCGGCGCCAACGCGTTCGCCAGTAAAGCTATGGGGGTTACCGCAATACGACGATTGATAATCGGTACGCCGTATTCCGCCTGGATGTCGTCGACCACTTTGACCAAACGTGCCGCATGGTCCAAAATCCGGTCGCGTATGAGCGCAGCCGCCTCGTTCGCTCGCGGGCGAGCGCAACCCAGCAAGTTCATGCCCAAGGTAACGGTGCGGATGTCGAAGTTTTCCACTTCGATCATGCGGATGGTTTCGAGGATCTCTTGCGCAGAAATGGTCAATGGCCCATCCTCCTACACCCGATGCATGTAATCGAAGACAGCTCGCCGTTGCATCAACACCTTGACCTGCAACTCCACCCCGGCGTCTTCAACCGCGGCCTTTAACTCGGCGAACGGCACATCGGCTGCGGAGATATCCACCGCCATGTTCATGGAGAAAAGATCGCCGAACAGCGTCTGATTAATATCCAGGATGTTTACGTGCGCCGCCGCTAGAAGAGAAGTGACTCGAGCAATAATACCTACGCGATCCTTGCCCAATACCGTAATGATGGCGCGCTGCATACCGGCTGCCGCATCACCAGAAGCATCTGCCTGCAAATCGTCACGCAAAAGGTCGGTCTCCCGCGCTGCGCCTTGAGGTACCGATACCGGCTCGCGGTCTATAACCTTGTCCTGCGTCACTTCGCCACTCGAAAGCTCACTCTTTTGCATTGGCTGCCCCACACGTTCTCCCGTCGCATGTTGGTCGGCTTCCGCTATTTGTACGGCAACTTGATGCTCCGCCAACCACTGCCGTGCAGACGAGG
Organism: Bacillota bacterium; assembly: GCA_012838035.1. Lineage (GTDB taxonomy): Bacteria > Bacillota > Limnochordia > DTU080 > DTU080 > DUQB01. Next base: position 2,012 of record DUQB01000081.1, on the reverse strand, counting down.
TCAACACGGTTCCCGGATGTAAGATCACACTACGACAAGCGGTCCAGTGTCGGACATCATGAAGTGTAACTATGGTGTGCATTGCTGACGCCCCTATCCCCTATGAAACTAATTGCGGCATTTCTTACGCTTAATCGCTCATCTCTGCGGCCTACACAAAGTCCGGCGGTGTTCATCGGGGAATATATACCCGGCCCGGCAATTCCGGCGACACGGGTAGATCTCATCTTGGTACTTCTCAACTATAGTTCCGCATGTGCGGATGTTCCCCTGCAACACGGCAATGTTCCGCGACTGCAAAATCGGACAAGGAATTACCCTTGTCCTTGTGTAAAACAACAGGTATGCTCCACCTCGTATAATGCTGCCTGTGGTTCAAACAACCAAGCCGGCGCATATGCTTGCTTGAGTAGGCCGGCATACGAAACGTTTGCGGGCTGAACGCTACTTATGTACCAATCTTAACAACAGTCGGCGACGAAAGGGTCTACGATGTTTGTCCTACAACGAACAGCTTATACTTCGCCGGCTTCTGTCACCTTTGCTATTCGTCAGGTTCAAAGAAAGAGGGAGAGGCTTTGAAGAAGCTCATCACAATCTGCATCATCTTTTCTGTGCTTTTGCTCAGCGCAGGCAGTTTCGCAAGCCTTGGAGCAATTGCTGCAGAAACCCCATTCGTACGGCAGTTTTACGTCGCATATGAAGGCAGCGGCAAGGCCGATGGTTCCAGCCCGGCCGATGCAGCTCACTTTAGAGACACCGGGTTGTGGAACAGGGTAAGAAACGCTCTGGCGGAATCACCGGTAACGGTGAACTTCCTGCCAGGTGAGTACATCTTCAGCAGCAGAGCCAAAGATGGACAGAATCGCGGTACGTTCAGACTGGAGAACATTGGTCATCCCAAGCACCAACTCATCATCCAAGGGCTCAATAAGGAAGGGACGATATTCAGAACCGACCCGAACGATCCCATTGACGAGTCTCTCGCATTTGACATGTTTTATTTCAAAGGCGTCAACACCCTCATTCGCTACTTCCATTTTACCGGCGAACAGTACATCAATTACGTCACCAAGCTGTATGGTTCCTATGTGACTTTATCCGACTGTACCTTCATCGACATGCCGCATGTCATCTATGGGGCCTCCGGAACGCATTACGAAGATTCGCACCATATCACGCTGCGAGACTCCGTGTTCATTCGTATCGGTTTCGATTCCCACGCCCATATGATGTATAACGCCTATGGGCCGCAGCATGTCTATGTTGTAAACAACTATTTCGAGGACTGTTCAGGCGACTATGTCCGTTTCCGCGACAGAACCGATTATGTAGTCGTATTCGGTAATACGTTCAAATCGACTGGAACCTATCGCAACACCAACAGGACTTTCATTACGGTACCGTTGTTCAATGACGACGATCCGGAGAATCCGGGCCCGAATCCTCGCTGGGAGGTCTTCGGCACCCATGTGCTGATTGCCCACAACAAGTTCATCTATCCCGACAACAACTCGGGCGGTTCGCGCCAGGTCTTCTATTTCCTTAATCAAGGCTATGATATCCCCGGCCGCCAGTATCTGCTGACCGCTCAGCAAGCAATGCTGCTCCTGCGCGGTGACGTTGAAGAAAAGAAAACCTTCCTCAAAGAAAATCTTGGCATCGACGGCGATGTCGTTTTCTTCCACGACAACATAGCCCAAGGCCGTAACGTAGGGTTCAACGTCAGCTACTACGCCTTTCCTTCTTATGGCGCCGCTGGTCGCGGCTGGAGCAGCCCCGTCGATATCACCGATGCGGTAGTGACTACTCCGGTTGTGGAAACGGTAGAAGAGGCCTTGGCATTCTGGGACGACTACTTGGAGAGCAAACGCTATTTCGCCGCGCCGAGGGGCAGCGACCCCATCGACCGGCCGGAGTTCGCCGTGCAGCTGAAAAACATCGACTTTCCGATACGACGAATTGAGTTGACCCTCGATGATCAACCGCTGTATGAAGGCGACGAAATCCCC
>DUQB01000080.1 GCA_012838035.1 Bacillota bacterium | reverse complement strand
TATCGGGCTTTCCCAGATCGCGCAAGGTTACCCACCTGACAAGCCAACCTCGGTTCACTTACGTTAGGTCCCGTACTCTCCCTTGGGCTTCCTCCAGACCCCTTCATTACTGATAGCGCCCTTGCCTACGGGTTGTCTTCCCGCTGGTTGGGCGACGAGGGTATCTTGCAACCCTCCGGCCCAGTGGACATGCCGGGCGCACGCAAAAGCGCCCACCTCACAACAACCAGAGGTGGGGATAATTCTACTGCCATCTAAATGCGGATGCGTCGGGACGGCCTATGCCTCACTAATGCTTGTGCACCTCATTGTCCGCGTTGATAAGGGAATCCAATGCCATTATGGCATGCGCTACATTGTTCCTCCACTGCCGATATACCCTCGCATCCTTGGTATAACACGTCAGCGAAGTCACAATGTCATCGGGTACCGCCAAAGCAGCCTCCGCCGCAGTCACCGCCTGCCGCCACTGCGGGTCGCCGCATTTGTCTGCAGCTTTATCCAGACGTTGCCGGAGCTCAACCAACAGGTTGTAATCCTCCATACCGTCTCGGTAGTTTTGGAGCCTAATGGAAGCCAGCGGACCGTCGGGACCGGGGTAGAACAGCGACCCATCGCCGTTGGCATCCTTGTATGTGCTCGGATCCCACTTGCTGTAAGGGCCGTCATCCAGCACGCCGCGGCCTTGCCAACGATTGATTGCGTAATACAAGAAGCCGTCCGTCTGGAACTTATATGCCATGGGACCCATGAGCGTACGAGTATCGAGCGGCGGATACTCGTTAAACCAGTTAGGATAAGGATGAGTCACCGAACAGTAGGTATACCACCATACCTTGTTTCCTTTGGCGCGTGCTTGCATAGCCAGTTCCGGATTATAGGTCAATAACGACGGCGTCCAGATATCTATTAACGCGTCAAATCCATTCCGACTGCCATAATGGGGATCACGCAGCGTCGTCATTATCGGCAGATCGGGGAAAGCGGCCTTTAACTGAGCAAGCACCTCTTTGACCATAGGAAAAGCATCGGATTCAACTTCATCAAAACAATAAAGGTAAGCTGATTTGTCGAGCCCGGCCGCCCTGTACTGTTCCATTGCGGCACTTACCAATTGCTTGATGCGCTCAACAGCAGTCGGCCACGTATCCTCTTGTTGCCTATCGAAATCATGAAGACCTACATACATGATGTTAAACAAGCCCAAAGCATCGCGCTCCGCCAGGTCTTGTAGTTCAGCAACCGTGGGCGGCGTTCTGCGATAGATATGATCAGGCATGATCTTGAATCGTCGGAGGAAGTCGATATACATGGGACGCAGTTGCTCTGCCTTCTCGGCTCCGTAGACGAGATCGAGCAGGGGACCGTTAAATGTGATGGCCGTGGGCAAATGTGGTCTATCGCTGATGGTAAACGGCCACACCTCGAGCGCTAAAGGTATCGTTTCTTCCACCACGCCTGCTATTCTTATCTCTATTTGAACCCTGTACGTCCCAGGTAACGCATGTGGCGCGGCATACGCCTCTACCCAGAAAGGCTGGATCGTATCATTGGGCACATCCACCGCCGGCTTATGCGCCAGGAGCGGATCAGGTATCCACCCTATGTAATCGGTCTTATAGAAAATACTCGGTTTGACGGCAAGAAAACCAACCGGATCGATGCGAATTCGGATTGACTCATCATCCCGCCCTACGATGCGTCCATCAGGACCTGTAAGCGAACCGACACGTACGCTCACTTGAGGTAAATCCAGATCATAGGCAAATACGGCAATCTGCAGACTCTCGTATTCACCTTTGGCTAGGGCAAGCTGCGCTGCACCCTCAAATAAACAGGCAAACGGGACATCACGCGGATATGCAAAGTCCATGGAGTCAACTACACCTACACCGAACCTGGCGGCTGGCCGGGCTTGCCAAGCCTGAGCGAACAACGCCAATCGTCGTACGGCTCGTGCGTTTTCCCGGGCTGCTTGAGCCAACTCTCGCGCTTGCGCTAAGCTCAACCGCTCGTCTCTGCTACGCCGATCGATTTGGTCCAGCTTCGCCTTTAGACATGCCGCTTGATTGAGCACGTAAGTCCGCCCCTGTCGCTCACTGTCCACGCAACCCAACTGTGCTTGTATTTTTGCAATCAGCCGGATGCTTTCCTTAATACCATCCCGGTTCAGAATCCGAGCTGCAAGTTTTGGTGTAAGACGCTCTTGCGCTTGCCTATGATCCGGGTGACCTTTGACCAAACAGAAACAGTCGAAGTGCAGATGTACGTCTGCAACCGGCCGCGTCAAGTAGCAATGTATCAGCTTAACGGCGGTGATGTCTACCGGCTTACCCGGCTTACCGCCCTGCATTCCTGCAGCAATATCACCCACAGGAATGTCTATGGGGTGATATCCCCAGGGCTCTAGGTTAATGTCGGTACGGTAGCCGTCTTGATGCGTATCAGTGCTGCTGATGCAGAGATGCAGCTGCAACGGTTCACTGCCGGCATTAACTAAATCGAATGAGAAATAATCGTAAGCGCTCCAGTCGCTGTGGCAAAAGGTTTCTTCTGCCCAAAACTGCAATACGGGCCACTGTGGCATCCCTACGACATATGCAGGCGTGGAAAAGCGCAGGGCGTACTTCCCTTGCGCGGCATACTCCGAATCTAAAACGATGCGATCTTGCATCGGATTGGCTAATCGTACCCGATCTATACTGTCCTTGTGTTCAAAATCCGCAATAATAAGCACATTTGCTGTTGCGGGCATCTCCATGTCACTCCTCAAAACGGTCGTAACAACTGCTGCTGCGCCGGGCCGGCGGCCAACCTTAGGCTTTGGTGGTTATACGATAGCGACTCTTGGTGCGCCACTCATCACCAGCATGCACGGTATGTTCACCACAGAAATCGAAGTACAACTTGTTGTATTGAGGCGCAGGTGAGAAATTGAACTCCCGCTTAGGTAGGTTCCAACCTTCCACTACTTCTACATCAGCGTAGATGCCGCTCGCTTCGCTCCACGCTCGAGCGTGATGCGATTGGCTATAAACAGGAGTGAATCCTTCTTGCGAGAGGTCTTCGGGCTGCCAGTCAGGCGCACGCGCTCCGGTATCGGTAATGTACTCAGTGCCGGGCAGGCCGTCCGGAGCGTCTGCGGACGCCTGCGTATGCAATCGTTTGATGGGCAGCATACATAAGTAGGCGTCATTGAGCTGCAGCGTTTTGAACCATGTAATACGTTGCGTTAAGGTCATCACAGTGGTCGTAATGTGCCAATGCGTCTCTTTTTCAGCTACAACCACTCGATTTTGCGTATCGTGCTCAGCCAGTGTCGAGAGCTGCCGCAATTCTAGTACCTGTGCCTGATACTCACCGACATCATCGAGTGAACGCGCCGTTCCATCAACCGAAAAGTTGACTTCACTCAGAAACTCTTTA
>DUQB01000079.1 GCA_012838035.1 Bacillota bacterium | reverse complement strand
TATGATGTCGCATTGTTGTCTTTAGACCCGCAAAAGTGGGAGCAGTGGAGTTTTTGGTCAGCGCTGCTGGAGATGCCTTCGGTAGCCTCAGTTGTACCTAAACCGGCTACGGATACCATACTTGATGAGAGTCCCGGATCTTTTGTCGCCGACAGCATTCGGCTGGAACCGGCTACAGATAGGTTGCAACGGTGGACTAACTGGGCGCAGGATCAACCTCCGATTCAGAAAACGGAACCCTGGCGGTTGGACTTAGCTCGCTTCTACGATGTGAGGGAGTTTACGATCCGCCCATATTCGCCTGCAGAAACGCTGCGGCCGCGGTATTGGTCTCCCATATGGCTTGACGAAAGCGGATTCTTCGCTGGAGGCTCCACCGGCGTTACTGATGCCATAGGTAGGCATGCCTATGGTCTGGAGTTTGTTGCCGGCAGGAAAGGTCTTCAATATGGCGTCGGTTATGAGTACCGTCCCGGATTACTAGGCCTCGGATCTGCCTACGGATTCTCGTTTAACGGTCGGCGCAGCATTATGGAACAAGATCCGGATCAGAATGACGATGATCTGCTGCTGGACGGACCTGGGTACGATATCGCGGAAGTATATGCGGCTTGGCAAACACTTGGCGTGCGCCAAAACGGCAGGTTGACCGTAGGCTACCGTTTGGAACTGGGCAATTTGCACGATTGGGAACTGTACATCGCGTCTGCAGGTCGGATGCAAGGCGGCAACGGCTATGCGCAACGCAGTATGACCTGGGCTGTGAAACTCGCCCAACAATACTTCGCGGCAAAAGAGAATTCGGTGTTTCTGGCCACGTGGGAAGGGCATCAGTATCAACCGGGGCGGTATCGTCTCACCTTAACGGCCCAAGCGGGCCTATCCCACCGGGAACACTACTTTAAGTTCACTCAAGCCCCGGGCGTTTGGCAGTTGCGCGGGCTTAGCAGTAACTTCAGCGGCCAAGGGGTAATAAAGGCTTCGGTGGAATGTGAACTGGTCGCGTGGCAAATACGTCGGGGGATCGGCGAGATGCCGTTGTTTTTCAAGGATCTGAAAGGCGTGCTCTTTACCGACGGCGGCGCAGCATATAATGGTGGAGAAGGAGCAGGGACGCTTACAGCAGGTATAGAGACACGCTTGTCTTTGAACTTGGGGTTTGCTGATGTAACCAACGAGCTGCGCGTCGGAGTAGCGCGAGAGGTGTTGCATGCAGCCCCCTGGCGATTTTATGTCAGTTTTGATACAAGTTTCATGTGAATGCGACAAGACATTTGTCCTTATATGGTAAGACAGATGACCATACTACACGAGCGCAACCGATGGCAAAATTCTGAGGGAAGAATTTTTACGCAGCAGCAGGGTTCTCACGCGGCACGGCGAAACTCCCATTGGTTAGCGCAAGTAAATATTACGGCAATGAAGCGTAACGGTTCGTCATAGATATAACATAACGAATACGATAAAGCCCCCGATGTCAGAAACATACTGGCACGGGGCTTTCTCGCGAAAAGGGGTCGTGAAAAAACCTACGATCCTGCCGCAGTTGCGATCTATGTGCAAAATGCGGTTGCGGTCGGTTTGCTTAGTGAACGAACTCACAATCACATAACGGCATAAGATGTACAAAATCAGGCGCATAGGCGAAAAACCGTTGCGCAGATATCTGCAAGCGACTTATCTGATGTAAGGAGGCAACAAAATGGGTGTGCAAACAGAGGTCGTATCGGCAACCGAAAAGCGGTCGACTCTCATTGCCCGGTTGCATGAGGTTCAGGAGCGGGAAGGGTATTTGCCCGCCGTCGAAATTGCTGCAATCGCCAAGGAGATGGGGATGTCGGCCGCGCAAGTGATGGGAGTGGCGACGTTTTACAATCACTTCCGCTTGCGTCCCCCGGGAAAACACTCGATCAAGGTTTGCGATGGTACCGCTTGCCACGTGAAGGGCTCGAACAAGCTGCTTGATCGCATTGAGGCGGAGCTCAACATTCAGCCGGGTGAATCGACGGAAGATGGAATGTTTACCTTGCATGTCGTGGCTTGTCTCGGAGCATGCAGTATGGCTCCGGCAATGGTCATCGATGACGACGTGCACGGACGCGTTTCGCCCCGACAGCTGAAGCGCATATTAAACTCGTATCGGAGGCGGCAATAATGTCAGATAATAAGCAGATCATCTTTTATGTCGGTTCCGGTACCTGCGGACTGGCAGCAGGAGCTCAAGCGGTTTGGGATACGCTACTAGAAGAAGTGAAGCGGCGCGGTCTTAACGCGGTTGCCAAAAAAGTAGGTTGCATGGGCTTATGTGAGCGTGAGCCTATGGTGGACGTACGTTTGCCCGGTTCCGTGCGTGTCTCCTTCGGCAATGTTGATGTTAAAGGTCTCCGGCGTATTCTGGACTCATATGTGGAAAACGGCGTTATCCCCGGCGAATTGTTGTTGGGTACGGCGCTCGGTGAACCGGATTATGAAGCCGTAGTGGAACCGGAACCTAATGGTCAGGCGAAGCTGGTCAAGGTGCCCAACATGATGGAACTGCCCTTCATGTCCAAGCAATGTCGCCGTGTTTTGGCAAACTGCGGCCGGATTGATCCGGAAAGCATTGAGGAGTATATTGCCGCAGGTGGCTATGATGCCTTGCGCAAGGCGATAGGGCAGACACCGCAGTGGGTTGTTGACGAAGTTACGCGTTCGGGCTTGCGCGGCCGCGGCGGCGCAGGTTTTCCTACTGGTCGTAAGTGGAGCACGGCTCTGGAACAGGAGGATACACAGAAATATATCATCTGTAATGCGGACGAAGGCGATCCGGGCGCATTTATGGACCGCGGCCTGCTTGAGGGCGATCCGCACCGCGTTCTGGAAGGCATTGTCATCGGCGGTTATGCTATTGGGGCAAACAAAGGTTATATGTATGTGAGAGCCGAGTATCCGCTTGCCATAGAGCGCATTGAGAAAGCCCTCGAGCAGATGCGAGCAAAAAGGCTCCTCGGGGAGAATATTCTCGGTAGCGGCTTTAACTTCGATATTGAGATCAAAATGGGAGCCGGCGCTTTTGTTTGCGGCGAAGAGACGGCCCTCATGGCATCCATTGAGGGCGGCCGCGGCGTACCTCGGCCTAAACCCCCATTTCCGGCCGTGAAGGGTTTGTGGGGCCATCCCACGATTATTAACAACGTCGAGACCTTTGCCAACGTACCGGACATTATTGCAAAGGGCGCTGAGTGGTTCGCCTCGGTAGGCACTGAGAAGAGCAAGGGCACAAAAGTGTTCTCGCTCACCGGTAAGGTGAGAAACAGCGGACTGATTGAGGTGCCCATGGGGATTACACTGCAAGAGATCATCTTCGATTTGGGCGGCGGCATCGTCGATAACGGCACATTCAAAGCTGCGCAAATCGGCGGCCCATCGGGCGGGTGTTTACCTGCCGCATTACTTTCAACCTCTATTGACTACGACTCGCTGATCCAGGCGGGAGCCATGATGGGATCCGGCGGTTTAGTGGTCATGGACAACCATACCTGTATGGTTGAGGTGGCTCGTTACTTCCTCAGCTTCACCAAGACGGAGTCTTGTGGTCGTTGCACTCCTTGCCGCGAAGGTACCACCAGGCTATACGAATTGCTGGAGCGGGTACTTACGCCGCAACGCGTCGTCGATGCCGAGATCGAGCGTATTCCTGCGGAACTGAGAAGTCTAATGGGTGCCCGCCGGCATATTGAGGCGGAAGAGTTCATTGGCGAAATCTACGAACTGGCCGGCGTCATTAAGGATACTGCCGCTTGTCAGCTGGGGGCTACCACACCTAACCCCATTCTCTCCACGCTGCGTCATTTTGAGTCAGAGTATCGCGCTCACCTGATGGATCAAATCTGTCCGGCAGGCGCATGCAAACAGTTCCTAACCTACACCATCGATGCATCTCTATGCCAAGGGTGCGGTTTGTGTAAAGCCGAGTGCCCGTCCAATGCCATTTCCGGCGAGAAGAAGGAAGTGCATGTCATCGATCAGGAACTGTGCTCACACTGCGGCAATTGTGTGGATGCCTGTGCATTCGGCGCGATCAGTGGGTTGAGCGTGAAGATGGAACTGGTAGGCTAGACGATAGATGATGCAACCCAATCCATGTTTGAGGAGGATGCTGATATGGCGGTTACAAACACGGCTGCGCTTGCCGCAAACGGTCAGATTAAGTCGCGCAAGCTGGTGAATATAACGGTAGATGGACATGAGTATCAAGTCGGTGCTGATCAGACTCTACTTGAGGGACTGCGAGAAGCCGGCATCAAGGTGCCGACGCTTTGCAACTGGCAAGGGTTACACCCCGCAGGGGCATGTCGCGTCTGCGTGGTGGAGCTGGAAGGAGCACGCACATTAGTGGCCTCTTGCACGCAACCTATCGTCGACGGTATGGTTGTACGCACGCAGACGCCGCGGGTACGCTTAGCACGCAAGATCAACTTAGAACTACAGCTGGCCAACCATCCTGAGGACTGCTTTTATTGTCAGCGCAACAATAACTGCGAGTTACAAACCCTGGCTGCGGAATATGGGGTCGAGCGACGCTATCGCGGCAAACGCAAGCAGGCGTTAAACGATGTCACCAGTTACGCTCTCATGCGCGATCCCGAAAAGTGCATCCTGTGCCAGCGCTGTGTAACCACCTGCGCCGACGTCCAGGCCGTAGCCTGCATTACGCCCTTAAAGCGCGGCTTCGATACCACTATAGGAGTAGCATTTGGTGAGGGAATCGGTGATTCGGAGTGCGTGAACTGCGGTCAGTGCACCAAAGTATGCCCTACAGGCGCTTTGGTGGAAAGAGACGATCTGGCTAAGGTATATACCGCCTTGGCGGATCCTACCAAGTATGTGGTCGCACAGATCGCCCCGGCCGTGCGCGTCAGCTTGGCGCAGGAGTTCGGCATGAGTCCGGGAGCCGACTTTACCGGGAAACTGGTTGCAGGTCTCAAGTTGGTGGGCTTTACCAAGGTGTTCGACACCAACTATGCCGCCGACCTCACCATTATGGAAGAGGCTGCGGAACTGGTGGGGCGGGTGAAAAATAACGGTCCGTTCCCCTTGGTCACTTCCTGCTGTCCGGCCTGGATTAAATTCGCCGAGCAGTACTATCCGGATCATCTGGAGAATCTCTCCTCGTGTAAGTCGCCGCAGATGATGATGGGCGCCGTTCTGCATTCCGAGTATGCGAAGAAGACCGAGGCCACTAGAGATGGGACTTTCGTGGTTTCGATGATGCCCTGTACCGCTAAGAAGTGGGAGATGAACAAGGTCTCCGAAGGCGACGTGGATGTGGTGCTCACAACACGCGAGTTGGTAAGGATGCTGAAGCGTGAACAGATCAATCTGGCTGAATTGGAGCCGGTCTCGTTCGACCCGGTGTTCGGCGCATCAACCTGGGCACCCGCTATTTTCGGCGTGAGCGGCGGAGTTGCGGAAGCGGCCATTCGGACGGCCTACCAGATGGTGACCGGCGAAGAGCTGCCTGTGCCGGATTTTACGCCTGTACGCGGCTTGGAAGGCGTAAAGACGACTGTGGTGGATGTCAACGGAGTGCAATTGAGGTCCGCAGTGATCAGCGGGTTGCAGAATGTCCGTGACTTCTTCGCCCAAGGCGGCTGGGAAGATTATCACTTCATCGAAGTGATGGCGTGCCCCGGCGGCTGTATCAATGGCGGCGGACAGCCGTATAGCGAGCATTGGCCGCTACGGCGGTTGATGGAAAGTCTTTACGGCATCGACAAGAACATGTCGTGGCGGCGTTCCCACGAGAACCCGGAGATTGTGGATCTCTACGAGCAGTATTTAGGAGCGCCGAACTCGGAAAAAGCGCACCACCTGCTGCATCGTAGCTATGTCGATCGGAGTATGGATTATCTGCCGCAGTAAAGGTACTAAGCTGCGTCTATTACTGCGCTACTTGAAACGAGGGGCTGTCCGATAAAGGACAGCCCCTCGTTTGAATTACATAAAACAACTGCCGCCGACAAACTCCCTAAGAATTGAGCTGTGGGGGATTTCATCGGACTCGAGTGGTTCATAGTGCCGTAACAGCCACAGCAGCTGCTCCGCGACATCCGCTACCGGGGAGTCTTGGGGAATGGCTTGCAGCAAAGGCTCCGCCTTAACACGCAGTACAGGCAACTCATACACTAAAGCCGAGTTGATCATCACGTCGGCCTCTTCCTGGAACGGGAAGATGTTACGGACCTCGCCGCGTCGTACCATCGGCCACATCCTAATGGTGTTTTCGGCTGGGTGTGAACGGAACTGATGATCGCGCACCATCCGCCGGATCAAACGTACGTCAGTGGTGTGAATCCGCACGTGATCATGGATGTTGTTCTGTGTAAGGGCGCTGATGTATACCTTAAACTTATGCCCTCTGGGCACCGATGACGTCAGTTGTTCGTTAAGCCCATGAATGCCTTCGATGATGATGGGTTGATTAGCGGCTATCTGCATCCGGCGCGTCTGGTTGCTCCGCTGCCCTGTATGGAAATCAAACAGGGGCACATCAACAGGTTCACCCTGGATGAGTCGACTGAGATGCTCACCTAATAACGGCAGATCCAAAGCCTCCAAGGCCTCGAAGTCTGGCTTTCCTTCATCGTCCAACGGGGTATCCTCGCGGTTCAGAAAATAATCGTCCAAAGATATGGTGACGGGACGCAGACCATTTACCCGAAGGTGGATTTTTAGCCGTTGCGCTGATGTCGTCTTACCCGATGAAGACGGACCGGCGATGGTGATTAGCCGAATCTCAGGATTTTGCGCTACTTGATCGGCTACGGCGGCGATGCGCTTCTCATAAAGCGCTTCAGCCACCCGGATGAGGTCTCCGGCCTCGTTACGCCGTATGACTTCATTGACTGATGCCACATCGCCCACGTTCAGGATTTTTGCCCAACGTTCCGCTTCACGATATACGCCGGCGAGCTTGGGCTGTTCGCGGTAAACCGGGATGTTCCCGCTATTATCTTCGGGGATTTGCAGTATTAACCCCGGTAGATAGTAATTTAACCGGAAACTGGGAACCAGGGAGCTGTTGGCCAGTACAGGTCCTGATAGATAATCGTGGTAGCCGTTACACTCGGTTAGGTCGACGTCGGCAATATTCATCTGCTGTAGGAGCGCTGCTCCCGAACGGTTACCCGAATGCTGTAATAGACGTATGGCTTCAGCGCGGGGGTAATTGCGCACATGGATATCTAGAGCTTGGTTGACCAGTGCGCGCATATCTTGCTCAAGGGTAACGACATCCTTGGGCGTGAGCGGGTGTTTATCGTGGATTTCACAATAGACGCCGTTGCTGAGCGAGTGTTCGACTGAAACACGGCTATCGGGCATGGCTTTATGCGCGGCCATACACAGTAGCAATATGGCTGTGCGTTGATATGTGCGATGGCCGTGAGTCGTAGTCAAGTCTGCGGATGTGAGCGTTTGCTGCATCCGGCATCGCCTCATTTCTATAGTGGTAGACTTAGTCGACATACTCCAACGACAGCAGCCGTTGGCTCATTGACTTGATCTGACACAGCAGTCTGAGACAGTCTTACATCCTCTAACCATGGTTCGATGACTCAGTTCCCAGTATGTTATAGTTGTCCGAAAAACTTCAGCGTAATAGTCAGCGTAAGCGGACATTCATTGAAGGTATTCCACTCACTGGCTCTCATTTCCTCCCTAGCCAATTATCCTGCAGTATAGCGGCAATGGGTTCAGGAAAGCTATGAATGGATGGTAGTGCTCAAGACGCGGTGCGCAAGGAAGGTATCTCCAGCGTCTCGACCACTCACCAACTGAGATTGGGAGGTGATGAATAGTGGCCGGAAGGAAATCGATCCTGAACCCGCGGGCGTACCAGGCCTTGGAGCAGCTAAAACAGGAAGTGGCTGGTGAACTGGGTATCCAGAACTATACCGGATATCTGGGAGATTTACCTGCACGCATCAACGGAGCCGTAGGCGGACACATGGTACGGCGCATGATTGCCGCGGCTGAACAGTCGTTGATTAACCAAGCAAGCGCTGCCATCAGTGCCCAGATGAATGCCGCCATCAAAGACCATACCACAGGTAGCGTCTCCGGGCAGCAATCCGGTTATTCCGGGCAACAAACCGGAACCTCGTTCACAGGACAAAAGCAGTTCTAAGCGGATCGCGAAATAGAGCCGATGCTAGGTCTGGCGACGTAATAGAGAGGCAGATGCGGAGCTATCCGGCATCTGCCTTCCCGATGCTTTATCCGCTGTTCCCGTCAACTTCCGGTACTTTGGTAATGTCTTACGCCAATGCGCCAAATGAGGGTGGCGAAAAGTAAGAAGAGCAGTCCGGCGGGAAGTGCCGCCAACCCTAACCAATATGTTTTAGTCCAACCGCACACAGCTGCGGCAGGCATATAGCTGATCACCAGCATCGGCATGACAAAGGTGAAAAAGCGCCGCAGCACTTGCGGCATATAGTCGATAGGACAACGGGTGACCTGGTAGCTCGCATTGGTGAAGATGAATATCCAATCCAGGCTTTGTATGGTGAAGAACGCCAGCCCTGAGGTGAGTACGAAGACGCCTGCGTAGACCAAACAACCTCCGATGAGCGCCAAACCGATGGTGCAAATATGCAGCATTGTCAGTTCAACCTCAAGGCGCCATAAACACCAAATAATCGCTCCGAGTCCGGCGAAAACGCGGGAGATCCGGTGGATATGGAAGTACGAACCTGCCACCTGCACAAATAAGGAGCATGGGCGTAGAAGAAGGCGGTCAAAGTCGCCGGTACGGATGGTGCGCCAAGGGAAGTAGTCGAAGCCGCGACAAAACGTTTCCGCCAGACCGAAACTGGTCACAGCCATAGCATAGATCAATAGTATCCGTTCTACCGACCACTCGCCGATGCTGCCAAAACGGTAGAAAAGTAAGATTATACCGATAGGATCGGTTATCACGACAATGAGCACCTGCAGCACCATTAGCGGCCAACCTTTATACTGCAATCCGGTGAGCAGGTGTAAGTGTAGGTATTTTAAATACAAGCGCACAGAGCTCATCACTTAACCTCCCTGCACGATGATCGTCTTCAGACGTTTGGCCATCAGCGCCTTGCCTGCCGCCACAAACAGGGCGATCCATATTAGCTGCAGCAATATGAGGCTGCCGGCGTCATTCGGTTGCATGGTGCCTAAGTAGAGTCGTATGGGAATATCCAGATAGCCGGCAAACGGTTGTAGCAGCAAAATGGTCTGCAGTGCCGCCGGCCATAGTTGCAGGGGTAGGTATCCACCGGACAGGACACCGCCGATAAGCATCATCATATACATGGGGCCATCACCCCAATTGACGTTCAAACGCACGGTGGCGACAAACGTACCGAAGGCCGTGCAGAGGAGGAAGGCGCAGAAAAATGAGAGCAATGACCAGCAAAAGCCGATTGCTGAAGCCGGTAGACCTAGTCGATACGGCACGGGCATCAATATGGCGCATAGAAGCGTGACCGTACCCCGCCAAAAAACCGGTATGAGGCGAGATGCGGCCGTACCGGCAAACCAGTGCGCATATAAGTCCATAGGACGACAAAGCTCAAGCCCTACGTCGCCGCTGTTGATCTTCTTTAGTATCTCGGCATCAATACTCATGGGCTGCATCGTCCATATTGCTTGTGAAAGCCATACATACGAAATGACCTGTTTTAGGGTCAAACCGGCGAGCGTACCGGCATCTTTGTTAGCGGCATAGTTGTAGAAAACCGTAAATACTACGATTTCTATGAGCGCCCAGAATACCCCTACGGACGCGCTGGCTAGACCGGCTAAGCGGTATTGGATGCCCTCAGCCGTTTTAATACGGAATAATGAGAAGTAGGCTCGGACCTTCGTCATGTTTGCTCGCCTGGTAAGTCTCATAGACACATCTCCTGATACATCTTGGCGATGATCTCATCGATATTTTGTTCGCCGATGACAAGGTCGCGCAAGGGTAAGGCGCGGGCTAAGCGCTCCACCATGATGTGAGCAGGTATTATGTCCGGATTAAAAAGGACGGTCCACACGTTTCCTTCCGCTTTGATTCTCTCCGCTCCTTCTATGTGAAATGGCGTCACAGGTTCGGTTAATATGGCCCGTATGCTGCGCCACGGGGCATAATCGGCTTTTAGACGGTGCAGCTTGCCGTCATAAAGTAACCGCCCGTGCCCGATTACCATTACCCGACTGCAAAGGGTCTCCACATCGTCCATATCGTGGGTGGTGAGAATCATCGTCACGCCGTTTTCTCGGTTCTCGCGTTTCAGGATCTCGCGTAAAGCTAATTTCGAAACTGCATCTATTCCGATAGTAGGCTCATCCAGGAATAAGATCCGGGGACTGTGCAGTAGGGCCGCAGCCAACTCACAGCGCATACGTTGCCCTAAGGATAGCTGACGTACTGGTGTAGTGAGTAGGGCGCTTATGTCTAATGCGGTAGCCAGTTCATGCAACCGGTGCTTGTAGCTGGTGAATGGGATGCTGTAGATATCTTTCAGCAGGTCAAAGGAGTCCTGCACGGGAAGATCCCACCACAGCTGGGTGCGTTGCCCAAACACAACGCCGATGCGGGCCACATGCGCCACGCGCTCTTGCCAGGGGATCCGATTCATGATTCGGCAATAACCGGAGTCTGGGGTTAGGATGCCGCTCATGATCTTCACTGTGGTAGATTTACCGGCACCGTTAGGCCCGATGTACCCGACCAACTCACCTGTATCTATGGTGAAGGAGATATCATCAAGAGCTTTAATCACCTTTTTGCGCCGTACAAAAGCTCCTCGTAGCATGCTCATACGGCCTTCAGGCCTTAGAGAAACCGTAAACGTTTTGCATATGTGTCGCAGCTCAATCTGCGCCAACCCGATCACCTCCGGTATCAGCGAACAGGATAAATACTACCAGCACAATGAAAAAAGGAAAACAGGTTCAGTGATTACCGCCTACTTTTTGACGGCATCATACCCACTCTTTGTCCTTATTACGGTAGCTCATCGAATCGCTTGAGCACTCGGCGTTTGTACATGTATTGTATATATTCACTTGTTGTTGTTCTACAAGAGCCAGCATTGCCGTTATCTACATAACCGTAACATATAAATTGGGCACCGGACGCGTTTCCGGCGCTTTTTTGCGCCTCAGAACACAGTGCGGTGTCAGGCTGGCCGGTTATTCGCTAGGTTTCGCGGGCGTGATCTAAGAGTCTCTTTTTCACGTTTAAAATTTCTGCGCGCTAGGAACGGGTATCTCGATGTGGAACTCATCACAACAAGATATCGGCTCGGCTGGTTGGTTTGCGATATGACTGATATAGGCTGCCTCTGGTTGGCTGGGGTTCTGCGCAGTGTGGACTGGTGCCGGAAGCGGAGGACGGGTATGTCGTGGCTGAAACCGATGGAAACCTCTCGCTTACATTTGAGCATGTTCTGTATTTCAGATGTGCCTATTGTGCAGCAATTGGCCGGGGATTATGATGTTGCTAAAACGACGCTCAATATACTGCAGCCATATGAGGACGGCATGGCGGAAGACTGGGTAATCAGGCAGTTTGATGCCATTGTGCTCGGGCAAACCGTATCATACGCCGTCACTTTGCGGTCGGACGGGACACTTATCGAGGCTATTTCGCTTGTCATCGACAAAGTGAGTCGTTGGGCCGAACTTGGTTATTGGATAGGTAAGCCTTATTGGAACAACGGATACTGCACCAAGGCAGCACAAGCTTTGGTGCACTATGGGTTCATCGAGTTGGGTCTGAACAGAATACAAGCTCGCCATATGGCATGCAATCCGGCGTCCGGCCAGGTGATGCGGAAAAGAGGGCATGCAGTACGAGGGTAGGCTAAGGCAGGCCGGCTACCGGTTTGGTGCGTTTGATGATTTGGAAGTATACGCCATACTCCGCGATGAGTATCTACAATGATCCGCATGCTTTAGAGGCAGACCGGTTGGCAAAATACCGCGACACGTCTTCTCCCATTGTGGAGAGGCAACAAAAAGCTGCGGGTGCATATGGCAGAAACATAGGGGGATCCGGCTGTGGCTCAAGATGACCTGATGTTGATGGGTGAATTCTTCGATCACGTCTCTGAGGATTATGATGTAGTCCACATGTCGCATGTCGATAGAGGAGAGGAGTTCTATCAGGCGCTTTCGCTTCCTGTAGCCGCGACCCAATTACCTGTTAAGGTTCTGGACATTGGTTGCGGTTCGGGCCTTGAGTTGGAAGCCTTCTTTGCAAAAGCATCCAATGCTCATATACATTGTATTGATCTTTCCGCTCGGTTGATGGCCAAGTTGCTAAGCAAGTATGCGGATTACGCCGTCACTGCTCACCTTGGGTCCTATCTGACCTATGAGTACCCACGTAATCACTATAATTACGTTCTGGCATCCTCTACTTTACACCACTTACTTGATGCGGAAAAAAGCAAGCTGTTTCTCGCTTTGCGAGAAGCATTGATACCAGGTGGTCGCCTGATTGTTGGTGACTACTACCTTTCACCTGCAGCCGCCGCAAAGAAACTTGCTGAGTACGACGAACTGGTCGCAAGCGGGATTGACCTGAGCAACGGCAAGTATCACTTCGATGTACCGACGTCGGCGGTTCACGAGATGGAATTGTTGACTGAGGCAGGATTTACGCCTGTGCGGACAGTCTGGGAGTCCTCAAACTATGCCGTCATCGTCGCCGATAAGAGATAACCTCCTTGGCAGGGAGACTTCCTTTGCCGCTCCGGGTATTGCTAGGAATGACCACCTGACAACAGGTCATGGCACAGAGGCTGTAAAACGAACGCAGGCGGAGCGGGGCGAATATGTTGACGAAAAATGAATACTGACCACCGCATTTTAGGGTTACTCAACCGATTCTTTCGGGAGGCGCAAAGATGACAAGCATTCATGCTGATAAAACAAAAGATATGTCTCCAGATGAACGCCGCGCATTGTTAAGAGTACTAAAAGAGCGCTTTGAGAAAAACATGCATCGTCATACCGGCCTAGTCTGGGATGACGTGCAGAAGAAGTTGGCAGCCAAAACAGACATACTCTGGTCTCTCAAACAGATGGAGGATACTGGCGGTGAGCCTGATGTCGTCGGCTATGACGACCAGACGGGCGAGTATGTCATTTGCGATTGCTCGGCGGAGAGTCCGAAAGGCCGGCGGAACGTCTGTTACGACGACGCGGCATTGCAGTCGCGTAAGCGGCATAAACCAACTAATAGCGCTGTGGGCATGGCGACCGCTATGGGTATTGAATTGTTGACGGAACAAGAATACCGGGAGTTACAAAAACTCGAGCCTTTTGATACGAAAACATCCAGCTGGATAAAAACACCGACTGCCATTAGAGAGCTGGGCGGAGCGCTATTTTGCGATTGTCGGTTCAACACCGTCTTTGTGTACCACAACGGAGCGGAATCTTACTACGGCGCTAGAGGTTTTCGCGGCTCCCTCCGTGTCTAGATAAATTCCTCCCTTAAACAACGACGCTTTTGCCATGGTTCGCACTTGGCCTGCTTCGCCGATAATGCGGCGACGCAGTTGAAACAGTCGGTTGGAAAAGCGGTCCATCCGCCTACGGTAAGGTTGCGCTCTTGTCCAGGTGGCGGAAAGCGAGGCGTATCTGTATTCCAGAAGTCAAACAAGCAGCAAAACATACGTTGAGATGCGTTTCAGAAGTGGGGATACTCCGATTGAGGCGGATATCTTATATCATGGCAATTCCGGTGCAGTATATTGATGTGAGCACGATGTGCCGGAGGGGCGACGTATTTCAGGATACGTCGATTATTGTGGTAAATGCTTATCAGTTGGAAGGAGTTTACTGCTGTATGTGTAATGAAGGATTTGCCTACTAAAACAAAACGGAGAGTGATCTCATGTCTTGGATGCGATGGCGTCACATGGTTGTCGTTACTCAAATGGCGGTAGTCCTTGCACTAGTTTTAGCGGCGCATGCCATGGCTGCTGAAACAGTGAAGCTGCGTTATTTCACTTGGGCAACAAATGCATCCATCATTATTGAAGATTGGATCGAGCCGTTTCAGAAAGAGTATCCCCACATAGAGATCGAATATGAAGCAGTACCGTTTGCTCAGTTTCACGAAAAACTGCTCACATATTGCTTAGCAGGTAATCCCCCCGACATTGTGCATATCAGCGTAGGTTATGTAAACGAGTTCGCCCGTAGAGGCTTGCTCGTCAATCTGCAACCATATTTCAATCGCGATATGAATCCTAATGATTATTTCCTTGAGCCGATGTCAGCTATGCGTTATCCCTCGCAAACTTCAGGCGACTTATATGGCATGCCGTTCGCCTTTGTTGTCACACCGCTGTATTACAACAAGACGATTTTTGATCGCAGAGGCGTGGCATATCCCGACCTGAACTGGGAGTGGAACGATGTTCGCGCTGCGGCCCGCAAGTTGGTTGAGGACATTAACGGAGACGGCACTCCTGATACTTGGGGTTATTTTGCCAGCTACGGCTATTCGTCGTTGGAGCCGGTAATACACTCGTTCGGCGGCAGGGTTCTAGATGAGGATTACAATGTGGTGGTAGATCAACCAAAGGCCGTTGAAGCAGTGAAGTTCCTGGTAGATATGGTGCTTCATGACCGCACCGCACCATCGTCCGGCAGCTTCTCCACTTTGTTCAGACAAGGCAAAGTCGCCATGGGAATCGATCTCAACTCAAACATCGACGTCTACAGACAAGAGGCTTTCGATTGGGATGTAGCCGTACTGCCGAAAGGACCGGAGAAACGTGTCGTGCGTGCCTGGCCGGACAGCTTTGCCATTATGTCCGGCAGTCCGCATGTGGAAGCTGCATGGACTTACATCCGCTTCGTAACCAGTCAGATGAAGATGGATCGATATATCGGCGATAGAAAAATCCCGGTATATAAACCGTTGGCCATGTCCAGAGAGTGGCTGCAGCAAGACATGAAGCCGAATAAACAAATCATTATTCAATCCGTACAGTGGGGCGACCCGTTGGAGTTCCGACCGCGTTGGGGTGAATGGACCGATCTGCGCAATGCGCCGATGGGCGCGGTATGGCGCGGCCAGCTGGCGCCGGAGTACGGACTTAAGCAATGGGCGGACGGCATTAGAGCAGTGTTGAGTTCGCCGTTCCAGTGAGGACCGGGTGCAACGCATACGCATGAGGAAGGCAATCATGTAATCAAGGTGGCTGTAGTCCACCTTGATTACTTGTTGCTTGCCTAATCGCCTCTATCCGTCTTACGATGAATCAGCAAGAAAGTTTACGACTTTTGCCGTGAGATGAATTGCGATTCGACTTGTCATTATGCATTTGGCAGGTGCATAATAAGATATGGGAACAAAAAGATGGACCACAAGCAATAAGGCCGTATATAACATTGGCTATCATTTGATCTGGTGTCCCAAGTATCGTCGCAAAGTATTGGTCGATAAAGTGGCATCCAGGCTACGCGAGTTGTTCTTGGAGACCAGTACAAATCTAGGTGTCACCATCGAAACTATGGAGGTCATGCCGGATCACGTCCATTTATTTGTTAAAGCCCCTCCTACACTTGCTCCGCATTATATCGTTCAACAGCTTAAGGGGAAATCGTCAAGAAGGCTCCGCGAGGAGTTTCCGCATCTTAAAAGTCGCCTCCCAACGCTTTGGACTCGTAGATATTATTGCGAATCCGTCGGTCACATCTCCGAATCAACCATTCGCAAGTATATCGAAGACCAGAAGGGGAAATAGACTGTGCAGGTTCGACGAACGCTAAAGTATCGGCTCTATCAAAACCGGCGGAATCGCAAACTGGTTCAGCAAATCGATATTGCCGGCATCATCTGGAACCACCTAACTGCTCTGCAGCGACGATACTATCGAATGTACGGGG
>DUQB01000078.1 GCA_012838035.1 Bacillota bacterium | reverse complement strand
GTAATCAGTTGGATGTTGATCTGGCTTCTGCATGAATTACTTTCATCTCAAAGATGAAGTTTCATCTTAGAAGCTCGCACGTCCTTGGCATCTGCCGGACCCTAGTCCTCAGTAGCCAAGTACGTGGATTCAGGTTGTGCATCGGTCAGACCACGATTCGCATCGTCTGTCCAACCTATGCTGTACGCTTCTTCAAACAGAGTCTCGCTCTGTTCGCACGCTGTTCAGTTGTCAAGGACCAGATAAATCTCGCCCAGCGAACTCAGTTCGCTAGGTCATTGCGCTTTCACAAAGTGAAAACCGCTTTCATGCCTTGTTCTTCATCATGTCGCCGCTGTAACAGCGACATTTGTTATTCTACTTCATACCTTGCATAACGTCAATACCAAATTTCACCTAAACGCAACTACTTCGTATATCGGCTCCCAACCGCTTTAGAAGCTGGTTGCCGAGCACGCTTTAACATCATACCTGAGAACAGAGGTGTTGTCGAGTGTAAATTTCGGGTACGAAATCTTCTTCAAAAGGTTGTGGGCAGGTAATGGCTAAATCACATAGAAGGAGCTCGTCACGCATGGAATCAGAAACATGCGCAAGAAAGGCAAGTACATCATCGCGCCCACTCATCTATACAGACCGGGCGCTCTGCGAGTCATACTCCGTGCTTTGCTAAATATAACTCAATAGACTGGTGCGCCCCGTCTCTTGTACCGGAGCCATACGGTTTCATAAGCATATGCAGGTCATCTACGGTTGCTTGTATAATTGAACTTGGAGACCCGTGTTGCCATTATCCAAGTAACTGAACACTAAACGAGGGATAATCCGTGCCGCGCAAGTCAAGCAAGAAAATGCCAAAAACGCAACGTTCCCGTTCCAAATCATCCGGCTATGTTTCGGTCGTCATATTCATCATTGCTTTGCTGGG
Organism: Bacillota bacterium; assembly: GCA_012838035.1. Classification (GTDB taxonomy): domain Bacteria; phylum Bacillota; class Limnochordia; order DTU080; family DTU080; genus DUQB01. The sequence goes on along the minus strand of DUQB01000078.1, from coordinate 13,862 downwards.
CGGAGCGTTTGCCGGAGCGTTCTTTGGGTTTTTGGGCAGTGCGCCTACTTTAGCTGAAGTAACCTTCAACCCCCAGCTCACCACTTATGTATACGATCGCAACGGTGAGGTCCTCGCCAAATTGTATATTCAAGACCGTGAACTGATCACTCTGGACCAGATACCTCAGGTACTCATCGACGCGACACTCGCCATTGAAGATCAAAATTTCTACACGCATTACGGGATCAGCCTGCGCGGCATAGTCCGCGCCCTGTTTGTCAACCTCAAAGAAGGCGAGGCGGCGCAGGGCGGCAGCACGATCACTCAGCAACTGGCTAAGAATGCTTTTCTCTCTAATGAACGCACGCTCATCCGCAAGCTGCGGGAGCTGCTTTGGACTGTCCAAATTGAACGGCGTTATACCAAAGACGAAATCCTAACCGCCTACCTCAATGAAATTCCCTACGGCCATGGTGCCTATGGTGTGGCGGCTGCCACGCAGCTTTACTTCGGCAAAGAGGTAAGCCGACTCACCCTCCCGGAAGCGGCATTCTTAGCAGGCGTATCAAATGGCCCGGCCGTCTTCTCGCCATACATCAATTACGAAGCCGCCATAGAAAGACGCAACATCGTCCTTCGCCGCATGCATGAACTCGGTTACATTAGCCGTAGCGAACTGGATGAAGCCATCGCTACTCCACTGGTCACAGCCAGTCGACAGCCCAACCAACACCGCGCTCCCTACTTCGTCGATTACATACTCCAGATACTGCTCAATCTCTACGGGAAAAACCAAGTATATGGCGGCGGGTTACGAGTATACACCACGCTGGACGTCGGCATTCAGGCAGCTGCTGAAGAAGCACTCTTAACCGGCCTCCCGAACCTATATAAGGACAGTAATGGTCTACAACAACCTCAGGGAGCAATCATCGCCCTTGATCCTACAAACGGAGCCATCCAGGCTATGGTCGGCGGCCGAGGGACCGACAAGTTCAACCGAGCGGTACAGGCTGTGAGACAACCGGGATCGGCATTCAAGCCCATAGTCTATGCCGCCGCTTTAGAGGAACGCTATGCGCCTTCTTCGGTTTTAGTCGATGAAGAAATCACCCTCGTCACTGGCAATGGAACGACTTGGAGCCCGCAGAACGTCGATCACCGCTACCGCGGCGAAGTTACTTTACGAGAAGCGTTAGAACAGTCCATCAACACGATTGCAGTCAAGCTGACTCTTGAACTCACTCCGCGTACCGTCATTGACTACGGCCGCCGCTTAGGGATCACCACATTGGTGGATAAGGGCGACAAAAACGATATGCATGCGGCTATAGGCCTTGGAGGCCTGACCAAGGGCGTATCGCCGCTCGAACTTGCCGCCGCCTATGTCCCTTTTACCAACGGCGGTTATTACTGCAAACCTATGGCAATAACCAAAATCGTCGATGCCCAGGGCACGATCCTGTTTGAAGCACGACCGGACCGACGTGTGGTGATGAGCGCAGCCCTGGCCGATACCATGACGGACATGCTGCAAGGAGTGGTTGAGCGCGGCACAGGTACCAAAGCGCAAATCGGCCGACCTGCTGCCGGTAAGACTGGAACGACGAACGATTACACCAACGCTTGGTTCGTAGGTTACACACCGCAGTTGGTCGCCGCGGTGTGGCTAGGAAACGACGCGCAGGTGCGGCCTATGACATGCGCCTCGGGCCCGATCGGCAGTGGTAAGGCTGCTGAAATTTGGGCCCGATTCATGAAAAGCGCTTTGAAAGACCAGCCTGTGATGGCCTTCAGCGCAACGTCGCCACCATAGGCGAGAGTCGTCATGGAGCGCGCACTTCATGGCGCGGCTCATTGAAACTCGACGACCGTTACCCCATCGCCACCTTCACCAGCTTCACCAAAACGGAAACGGCGTACCTGCGGCAACCCGGCCAACTGCTCCCGTACGGCCTGACGCAAGGCGCCCGTCCCCTTGCCATGGATAATCCGGGCACGCGGTATACCGCTGAGCATACAATCATCAATGTACTTGTCGACTCGCTCTAAGGCTTCGTCTACCTTAAGGCCGCGCAAATCAAGTTCAGTGTTGATGTATTGGCTCTTTTCCCGAGCAATATTAGCATAACCCACAGAGCGTTCCCGTTTGGTTTTCTCGACTTTTTCCAGATCCTTGACAGATAAGGTCAACCGCATAGCGCCGGCCAACACCTGCACATAGCCGTTGCTATCCGGCGAGGTTAGCGCTTCAGCCTCTTTTTGTAGGGAAATGATGCGCACCGTGTCACCTTTGCGTATCGGTTCATCCGATGTTTTCCGCCGCGGCGGTTCAGATACGATCGGTTCAGGCTTCTTCTCCCGGATGTACGCTTGGCGTTCGGCAATAATGTCTCGAGCGACTTGCGCCATTTCGGCCGCTTCAGTATGCTGCGCTTTACGCAACTCGCCGATGAGCTGCTCTACCTCCTTGCGCGCGTCGGTGAGTAACTTATCCGCTTCCCTGGTAGCCTCCAGCAGCAACTCATTGCGCTTGCCTTGTAGTTTTCTGAAGGCTTCCTCATAGCGATTACGCAGTTGCTCCATCTCCGCCCGCAATCGGGCTGCTTCTTCTCGCTCCCGCACCGCACTACGCCGATCTAGTTCAATGGTGCGCAGCAGCTCTTCCACCTTGATTTCCTCATTGGTGAGTCTAGCTTTAGCGCGATCTAAAACGGCTTCAGACAAGCCCAGTCTTCTGGCGATAGCAAAGGCGTTGCTGCTACCGGCTACGCCGATGGACAACCGATATGTAGGCTGTAGCGTCTCCACATCGAACTCAACGCCGGCATTCTCCACTCCGGGTTGGGTGTATGCAAATGATTTCAGTTCGCTGTAGTGTGTGGTAGCGACGGTGCGACAACCAACATCCAACAGGAACTCCAATATGGACATGGCCAATGCCGCGCCCTCCTGTGGATCAGTACCCGCGCCCAACTCGTCCAGTAGTACCAAAGAATTCCCGGTAGCCTGTTGCAGTATGCGCACAATGTTAGACAGATGCGACGAGAATGTACTTAAGTTCTGTTCAATGCTCTGTTCATCGCCTATGTCGGCGTACACGGCATCGACCACCGCCAACTCCGACCCCGGCTGCGCTGGTACATGTAAACCGGCCTGCGCCATCAGCGTGAACAAGCCTATGGTTTTGAGGGTGACTGTTTTCCCTCCCGTGTTTGGACCTGTTATGACCAGAGAGTAAAAGTCCTTGCCCAACCATACATTAATGGGTACAGCTTTCCCTTTAAGAAGCGGATGGCGCCCTTGCTTGATGTTGATCCAGCCCTCGGTGTTGAGTTCGGGTTCTACCCCATCGTACTCTAAGGCTAACCGCGCCCTGGCAAAAATAAAGTCCATCTCTCCGGCAATACTCACGGTGTGCCGAATAAGGCTTGCATCTTCTGCCACCAAGTTGGTAAGCTCGCGTAAAATGCGCTCTACTTCCTCGGCTTCGTCCAACTCTACCTCTCTTAACTGGTTGTTAAGCTCAACGACCGCCATTGGTTCGATAAACAGGGTCATACCGCTACCCGATTGATCGTGTACGATCCCCGGTACCGCCCCCCGATGCTCCTGCTTTACGGGAATGACAAAACGCCCATTACGCATGGTAACCAGATTCTCTTGCACCTGGTTTTTAGCTGCAGCGGCACGAAGGATCGCCTCCAGCTTCTCTCGCACCCTGCTCCGTAGCGTCCTAATCTGCACGCGCAGTCGAGCCAAGGTGGGGCTGGCGGCATCCGCCACCTCGCCGTCAGGCCCGATACAACGATTGATTTCAGCCTCTAAGTGGGGAAAAGTACTCATGCTCAATGCGCGATCGGCCAACAGAGACTCTACCGGTTCTCTTGCCCGCGCACTGACAAAGGGAGCTACAGCCTGCTCCCTATGCTCCAGGAGAAAAGCGCGCAAACGCCGGGTGGCTCGCAATGTATCAACAATTTCCAGGAATTGCTCTGCGTCAAGCATGCTGCCCAGTCGGGCTCGTTCCAAAGCCGAACGAACATCATGCAAGCCGCCAAATGGCACATTGCCGCACGCCTCCAATAGATTAACCGCCTCACTGGTCTCCTGTTGCCATTCCTTAATGGTACGTATATCGTTAACCGGAACGTGGTGCCCAGTCAGATCTCTACCCAAACTGCATGTACAAAGCTCAGCCAGACGTTCCCGGATCTTGTGAAACTCCAGTACACGCAGGGTGCGCTCATCCATCAACTCTACCTCCCGGGCGTTTTCTCTGTAGAAACCGCCTTAACTCGGCTAGGGTATAACAGTTCACAATGTTCTCCGACTGTAGCCAAGCTCGCCGCGCCACACCTAGGCCATAGTGCAAATGACCGAACTCATCTAAATCATGGGCGTCGGTGTTTATGGCTAACAGTACGCCTGCCTCACCTGCCGCTTTGGCATACGCGTCGTTCAGGTCCAACCGGTACGGCGATGCGTTAATCTCCAGAGCGGTTCCTGTCTCTTTGGCCATCCGGATCAATTCTTCCACATCCACGTCGTATGCGGCGCGTCTTCCGATCATGCGTCCCGTAGGATGACCGATCACATGTACGTACGGATTCGCCATAGCCCGTTGCATGCGCCTCATCAACTGCTCTCGACTCTGCTGAAAACCGGAGTGAATCGATGCTATCACAATATCATGCCGAGCCAACACCGCGTCGGGAAAATCCAGCGATCCGTCGGTCAGGATGTCCACCTCTATTCCCGATAGCAGTATCGCACCTTCTCCCCGCTCATTTACCTGGGCGATCTCTTTTTCTCTTTCCATTAAGTCCTGTTCGGAAAGGCCGTTTGCTATCGCCAAAGAGCGTGAATGATCACAGATCCCGACATACTCGAAGCCGCGGCGTTGCGCTTCCTCGGCAATCTGAGCCAACGTTACCACACCGTCGCTCCAATTGGAGTGGACATGCAGGTCTCCCCGAATGTCTGCGGACTCCACCAAGTTGGGCAGACGATCAGCCACGGCTGCAGTTATTTCGCTAGTTCCCTCTCGCAACTCAGGCGGGATGTACGGCAATCCGAGCAGCGCATACAAATCTTTCTCCGATGCCGGCTCAATGCGTCTACCGGTCTCTTTATGCAACAATCCGTATTCGCTCACGGAATAGCCTCGCATGAGCGCCAGATGACGCAACTTTTCGTGATGCCCTTTGGAACCCGTAAAGTGATGCCAGGCGCTGACGAACGCCCCCTGAGCGACCATACGCACATCTAACTGCAGCCCTGAATGCAAAATGACGCTCACCTTGGTATCGCCTTGAGCAAGAACATGCTTCACCAAGGTCTGTTGAGTGAGTTCGCGGGCCACCGCGGCAAAGTCGTCGGTTGCGACTACCACATCGGCATCCCCGACGGTTTCTCGCATCCGCCGGATACTCCCAGCCACTTCCGCATGGGTTACGCTCGGAAGACGGCGTAGGAACGCCACTACTTCGTACGCCAACGGAGAAGCGATAAAAAGCGGCGTCCTACCTTGGTTCTCAGCGTGAAGAGCCAGACCGGTAGCGATTTTCGCTTCTGTTTTCTCTCCCAGCCCCTTAAGCGTACGAATGCGTTGTGCTGCAAGTGCGGTACGCAGGTCGGATATATTTTCCACCCCAAGTTCGTAGTAGAGCCGCTGGGCCAACTTAGGCCCTACGCCCGGAACCTGGGTAACTTCCAACAGTGTCTCTGGAATCTCAGCTTTTAGACGCTCAAAAACGCTGATGGTACCAGTATTGACATACTCGACGATTTTGTCATTGATCGCCTTACCTATACCCTCAATTTCTTGCAGACGGCCGGTTTTCGCCAACAAAGCGATGTCTTCCTCCACCGCTTCCAAAGCCGTGGCGGCTCGCCGGTATGCTCTAATTTTAAAAGGATTCTCACCCTTTATCTCAAGTAGCGCAGCCAACTCCAGCAATAAGTCGGCAGCTTGCCTATTCAACATGACTGCGCGCTCCAATCTGGGCAGGCTCTACCTGACAGTCTCGCGGCTTAAGCCGGAGGCTTTGCCACACGAAACGGTCGCACGCCTCGGTTATTGCGCCTGCCGTATTATGCTGTATAGTGCATATGGAACAGAGGTACTCTCGCAGGCTCGATGTCTCATGTTAGGTAACGATCTGACAGTTGCGCCTTCAGATGAAGAGCGGGACGAAGCCCACAGGTCAGCGGGCCTCCTTGGCGGCATCAAGCACCCTACTATACTCTTGCCTCAACTTAGCCAACTCATCGGCCAGGTAGATTGCCGCCAGTACGGCAAGACGATGGCGAACCATTGTGGGATACATCGCTCGTAAGCGCTCCATGCGAAGACTAACCTCTTGCGCGATACTCTGCATGTACTCTTCTGACTCTTGCCCTTTGAGGACCAGCTCCTCGCCGCATATGGTTACCTTGGCGGTATTGACAGGCTTCGTCGGGTTCATCCTACGGACCTCCTTACCTACGAGTGCCATTAGCGCATTATTTCGCAAGTTAAGGTGAACACTCCTCTTTATTGAGGAGAGCCTGCGCAAGGAGTCGTCTATTGCAACCGCAGCTTATACTTCTGCCATTGTCGCATCCGAATCCCTTACGCAGGCTCTGAGGTAACGCAACCGAAACACCGTTTAAGCTCTCCTAGCGGCGCAACTGTATTTGCTGAGCGGCTAAAGCTTCGGCAATGAGCTTGATGCTGCTGTTGATCTCAGCATCAGTCAGAGTCCTGTCGCCGGCGCGATACGTCAACGAATAGGCTAAGCTCCGAAAACCGGCAGGTACTTGTTTCCCTTGATACACATCGAACAACTCCATTGACTCCAGGTAATCGCCGGCATGCTTACGCATCTGTTCTTCCACTTCGGCTGCCGATACGTTTAAGGGCACCAATAAGGCCAAGTCGCGCGTACTCGCCGGATACTTCGGTAGAGATTCGTAAACCGGCTGCTTGCCTGCTGCAGGTAAAACCGCATCCAAGTCCAGCTCCATCAGGTAGGCGCGCCCCGGCAAGTCGTAGGCCTCCATGACCAGAGGATGAACTTCGCCTAAGACACCGACCTCTTTTTGCTCAAGCCAAATTGCTCCCGTACGTCCGGGATGCAAACTGGGATGGTTTCCGTGTTCGACCCGGAACTGCAGATTTAACGCTCGTCCCACCTGCTCAAGGATGCCTTTGAGCGTAAAGAAGTCACATACTTGAGCATTCAGACCTTGAGCTTGAGGTACCGTACCAAGCAAAGCGACGCCTAAGGTGCGTCTTTCCTCTGGTTGCTCGGTAATCGGCCATTGTTTGGGGATGAATATGGCGCCGATCTCAAACAGATGCACGTTCATCACTTGATGTGTAACATTTCGGCTCACACCGTCAATGAGATTAGGCAGCAATGTCGTACGCATCACGCTCAGCTCCGGGCTCAACGGATTAGCCAAGTTGATGGCTCGGCGCCGGGCATCATCCGCAGGAAAGCGCATCAAGTCGAAATGGCGCGGCGAGGTGAAGCTATATGTGATGGTTTCATGCAAGCCTGCCGCTACGCATGCGTTGCGCACCTTGGCCACCAGCAGCGACTCGCGGCTTTCCCCACCGCGGGTAGCCGTTCCCTGCGGCAACGTAGCTGGGATATTATCAAAACCGTAGATGCGACCCACTTCTTCAATAAGATCCACTTCGCGCTCGATATCTCGGCGATGATGCGGCACGGCAACGGAGAGGCCGGCTTCAGACGACTCTGTCGCTTCTACACGGCAACCTAGCGATTCCAGGCATTGTATCATTTCGTCCACGGCAAGCTGTGTTCCCAACAGTTGATTGACTCGTTCGGGACGTATAGTGATCACTCTTTGTTGCGGCAGCTCTTGATGTACATCAATGACGCCCGGAGCTACCTTACCGGCACAAAAACGCGCAAGAAGCTCAGCGGCTCGGTTGGCCGCCAGTAATGGCAAGTGCGGATCGAGCCCTTTTTCAAAGCGTGCCGAAGCCTCAGTCCGTAAACCTAGGCGACGGGAAGTCTTCCTCACCGTAATAGGGTCAAAACAAGCGGATTCGAGCAGTAAATCGACGGTATTAGGCGTGATTTCGCTGTTTTCTCCGCCCATTACGCCCGCAATCGCCACAGGCTGCTCTTTGTCGGCAATTACCAGCATGTCCGGATCGAGCCTACGCTCTTCCCCATCCAACGTGCGCATGCATTCACCGTCTCGGGCTCGCCGTACGATGATCGTCTGTTCCCGTAGTAGCGAAAGATCAAAGGCGTGCAACGGCTGCCCAAGTTCAAGCATCACATAGTTGGTTATGTCAACTACATTGTTGATGGGCCGCATCCCGGCGGCACGCAGTCTCTGTTGCATCCATAGGGGCGAAGGTCCGATTTTTACATCTCGAATGACACGGGCGCAGTATCTGGGGCACAGGTCCGGCGCCTCAACAATCACCTTGGCAATCTGGTCTGCAGGAGCGCCGACTTCAGCAATGGCAGGCTGAGGAATGCGCAGTTCTCCTTGGGTGAGGGCGGCTACTTCCCGGGCAATACCTATTATGCTCAAGCAATCGGGCCGATTGGGATAGATCTCAAACTCAATTACAGCATCGCCAAGTTGCATCAGTTGCGTCAGGTCGCTGCCGACAGGTGTATCGTCCGGTAGGATCATGATCCCTTCATGGTCCTCTCCGACACCTAGCTCATCTTCAGCGCACAACATGCCGTAGGATTCCACACCACGGATTTCGCCGGCCTCAAGCGGTTTATCGAAGCCGACCAGACTAGCTCCCGGCAGAGCGACCGGTACGACCTGCCCGACTGCCACATTAGGTGCGCCTGTGACCACCGTAATCATCCGGTCACCTATATTTACATCACAGACGACCAGCTTGTCCGCATGCGGGTGCTTCCTAACATCCTGAATTCGGCCGGCTACAACACCACTTACATCCGCACCGAACCGTTGGATACGCTCGACTTCGCTTCCGGAAGCCGTCAACCTTTCAGCCAGCTCATAAGCCGACCAAGGCACGTCTACATAATCTTTTAACCAATGCATTTGTACCAGCATCCCGGGCACCTCCACAGTGTTGATCGATCTTTGACAAAGGCTTAGAACTGGGTGAGTAGACGCACGTCGCTATCGAAGAGTAGACGGATATCATCGATGCCGTACCGCAACAAGGCTATACGCTCTATCCCCATCCCGAAAGCGAAACCGGTATACTTCTCCGCATCGTAATTCACCATCTCCAACACCCGGGGATGCACCATGCCGCAACCAAGAATCTCAATCCAGCCTTCGTACTTACAGAACCTACACCCTTCACCGCCGCATACAAAGCAGGAGATATCCATCTCCGCGCTCGGTTCAGTAAAGGGGAAATAACTGGGACGAAAACGCACTCCCCGCTCTTTACCGTACATCTCTCTTACAAAGGCTTGCAGCGTACCTTTCAGGTCGCCCAATGTGATATGCTCGTCTACCAAAAGCCCTTCAACCTGATGGAACATCGGTGAGTGCGTAGGATCGGAATCCACCCGATAAACCTTGCCGGGAGAAATGATGCGCACAGGCGGTTGGCGCTTCTCCATAGTCCGAGCTTGTACGGGTGAAGTCTGCGTACGCAGCAGCAAGTCGTCAAGAATATAGAAAGTATCTTGCATGTCGCGAGCCGGGTGGTGTTTCGGCACATTAAGCGCTTCGAAGTTGTAGTAATCCGTTTCGATCTCCGGTCCTTCGACCACTTCGTAGCCCATGCCCGTAAAAATGCGTTTGATGTCATCCAACACCAATGTAATTGGATGCATTGTTCCACGGGCTACACCCGTACCCGGCAGCGTCACGTCTATCCGTTCCGCCGCCAATTGCTCCTCGAGCGCTTGTTGTTGCAAGTTGCGACTTTTCTCGGCCAACAGCCGCTCAACAGCGTCACGCACCTGGTTCACCCGTTTGCCGACAATAGGTCGATCATCAGCCGATAAAGACCCCATACCGCGCAACAACTGCGTCAACGCGCCTTTTTTGCCCAATACCTCTACACGCACCTCTTCCAAGGCGCTGTTGGTATTAACTTGGGCAATTTTTGCGCCGGCTGACGCCATAATTTGGTCAGCTTGCTCTAATAACTGCTCTAACAATGATAACCCTCGCTCTCCTTAACCCCACAGTTGATCAAATCTCGGCTTATGTATAGCGTAGGCGTGATTATACCCATACGCTCAATATACACCAGCCTAAAATAAAAAAACCACTTTCTCCCTCTAAAGGGACGAAAGCAGTTTCGTGGTACCACCCTATTTCGGTTGCGCATGCAACCCTTTAGCCACTATGGATTGTGTAACACATAATGGCATGCGTAATAACGGACGTCATCCGGAACCGCTTACTATGATGTTCAGCGGTCAGCTCCAGAGCGAACTTCAGCCGGGCGGTATGCCGGAAGGGCTCTCAGTCGCCGGCCCTTCTTCCCTGTTGCCCCTACCAGGCCTACTCTTCTCCATCATTGCCTTTATATGGTCCTACTCAAGACCTAGTTGACCTGTGCTCTAAGTTGCTTATACAGAAGATAGGCGGAAACTGAACCGGTAGCTTCAAAAATCTTCCACAAGAACTCGGCGGTCGACATATAAGGCCCCACCCTTTCGATTGATCTCCGGGTGTTGTTGGCCCTATTATAGCACACCGCACTTGCGTTTACAACTCGTTAACATGGGGTTATAAGCGCCGACGCAATGCTTCGTATAGCACCAATGCGCTTGCTACCCCGGCGTTGAGCGATTCCACTCTGCCAGGCATTGGTATATGAATGAGTTCAGCGCCTTGATGTTCCCATGCTGGGCTGGGACCATGCGCTTCGTTGCCGATAACGAACGCTATGCGCCCTGAGAGATCCACCTGATAAATCGATTTGGCACCGTTCATATCCATGACGAATGTGCGATACCCGTGCTGCTTGAGAGCGCCGGTTACTTCAGCAAGTTTGGCGGCCTGCCAAATAGGTACGGCATAGCAAGCTCCGGCGCTGCTACGAATGACCTTCGGATTGGTAAGATCAACACTGCCTGCCATGAGAATGAGGCCGGCTCCCACTGCGGCGACCGTGCGCAGGATGGCTCCCAAATTGCCGGGATCACGTATTTCATCGGCAACGAGTACCAATTCACCGCGAGTAAGCACATCGGCACCTGCCTGGTTAGGAGCATATGCCACTGCAATTATACCCTGCGGTGTCTGCGTATCCGCCAACGTTATAAGCACCTGATGCGAAACGGGAACCAGTTCCACTCCTAGTTGTTCCAGAAGGGCGATTAACCGGCGGTCTTCAGCTGCAGTCGCCGCTTCACTATAGAAACACTCGCTGAGGCGAGCCCCAGCCTCAACCGCCTCTAAAATAAAACGGGACCCCTCGATGAGAAGCAAGCCCCGTCGTTTACGCTCGCGGCCTTCACGTAACGAGCGAGCCCGTTTAACACGCTCATTGTGAATGCTCGTGATCATCTCCATAGCATAAGCTAAGCAATGCTCTTTTTGGCCACTTCAACCAGTTCGCTGAAGGCCTTGGCATCGCTCACGGCCAATTCCGCCAGCACTTTGCGGTTGATCTGCACGCCGGCGTTCTTCAGACCATACATGAAACGGCTGTAGGAAATTTCATTAAGGCGACAAGCGGCGCTGATACGAGTAATCCATAAACGGCGGAAGTCGCGCTTCTTATTGCGCCGATCGCGATAAGCGTACATGAGCGACTTCATTACCTGTTGATTAGCCGGACGGAACAGCTTGCTCTTGCGTCCCCAATACCCCTTAGCCAGCTTAAGAATTTTGTTATGGCGGCGCCGAGCTACGTATCCGCCTTTTGCACGTGGCATTGTTATACCTCCTTGAGAGAGTCAATCTATTGATGGTACAGCCATGTTACGCAGGCCGATCTAACTAGACCAACCCGACTTAAGCATAGGGCAACATCCGGCTGATACGTTTGGCATCGTTCTCTGAAGCTAATGCGGACTTGCGCAGGTTCCGCTTCTGTTTGGGAGACTTATGCTCCAAAATGTGACTGGTATACGCGTGATTCCTCTTGAACTTACCGCTACCCGTTACTTTGAAGCGTTTGGAAGCCCCTTTGTGCGTTTTCATCTTTGGCACGGTATAATCCCTCCCGGCGATATTTGCGCTGTACGTGCCTTCCACGCCAAGAACAATATGGCCTCGGAGTGGTTCTCGCATAACAAAAAAGACGAGCAGGAAAAATCCGCTCGTCTGCCATTGCCATAGCATTCCATGGAGAACATTGGCTTGTGCGACGCCTGCGAGCAACCATCGAAGCGCTGCAGGGTGAGAAGCGGATCGGCTTCTGCTTAAGGCACCGTATAGCTTGTTCAGTATAGTAGGTTACCCGAACGACGTCAAGTATAACACACCTTCCCGGCATGATCAACGTAATCGTCAACACAGTGAGCCGGCCGCCGGGCTCCTTGTTTTCCCACCTGTCCGGAACTGCGCCATGGCTGTAAGACACCTGCGTAATAAGAAGAACGAACCCTGTAGGGCCCGTTCTTAAAGAACCTAGCGTGCTGATAGCGTCTACTTCTTAGCAGCCACTTCGGATTTTACCAAAGCAACAAAGTCATCCAGCGGGATCGCACCCTTGTCGCCTGCTGTTCTCTGACGTACCGCCACCTGACGATTCTCCACTTCTTTGTCGCCTACCACCAGCATATACGGGATTTTCTCCATCTGGGCCTGTCGGATCTTGTAGCCGATCTTCTCGCCCCGTGTATCCACTTCCACCCGGATACCCGCTTCTTTGAGCACTTTACCGACTTCTTCGGCATATGCGGTGTGGGCATCGCCAATAGACAACACCTTCACTTGAACAGGTGAGAGCCATAACGGAAAAGCTCCGGCATAGTGCTCCACCAGTACGCCGACAAAACGCTCGAGCGTGCCCATGATGGCCCGGTGAATCATAACGGGACGTTTCTCTTTGCCGTCGGCATCCACATAAGTGAGATCGAACCGGATAGGTAATTGGAAGTCCAACTGCACGGTAGCGCACTGCCATGTACGTCCGATAGCGTCCGTGACGTCGAAATCAAGCTTCGGGCCATAGAATGCGCCGTCCCCCGGGTTTAATACATACTCTCTGCCCAGCGAGGTCAATGCGTCTACAAGAGCGGTCTCCGCTTTATCCCATACCTCAATTTCACCCATGAAGTCATCAGGCCGTGTCGAAAGCTTGATGGTGTAAGGCATACCGAAGGTGGTGTAAATCAGATCGACGATCTCCAAAACATCCTTGATCTGGTCTTTGATCTGATCCGGACGCACAAAAAGGTGCGCATCATCTTGGTGGAAACCTCGCACGCGCAGCGCTCCATGCAATGTACCCGACTTCTCAAACCGAGAAAGCGGACCATACTCCGACATCTTAATGGGCAAATCGCGATACGACCTGGTCTCGGTTTTGTAGAGCAGGCAGTGCGCAGGACAGTTCATCGGCTTACAAGCCATCGGCTCTTCGTCATTGGCAATAATGAACATGTCGTCGCGATAATGCTGCCAGTGACCTGATTGCTCCCACAGATTCGAGCGCAGAATCCATGGCGTGGCTACCTCGCTATATCCCCGTTCGGCCTGCAGTTCACGAGAGTACTGCTCCAATAGACGATACAAGGTCCAGCCTTTGGGATGCCAGAAGATAAAACCGGGGGCCTCTTCCCTGAAGCTGAACAGATCCAGTTCCTGACCCAACTTGCGATGATCGCGTTTAGCCGCTTCCTCTTGTTGCCGGAGCCAGGCATCGAGCTGACTCTTCTTGGGCCATGCGGTACCGTAAATCCGCTGCAGCATCTGTCTATCGGCATCGCCCC
>DUQB01000077.1 GCA_012838035.1 Bacillota bacterium | reverse complement strand
TGAACTCGGGCGCTTTTGCGGCTACAGGTCTGATCCTCATCGATGTGTATAACAAAGATTACAGCTATTTGAAATCCATGCTGGAAGTGCGCTACCACTGGCAGGCGCCGCTGAGAACCTGGCAACTGGTTCTTATACCCCGCCTCAATCTGCTACACAGCGCCAATCGGTGGAAAATCACAACGCCTTGGCTGGGCGTTGCGCTGCAACGCTTTTATGGTCAAACGCAGTTAAGTCTGGGGGTCAATATGCTCGACGCCAAAGATACGCTGTTGCTTGCCGACGATTCATATGTAATCACAGGCCGTGTCGACTGGCCTACGTGGGGCAACAACCGCACTGCCATCGGCGTAAACTGGCACCCGACAAGCGCGGTCGGGAGCAGCCATTTCTGGTTCGACTTCCGTATATACTTCGATCACTGGTTTTGCGTGAACTGCAACTAATCATGGGTCTACCATGCAAGCGGCAGAAAAGGGCACGCGCCGCAGCACGTGCCCTTCTTACATAGATCCGTTTCGTCCTGACGGTTCATATAGAACCGTACTAGAATTTCACTTCGTATCCGGCAGCCACTATGCTGTCGTTGAAAACGCCGTTCACGTGGTCTCTGCCATACTCGGCGGTCAGTCTGCCGTTGGGCGAGATCTGGTAGGCCGCTTTGCTGCCGAAGCGCAGGTAACCGCGTGCCTCATCATCCACCTGACGACCCATCACGTAGGTGAGCGACGGCTCGATTGCGAGCTTGGCGATGCCGGTGTACTTGCCGTCCAGCTGGACTTTAGCATAACCGGTGGTGTCGAAGTAGGGCATGTCGTCTACGTTGTGGAGGCTCTTCTGCTTGTACGTTACGCCATCCAAGTCCGACTTCAGCTCTACTCTGCCGTTTGCGGCAAACACCGGGTTGATCTGACGTCCATGAGCTACAGCCACCATGTTCGTCGGGTGATCGTCTGCATCGGTCGTATCGCGGCTGGTACTGGCCTCGATCTCAATAGCCGCCAGTTCGGCTTGAGCCTTCCAGGTGCGGTTGTTGGCAGCACCTTTCTTATCGGTCATTGAACCGGCGAGTTGGACGTTGGCGCCATCGTACTTGGCCTCGGCGAAGAGTTCGTTAACACCCTGATCGCTTGTTACTGCGAAGTTCTCCGGACGTGCTTTGTAGCTTACGGTAGCGAGCAAATCGGATGTGATAGGCGCAACCGCTTTGACGCCGTAACCGATGTTCTTTTCTGTTACATCCTGAGCTCTGGTGATACCCACCTCGGCATCCAAAGCGATGTTGGCGAGGTTGGTGCGACCATAACCAAGCACGGTAACACCGTTGTCCTTAACCGGCAGTTGGCTGTGAGCCACAACACCTAAGGTGTGATTCTGAATCTGCTGTTCGGCAAAGAGGAATCCTTGACCGTCGTCTTGCAGATCGACAACCACCGGACCTACGCCTAAGCGAGTCTTCAAAGTACCGTTGTGCTTACCCTTAGACTCGATGAAACCCATGGGATCTTTCATACCGTTTAGCACTTTACCTTTACCCCATGCTCTGAGCTGGAAGTTCGGATCGACGAACTCTACCTTATACGGTCCGAACTTAGCTGCCTCTGTGAGGTCTTTGATTTCAGCCTCGGCATGCCAGCCGTTCTCCTGAGCAGAGATATAGAAACGGCCGTCTTGTTCAGGATTCAGTTGTGCGGCATCGCCTGTGCGAATCGCATAACCGCCTTCCAGCATACCGGTAATCTGCATGGCCGCCATAGCGGGAGTGGCCAATGACAGAGCCAGTACAAAAGCTGTTACTGCAACAGTGATCTTTTTCATAGTGTTCATTATCCCCCTTGACTGTTACTGCAAATAAGCTGTGATGACTTGTATTGTGTTTCCTGTGAAACTACAACTTTACTGCGTCGTCTGCTGCGATGTCTGCCGCATGGGGACCTACCCTGCGTATAGTGAGTGACCTTGTTGCCTCACCTTTTTCAAGTCTGTCCCTGCGTTATTGTCTACTACGTCGTCTGGACACTCCGTTCAGCTGTCGTCCCGTCTGGCTATTGGGGGAAACGCACCTCCTATCTTTTCCACGGACCGCCACATTACTGAACCGGAGCTTCCTTGGTGGTTCAGCGCTCCGAGCAGTTGAGTCATGCACACCTTGCTCGTTTAGCAGGGTGTTTGACCTCGCCTGGAGCTCACTGCTCAAATTCGTGCTGTAATCGCCTGTTCCTGCTGATCTTCGGCTATTACATTCTTCCTGCTCTCCCATTCTCTTCCTATCGCCTTCTCTTGCTGTGTGGCTTCATTTTTCTCAGCGATAACCCATAGCATAAGAGCGGAATCACGCTTGCAGCAGCTTAGATGCGCTCAGCAAGCAGGCCGGCATGTCGCCTGGTCCGACGCCGCTTAGCTCATCAATGCCACCAATTCGCCCATCTATCTGCGCTTCCTTTAGGCAAAAAGCTCCTGAACAGGGCATTTCATCTTGTAAGTAAAAAGGCAGGGCTGCTCGGGTTACGAGGGCGCCTGCCGTGAAGAGTCCGCATCCATATTCAATTACCTATCTTGTCACCGACAGGTCTGCATCCGTATTAATCCAAGATAAAACGCTGGATCGCTTGAGCTATACCGTCAGCATCATGACGTGCGGTTACATAGTCAACACGGGCTTTGACCTCCGGGTCCGCATTTCCCACCGCTACGCTTATACCTGCCCAACGGAGCATCTCCAAATCGTTCAGACTATCTCCGATCGCCATCACTTGCCCTCTTTTAATCCCTAAAGAGGTTGCAACATGAGCGAGAGCCACAGCCTTACTTATCCCCGGTGCCATAATCTCGATAAATCGAGGTTTGGAGCGAGATATCGCCAGGCGTGCGCCATACCGGTCTCGTAATCGCGCACGCCATAGTTCGACGGCTGCAGGCGTATCTACAATCAGCATTTTCGTGGGCGCCTGGGCCAGAATCTTACGCAAATCCGGCGCTACATGAGCCGCCACCTGAGCTATCGAAACGTAGTACTCCGCATGGTCATCCCACTTACGCACATAAAGGCGATCATCAACGTACAGGTTTAGCGCCAAGTCATACTCTTCGGCCAAACCGATCAACTCGTGCGCTTCGGCAACAGGCACAGGCTGATGGAACCAGGTACGCCCTTCTAAATCTCGCACCAAACCACCGTTATAGGCGATGACGGGACCATCCAAACCTGCAGTCCGTACATAGGGCGCCACCGAGCAGTACATGCGCCCTGTCGCAATCACTACGCGTACGCCCGATTTACGCGCAGCCGCAATAGCAGTTATGGCCGATTCAGGGATCACCATTTCTTCCGTTAATAAGGTATCGTCACAATCAATAGCTAAGAGTAATGGTTTATCTACCACGATCTACTACCACCAAGCTGAGAAATCCGCTCACCAGGCTAAGCACTAGACTGCCGACGATAGCGGCCAACATCCCGTCAACACGAAAACCATAGGAAACGGCTGACACCAATTGGAGCATGAGGCCGTTGATCACGAATGTAAACAGCCCAAGCGTAATGATGTTCACCGGTAGCGTCAGCACTATAACTAACGGTCTAATAAACGCATTAATAACTCCCAGTAATGCTGCTGCTAATAATGCAGCTATTACCCCGTCAACATAAATTCCTTTAATCAATTTAGCGGTGAACAACAGCGCTAGAGTATTCACCAGCCAACGGACGACGGTCGCTTTCATGTAACAGCTCCCTTCTCTACCGACGCATATATGCGCCGCCATGGATCGAGATGGTCGGTTATTCTCCGTACAGCCCCGACAAGCCTGCTTAGCCGATCTATATCAACTTAATCAACACACGCGCATCTGATGTCTCAACATCGACAAATGTAACCGGCCCTATACGCCGCAGTTCAGTCACAAATCTCCGGATAGCCGCCACTATCCGCCAGGGATACGTTTCCCAGTGGTCGGGCAATGTTAGGGAGAAGGCGTCCGCTTGTTTTCGCAGACCGCCCAATACTCTACTGTTTCTAATCAATGGCGTACAGAGCAGGCAGATCACGACGACTGCCTGAAGCAGTTCCTCAATAACAACAATGGGCAGTGGAACGGCGATGGGAAACTTCAGTTCCTTAGCTTTTACATATACCAGCATGAACGTACTTCTGCGCCTCAGACGCATGATGAGCCTCCTAACGGCGTAATGTACTGAGCCTGTGCCCACAACTGCGGACACAGGCTTCCAGTGCATACCTCGCTCGGTACATACATTTGTAGGTTACGTTACGGTTTGCAGACTCCCTACGGCTTCCATACGGCACGAGTTCCCTACTCCACATAAATCTGTACTTGGGTATCGCCGTCTTCCACTTCTACGATTTTGCCCTCCGCCCCCTGCTGGATCTCCTGCATTATGGCATCGATGTCCAGTTCAGGATGCTCCTCCATGACTCTCTTGGGTATTAAGCGCATAGCAACTTTGGCTAACTGCAACGGAATGTTCACATTTACTTTAGTATTTTTACCGTCCATAACTCTTACCCGCAGGAATTGTCTTTGCGACACCGGTACCGGCGGTTTTGTCTCATCCAGCGTACTCATCAGCTGATCCGCCTCTTCGGCGGTAATCTTCCCTTCTTCCAACATCCGGAAAATCTGCATGCGCTCTTCTTTCATTGTTAAACACCTCTTTAATATTCGGCTATCTGGTCATCCGATCACGAAGTCTTCCACAACGCCATCGCTCAGAGTGGCGCACCGCCGAAAAGAAACACATCATGTTACCCAAATTCGTTAGTTGTCTTGGACGATTCCGCTCAATAGAATCCATACATATTAATTTGAACTCTCCGGCTGCAACATTACCGTTTATCAGTGATCGATCCAGACATCAACGGTGCAAGGTTACAGTGCCATAACGGGTCTTCGCATCAATATCCAACCGTTGATGCGCGTCGCCCGGCAACTCCGCCACCAGGCGCTGCGCACCGATCGCATCGTGCCGCTGCACAATGCGACTCTCTGCAGGCGCCGCTATGCTACCTAATGACGTTGCCGCCGCCAGATGGACCTCAGCCTGGGCTGTTTCTTCCACCAGCCGGATCTCCACATCACCATGAGTCGTCTCCAGCTGGTATTGATCTACGCCTAGTCTATTGGAAGGCGGCAGGCAGTAGACCTTAATGGCGCCGTTTCCGGCTGCCAGTCTAGTAGTCTGGGCCGCTCCCGTCCATCTAATATGTCCATTAATGGTACTCACGTCGGTATGCTTTGACCGTACCTGATGACCGACAACCGCCCCGTTGGTGGTAGCCAAATCCACCTTATCCGCACTTACCCGCGTCATAGTGATGCTGCCGTTGGTTGTCCCAGCCCGACAGATGACGCACTGCAAGTTTTCTGCTCTGATGGCGCCTTGCTTGGTCTCGGCAATCAGGTGGTAGATTCTTTCCTGCGGTAAAAACAGCTCCATATTCACCACGATCTGGAAATCGGTCTCCGCCTCGATCGTCAGAGCGTTATCGCCAGCGTCAACCTGCACGGCGTCCTGCGAAAGCCGTTTGGCTTCATCCTCGTCCGCCGCGACCGCTCGCTTAGTCACAACCAGTCTATAACCAGGTTCTTCCCACGATTTTATCGTGATGCCGCCGGTATAGTTGTTGGCCGCGACATGGACGTTTCCTTCCATAAAAACACCAGCGTATTCTTCTACAACATCCACCAAGGCTCCGTCGGCTTCCCCGTATCTCAAGACTGTTGCGTTTTGTCGTTTACTCAGTTCAGATAGCTTGCTTCCCAGTCTTCCGACTTGCTCAGTCAGTAGCTCCGCAACCTGTCCCGCAAAGAACTGCGCTTTATGCAGCGCCTTACTAAAAGCGTTCTCCACTTGCCGCAGCGCATTGCTGATCGTATTTCGCAGATTGACTTCCCAAGACGATGGTTGCGTCGAGGTCGACCAATCGGCGCCGCCATACGAAACAGGCTGAGAGACTTGCGCAAGTTGAGGTAAAGGCTTCATCTCCGGCCTTGCCGCTTCATGCACCAGCCTGGTCGTTCCGTCCCTAGCACCTGCCGCTGCTTTCATCAAAGTCAGCGCTTCTTCCGGGGTAATCTTGCCGTCTCGTACCAGTCTGAGTACTCGCATTTGCTCGTCACTCAACTGTCAAAACACCTCCATGTGACGCTTACCCTTTAATTTGCTTCAATGCTTCCCGCACTGAAAGCTCGCCTTTTTCCAGAGCTTCCAGAATGGCCCGTCGTTTGTTGGTTTCGACCTGTTCATCTCGCTCACGCTCGACCGTATATCCCAATGCTTCAATGACCGCATCCAGACGACTGCGTACCGTCGGATACGAGATATTAAGTATCCGCTCTACTTCCCGAATGTTGCCGCGACTGCTGATAAACACCTCGATAAAACGTTGCTGTTCAGATGTAAGTTTGCAAAAACGACAGACGCTGAAGTGTCCTTCCAATGCGCTATGACAGTAATCACACTCCAAACGGGTTACATGCATTGCTTCACCACATACGGGACATTGCCCGATCATACGCCGCTCTCGCATATTGACCTCCCCAAGGTTGTGATTATTTAATCCCCCTATTAACAAAATCAACCTCTGCAAGCACATTATGCACTTACGAGGTTGAGATGTCAACACATTATATCAATGTTTTCAAACCTGGCATTAACCTTTTTAACATCGCAGGCGTTTAGGCACTTCCTACCGATCACTTAGTGTGGGTTTACGCCCAAGCTCCTCGTAGATCCTTTGGGCAACATCCCTGGGTAGACCGGGGACTGCGGCCAACTGATCGACAGTCGCGTTTCTTATTCCCCGTATTGAACCAAAGTGTTTGATCAGCGCCCGTTTACGCGCAGGACCCACGCCGGCAATTTTGTCCAACTCAGACACGGTCGTCTTTTTGTCACGCAATTGACGATGGTAGGTAATGGCGAACCGGTGCGCCTCATCTCGAATACGTTGTACGATGTGCATGCCGGGCGAATGGTGTGCCAGCACGATGGGCGCATTGCTCTCTTCTATAAAGACTTCTTCTTCCCGCTTAGCTAAACCCACCGTAGGAAGATGCGCCAGATCCAGTTGACGCAGGATCTCTCTGGCTGCGTTTAGCTGTCCTTTACCTCCATCAATCAAAATCAGATCGGGAAGTTGGGCGAACTTGGCTTTTTGCCATCCTTCATGCCGTTCATGCTCAGGCAGCGCGGCAATCTCTTCGCGCTCTTTGATCGCTCTAACAAAACGGCGGCGCAAGACTTCCCGCATGGCGGCAAAATCGTCGGGGCCTTCTACCGTGCGGATTTTAAAGCGCCGGTACTCACTGCTCGCCGGTTCGCCATCGATTAAAACGACCATAGACGCCACTGTTTCTCCGCCTTGGAAGTTAGACACATCGTAGGCCTCAATGCGGTGCGGTGGATCAGACAGTGATAACGCCTCTTGCAACTGACGCAAGCCGGCTTCATTCGCCTTCCGGCGTACATCCTTCCGCTCTTGCAGTTGCCTCAAGGTCGTTTCAGCGTTGGTCGCGACCATCTCCACGAGTTGTCGCTTCTCCCCCCGCTGCGGCACATGCAGCTTCACCTTGCTACCCCGCAACTGTGTCAACCAAACCGCCACGACTTCCTGCTCTTCCACCTGCACCGGAAGAAGGATTTCTTTGGGTATAAACGTGGCATCAGTATAGTGCTGCTCTACAAAAGCAGTCAAAATCCGCGTTGCATCCCGCTCTTCTCCCGCCTCCATAAGGAAGTGTTCGCTACCTACGACCTTGCCGCCGCGTACATTGAACAACTGAACGCAAGCCGTACCGTCTTCTCCCACCGCGAGACCCAATACATCCTGATCCAGTTTGAGATCGCTGACAATTTTCTGCTTCTCAATTACCTTTTGCAAAGAACGGATCTGATCTCGCAAACGGGCGGCTCGCTCATACTCCATCCGCTCTGCCGCTTCCTGCATTTTCTTCTCTAGTTCAGGCAGGATCTGCTCATGCCGACCTTGCAGGAACAGCACGACTTGATCCACCAACTCCTGATACTCTTCCTCTGTCTGCAGATTCGCGCATGGCGCATTACAAAGCCCTATATGATACAACAAGCAAGGGCGATAGTCGCGCCGTTCACTTAAGTCCAGACTGCAAGTACGTAAGGGAAAGAGTTTCCGCAACAGCTTCGTCGTTTCCCGTACGGCGTGCGCATCCGTATATGGGCCGAATACCCGGTCTTTCTTTGCCGGACGTCGCACCACTACGACGCGCGGAAACGGCTCATCGGTGATTTTCAGGTAGGGATAGGACTTGTCGTCCTTCAGCCGAACGTTGTATTTAGGTTCGTTCTCCTTGATGAGATTGCACTCCAGGATGAGCGCTTCCACCTCGGAATCGGTGATGATATAGTCGAAGTCGTGAACATGACTGACCATAGCGCGCACCTTTGGTCCGGCGGCAAGACTCTCTTGGAAATAAGAGCGCACTCGATTCCGCAACGATACCGCCTTTCCTACATATATTACTTCACCTGCGGCGTTACGCATTAGGTATACCCCGGGTCGGTGCGGCAATAGCCGGAGTTTCTCTTGAATTTGCGCTGTATGTGTCAAGGCCGGATTCAGTCCCCATACGTCATTTTTCTCAGATTCGGCTGCATGCTACATGGCCGGTATGATAGGCCATGCGACTGGGCGCGATACATGCTGACGGCGATTCTTTAGAGTCTTGCTTAACCAGTTCCCAGTCGCGGTTCAGCTGCTCTACGCTCTCAGTTTGATTATATCACGATGTGCTTGCCTATTACGGCTTGACCGTCCGCGCTTAGATCGCGCCCATCTCCGCGGCAAGGGCGTCCTGTAATATCTCATCCGGCATATGATGTTTATGGAAATGCGTTCATTTGTAGCTCGCTCTCCGACTTCCCGATAGATAATATTCATGACCAGTTGCAGGTGCTAACGACGCAATAGCCAATTATCCAAGTGAGAAGCGGCTCTGATGACAGGCCGACAAGCCTTTAGTCTTATTCCGGTTTCTCTACGGCAGGCATAATCAACTTCATAGCCAGGGAATGCCTTGGTATTTGCCCCTAGGAGGTGTCCAAATGACGGATTTCTTCGCTACACTTACAAGCGTAGAGCGCATTTATGCCGCATGCGCGTTGGTGGGAGGTTTGTTATTTGTCATTCGTACCCTCATGACCTTAATCGGCGGGTTCGATTCCGACGGCGACATCGATCTCGCCGACGATGTAGACATAGGCGATTTGGCCGATACCGAATCGGGTACCGCCGACACCAGCTTCCGTGCCCTTTCCATCCAAGGGATCACTGCGTTCTTTATGATGTTCGGTTTGGTCGGCCTCGCTCTTTCGCGACAGAACAACGTCGGAGTGACGCTTTCTACCTTAGGCGGCGCGACTGCCGGCATCATCACGATGTGGCTCATCGGCAAGATCTTTAGGAGCATGCTGAGACTACAGTCCGACGGCACGCTGCGCTATGAAAACGCGATCGGTAAAGAAGGTTCGGTATACCTGACCATTCCGGCGGAAGGTACGGGTCAGGTTAGCGTTGCTTTCCAAAACAAATTGCGCACCTGCAACGCCGTCTCGGCGGACAAAGCGGAGATCCGCACCGGTGAACGGGTTACGGTAATCGACGTAGTCAACGGTAACGTGTTGGTAGTCAGCAAAACCAGTTAGGAACCAGCGGGAAGTAAACGCCAAGTCACCTACACAAGAACACCAATTAAAGGAGTGAGTTACCTTGTATGGCGAAAACTTCTGGTTAATGGCTGTTGCAGCGTTCGTGATCCTTATTTTCTCCACCTTCATCTTCATTGCGGCCAGATACCGTCGTTGTCCATCAGATAAAATCCTGGTCATCTACGGCAAAGTCGATCCGGGACAATCCAGTCGTTGTATGCACGGCGGCGGAGCTTTCGTATGGCCGCTCGTCCAAGATTACACCTATTTAAGCCTCACTCCCATGACGATCAGCATTCCGCTGCAGAATGCCCTGTCGCTGCAGAACATCCGTATTAACGTGCCCAGCACCTTTACGGTGGGTATCAGTACCGACCCGGTCATCATGAATAATGCGGCGGAACGCCTGCTTGGTCTGCAGCCCAAGCAGATAGAAGACATGGCCAAGGAGATCATTTTCGGTCAGTTACGTCTGACAGTAGCCTCGCTCACCATTGAACAAATCAACCAGGATCGCGAGAGTTTTCTGGAAGCCATTCGTCGTAATGTCGAACCTGAGCTGAACAAAATCGGCCTCTATTTGATCAATGTGAACATCACCGACATTACCGACGAGTCCGAGTACATCGAGAGCATCGGTAAGAAGGCGGCTGCTGAAGCCATCAACAAAGCTAAAGTAGACGTCGCTGAACAGAACAAGATCGGCGCCATCGGCGAATCGACCGCCACACGAGAGCAAACCATTCGCGTTGCCGAAAACATGGCGGTAGCGGAAAAAGGTAAGAAGGAAGCGGAGGCGGACAAGCGCGTCTACGTCCACTCAAAAGAAGCCGAAGCGGTTGCCGGAGAAAACGAGGCAAGAGCCAGTATCGCCGATTCCAACGCCGAGTTGGCCGTCAAGGAAGCCGCTGCGTTGCAGAAATCTGAAGTGGCCCGCAATCAGGCCCAGGTAGAAATCCACAAAGCGGCGTACTTGTCTGAACTGGAACGTCTCCGTGCAGAAGAGATCGTCAAGCAAGAGATCGAAAAGCAGCGTGTGGAAATCTCCGCAGAAGCGGAAGCTGAACGCGTTCGTAGAGAAGCCCGCGGTGAAGCCGACGCCATTTTGGCCAAGTACGAGGCGGAAGCCGCCGGTCTGCGTAAAGTGCTGGAAGCCAAAGCACAAGGTTACACCGAGCTCATCAAAGCCTGTGACGGTGATGCGCGTTCAGCAACGAACTTGTTGCTTATCGAGAAACTGGACCAACTGGTCGCCACCCAGGTGGAAGCCATTAAAAATATGAAGATCGACAAGGTCACCGTGTGGGATTCCGGTAACAGCGAGAAAGGCTCTTCAACAGCCAACTTCCTATCCAGCTTGGTTAAGAGTCTGCCTCCTCTGCAAGATGTTGCCGCGATGGCCGGCTTAGAACTGCCCGAGTACATGGGTAGAACGGTTGCGGAACTCGGTGCGCCTCAAGCGGAATCGACCACCGAGAGCTAGAAAGCGAACGCTTTGCCAATGAGTTCAGTATGGAAGATGGCTACCATCGGCATGGTAGCCATCTTTACGTTTGCTTATGGCTGTGGTTGCAACAGCACCAGCCTTAACAGCAACTGTAGCTGATACTTGCGAACAAGAGTAGCATAGGCGTGATGATCGAGGTTGTCGCCGCTAACCTTCATCAGCTACCTGCAGGTACTTGTTGACATATTTGGCCTGGTATGCGGCAAATGCCGTGCACGGATAGTCATCGCATTCTTCACAAGCGTTGATGCGTCGCTCTCTACAGCATTGTCGCCACGGGCATGCATGGCAGGAGTTAAACACAGCGGACGTGCGTCCACCTAGGCAACGTATCCGATCCAGGGGGACAGATTGATGGAATGCAGTCTGGTAAAATTCCTGCGCTTGCCTGCGCAAGGCGGCATTGTCGTTGATGGTTGCCACATAGACGACGCAGCGCGAGCAATCATGCCCGCAATAACACTTGCCCGGACCGGCTGCCTTTGGATTGGTCAAGACTAAACGCTCCTACTTGGGCGGCGCCGCCGCGTTTCGGTGGCGCCGACCGCCTCTCTATTGCTAGACATAAGCCTTAACCGAAGAGCGCTGCAGTACCTCCGCCAAATATTGACCGGTATATGACTCGGAGCAAGCAGCGACTTCTTCAGGCGTGCCTGTTGCCACCACCCGGCCGCCTTTATCGCCGCCTTCGGGTCCCAGATCGATAATATAGTCTGCCGTCTTGATGACATCCAAGTTATGCTCAATCACCAGAACCGTATCTCCCGCATCTACCAACCGGTGCAAAACCTGCAACAGTTGGTCCACATCCGCCATGTGCAGTCCCGTCGTCGGTTCATCCAAGATGTAGAGAGTACGCCCGTTGCTGCGCCTGGAGAGCTCCGTAGCCAGCTTCACGCGTTGAGCTTCACCACCGGAGAGCTGCGTGGCCGGTTGTCCCAAGTCGATGTAACCTAACCCTACATCGAAAACAGTCTGCAACTTGCGACTTAAACGCGGGATGTGCTGGAAGAACTCACAGGCTTCCTCAACGGTCATCGCCAGCACATCGGCAATCGACTTGCCTTTGTACTTGACCTCCAAAGTTTCCCGATTGTATCTCTTGCCCTTACAAACCTCACAGGGTACGTATACATCGGGCAAGAAATGCATCTCAATCTTTAATATCCCGTCGCCTTTACACGCTTCACAACGGCCGCCTTTGACGTTGAAGCTGAATCGACCCGGCGCATAGCCGCGCATCTTGGCATCGACCGTCTCGGAGTATAGCTCCCGGATGATATCAAACGCGCCTGTATAAGTAGCCGGGTTCGAACGCGGCGTTCGGCCGATGGGCGATTGATCGATATCGATGACCTTTTGTAGGTGTTCCAGCCCTTCAATGGCATCGTGCGCCCCCGGTTTGGTATGAGCCCCGTTGAGAGTGCGCGCCAACTGTTTGTATAGCACCTCATTGACGAGCGTACTTTTCCCCGACCCGGACACGCCTGTAACGCAAGTAAAGGTACCTAAGGGGATGTCAACGTCTATATTTCGTAGGTTATGCTCGCGTGCGCCTTTAACACGCAACCATTTGCCGTTGGGCTGCCGCCGTGTCCGCGGCGTGGCTATCGCCTTTGCGCCACTTAGGTACTGGCCGGTAATCGATGCCGGGTTAGCGATAAGATCATCGACATTGCCTGCCGCCACAACCTCGCCGCCGTGAATGCCGGCCCCCGGTCCGATGTCGACAACGAAATCGGCTGAGCGGATAGTCTCTTCGTCGTGTTCGACAACCAACACCGTATTGCCCAGGTCGCGCAAGGTTTTCAGAGTGTCAAGCAGCTTGCGGTTATCCCTCTGATGCAAACCGATGCTCGGCTCATCCAGTATATAGAGCACGCCGACCAGGCTGGATCCAATCTGGGTGGCCAGGCGAATACGCTGCGCTTCTCCCCCCGAAAGAGAAGCTGCAGACCGGTGCAAAGTGAGGTATTCCAAACCGACGTTCGCCAAGAAACCCAGGCGTGCCTTGACTTCCTTCAGTATTTGATAGGCGATGGTCTGCTCTCGTTCGGTCAGTGCGAGCGCGTTAAAGAAATCGAGTGCTTTGCGCACGGAATACGACGTCACTTCGATGATGTTTTTACCGCCTACCAACACGGCCAGGCTCTCCGGACGCAGGCGCTTCCCCTCACAGTCCGGACAAGGATGAGTACTCATATACTGTTCGATTTCTTGTTTGATATAATTGCTGTCCGTTTGCCGGTACCGGCGGTTCAGATGATTGATGATGCCTTCATACTCAGCCGCATAGGTGCGTGTCCGCCCCTCTTTGTTGGTGTACTCAAAAGAAACCTTTTCTCCACCTGATCCGTACAAGAGCACCTGCAACTGCTCAGGCGTCGCCTCACGCAGCGGCTGCTGCGGATTAATCCCATATCGTTCGCACACGGCATGTAACACGCACGAGAGCCACTGACTCGAGCTATTTCTCCAAGGTACCACGGCGCCCTCATCTATCGAGTACTGCAAATCCAGGACCAAGTCCGGATCAATTTCCATCTTTTCTCCCAGCCCGCTGCAAGTGGGACAAGCGCCAAAGGGACTGTTGAAAGAGAACATGCGCGGAGTCAGCTCTTCGACGCTGATGCCACAGTCAATACAGGCGAAATTCTCGGAGAACACGAACTCCTCACCGTCGATCACGTCGACGGCGACTACGCCTTCGCCGTGCTTTAACGCCGTCTCCACAGAATCAGTGAGGCGACCGCGTACATCATCGCGTACAACGATGCGGTCGACGACAATGTATATATCATGTTTCTTATTTTTATCCAGGGTGATTTCATCGCTCACTTCATACATGCGGCCATCGACTCGCACGCGTACGAAACCTTCGCGCCTGATCTCCTCAAACAGCTTCTTAAACTCTCCTTTGCGCCCGCGCGCAACAGGAGCTAAAACCTGCAAGCGAGTACGCTCACCCAGACTCATCACCTGATCGACTATCTGCTCTACGCTTTGTCTGGTGATCGGTTTGTGACAATGAGGACAGTGCGGGCGACCTATGCGAGCATACAACAGGCGTAGGTAATCGAAGATCTCGGTGACCGTGCCCACGGTAGAGCGCGGGTTTTTACTGGTAGTCCTCTGATCAATAGAAATAGAAGGAGACAAACCTTCGATAAAATCAACGTCCGGCTTGTCCATCTGCCCCAAGAACTGCCGCGCATAAGCCGACAACGACTCCACATAGCGACGTTGGCCCTCCGCATAGATGGTGTCGAAGGCCAAGGACGACTTACCCGAGCCGGATAGCCCGGTAAGCACCACCAGCTTGTTGCGGGGAATGGTCACGTCAATATTTTTGAGATTGTGTTGCCGTGCCCCTTTGACACGGATAAAACCTGTCGTCATGTACCGTTGATCCTCCAAAGAATGATCGCGCAATACTTCCTGCGGGAGCAGCTCTATTCCGCCCACTCCAACAACAGCTCTCGCAGTTGAGCGATCTCATCACGCAGCTCGGCGGCACGTTCAAACTCCAACTCGCGAGCCGCCTCCTGCATTTGTCGTTCGAGCTTCTGAATATGCTCGGCCAGCTGATGACCATCAAGCGCCACTATGTCTTGCGGCAGTTCGCCCTTGGTCTTATTTGTCCTATCTTGTTCCTCTTTCTCGGCGCGCAGCGCGTCGTGCACCGCCTTGCGAACGGTCTCAGGCGTAATTCCATGCGCCTTATTGTACTCCATTTGTATCCGGCGCCGCCGCATCGTCTCATCTATAGCTCTCTGCATGGAATCGGTGATACGGTCCGCATACATAATCACTTTACCATGGACATTGCGAGCAGCCCGGCCGATCGTCTGAATAAGCGACGTATCAGAGCGGAGGAAACCTTCTCTGTCCGCGTCCAATATCGCGATTAACGACACCTCAGGCAGATCCAGACCTTCTCGCAACAGATTGATGCCGACCAAAACGTCGAATACGCCGAGTCGCAGATCGCGCAAGATCTCGACGCGTTCGAGTGATAGAATCTCCGAATGTAGGTACTTGACCTTTATACCCACATCAGCCAGATAATCCGTGAGATCCTCAGCCATCTTTTTCGTCAGCGTCGTGATCAGTACGCGCTCGCCCCGAGCCGTCACCTGCTCTATCTCATCGATGAGGTCATCAATTTGTCCCTGTACAGGTCGGACTTCCACTTCAGGATCGACCAAACCGGTCGGGCGAATGATCTGTTCCACAACGACCTTGCCGACCTCTTTCTCATAGGGCCCCGGCGTAGCGGAGGTGAAGACTACCTGATGCATATGGGATGTAAACTCATCCCAAGTTAGCGGTCTGTTATCTAATGCGGAAGGCAATCTGAACCCATATTCCACCAACGTCTCTTTCCGCGAGCGATCCCCGAAGTACATCCCGCGCACCTGAGGTATGGTCTGGTGGGACTCGTCAATAATCATCAGGAAGTCACCGGGAAAATAATCGAGCAAACATGCCGGCGGAGCGCCGGGCGGACGACCATCCAAATGCCGGGAGTAATTCTCAATACCCTGGCAGTAACCCACTTCTTGCAGCATCTCCAAATCGTAACGCGTCCGTTGCTCCAACCGCTGGGCTTCCAACAGCTTTCCCTCGCGCCGCAACAGTTTGAGTTGCTCCTCCAGCTCGCTTTCAATTGCGCTCACGGCTACCTTCAGACGTTCTTCAGATGTAACAAAGTGCGTAGCGGGATATATGGAAACTGAATCCAGCTCGTTGAGCACCTCGCCTGTAAGCGGATCGATCTCTAGAATACGTTCCACTTCGTCTCCAAAAAGCTCAATACGAATGATGTTCTCGTTATATACCGGGATGATCTCGATGACATCGCCGCGCACACGAAAGGTGCCGCGTTTAAACCCGATATCATTACGCGTATACTGAATGCCGACCAGTTTACGCAAGAGCTTGTCGCGATCACGGAAGTCCCCGTTGGCTAAAGAGAGGGTCATGGCCACGTATTCCGCAGGCGAACCCAATCCGTAAATGCACGAAACGCTGGCTACAATGAGGACGTCGCGCCGTTCGAACAAGGCGCTGGTAGCAGCGTGGCGCAGGCGATCGATCTCATCGTTGATGGAGGCGTCTTTCTCGATGTACGTGTCTGTCTGGGGAACGTAAGCTTCAGGCTGGTAGTAGTCGTAGTAACTGATGAAGTAGTGTACGGCGTTGTCGGGAAAGAAAGAGCGAAACTCACTGCATAGCTGGGCCGCCAGCGTTTTGTTATGCGCGATGACCAACGTCGGACGCTGTACTTGCTCAACCACCTTTGCCATCGTGAAGGTTTTACCGGTACCGGTGGCGCCAAGCAGCGTAATGGCCTTCTCGCCCGAGTTGATGGCTTCAACCAGTTGAGCAATAGCTTGAGGCTGATCGCCTGCCGGGGTATAGTCGGATACCACGCGAAACGGTCGACTTGCCGCCTTGGGACGCTGAGTCATACCATGTTCTTCCTTTCCAAAACCTTCTTGGTGATGAGAACGCACAACAAGCGCCTACGCCGCCGGGCATCGACCGGCCGCGGTAGTGTCCGACAACAACTACCGACCGGCGCTGAGAATAGAATCTTCGGGCGACTAAGCCCTTGACGAGGATAAGTTGTCTATGCTGCCGTGAAATGACAGGCGGCGGTTTACAGAACTAAGGGAAAGGTCATTATCCATCAAACAGCACATGCTGTCCACAACAGTATACCGAACATGCGCTCTGTTTACCAGTAGCGAACACCGATTTTGCCGAGAATATTTTTCCGCCCTCGCACGACATGAGCTCCCAACCTGCTGAGGCAACCCCAAGTTGGAAATATGCCCAACATAGGATGACTGTGCGACCGATCGTTGTCGGCAGATGACATATGCCGGTTCGCGTACCTGCAAGCCGGCCGCGGCATTAGTGTTGCCACTAATTGGCAACCAATTCACTGATGCGGACTAGTTCAATCTCCATCTGTTCCAATTCCGGCAGCGTCTTTTGTATGGCCTGAGCCGTCTTTGGCCGCAAATGGCCAATGGCAACAGCAGCGCCGTTGCGCTGCGCCTGTCGTGCGGCATATAACAGTTGTCCTCGAATATATTCCTCATCGGCCTCACCATCCAAAAAGACCGCATTCTCCAAGGTGGGTACGCCCAGTTGTGTTGCTATGGCGGCTGCGACGCTGTTGCTGGATGTACGGCTGTCTAAGAACAACAGCCCTTCCTCGGCCATCACCTCTAGAACGGCCTGCACTACCCGTTCGTCCTCTGTTGCTTTTGAGCCCATATGATTGTTGACGCCCACTACGCCGGGCAAACTGCGCAGCGCTTCTCGCGTGAGCGCCGACACCTCCGCCGTCTCCATATTCACCGTGATCATTCCCGGCGTCACCAGTTGGGCATTGCCGGGTTCCATAGGTAGATGCACCAAGACGTCGAATCCGGCGGCCTTAGCCTGCTCCAAGTGTCGTTGCGACGCTGTTTCATGCGGAATAACGGCCGCGGTCAACGGAATGTCCATAGAGAGGAACTCCGCTGAGTATGGAGAGGGGTACCCCCAGTCGTCGATGACGATAGCTAAACGGGCCCGATTGCTTGGTTGGGTAGTGACGACAGGTGCCGGCGGTTCCGGTAGGTTGTCCGCTACAGTGCGTTCCTGGACCTGTGCGGGTGTAATAAACCCCGGCAAGGCATCGAGCAACAACAGCGCCACGAAGAAAGCCGCCGACATGCTAAGCCCCATCGCTACCTTAAGAATCCAAGAACGTCGGCGGGATGACGCTCCTGCCGCAGCGGGCCGCATGCGAGGTGAAGATAAATGTCCCCTATTCATGTTTATCGCCTCGCCGCCGCCTCATCCATCGCCGCCACAACCGGACTAGGATCCCGCTAGGTCTCATCAACGGGTCCACCACGTAGATATCCGTTTGTTCGGGGACGAATCGCACTCCCAGCGGGGGGATCTTGCCGTCATAACTCACTGTTCGCATTTGGCCGCTCTCCGCTTCTTCCACTTCAAACTCTACGCCTACCAGCCATGGCGATATGGCCGCCGCCAACTCGCTGCGCGTGTGTACCGGCATACCGTTCACCTTGCGAATGATGTCGCCGGTGCGCAAACCCATTTTGTCGGCGGGAAAACCCGGTAAAATCGATAGGACCATCGCGCCGCGCTCGGTGTCATACGCCGGCTTGCCCTGCAACTCCATTCTACGCCCCAACCAGATCACCAGTTCGTGACCTAATGGTGCGAACAATGTGGCTAACCAAGCCCACGCCAAGCCGTGTTGCGCCGCATAAGCCAACGCCAGAAGCGCTACGCTGTAAAGGCAAAGCAATCCTGCCGTAGCTTTAGCTTTGCGTTGCGGCGTTCCGGTTAAGGTGAAGTCGCTGTAACCTAAGGCCGCAATGACGGGTAGAACGTAATAGGTCAAAAGTTGCCCCTCCGCGGGATTCTGCGTTGAGGCAAAGAGCGGCCACCAATCAGGCATAGGAAGATAAGTGACCGCTTCCAAAACTTCCGGCGCTAGAGCGGCAGTCATCAAGGCCAAAATAGGAATCGGCCAGTAGCGTTGCATAAGGAAACCGCCGACCACCTTATTGGTAGGCGCCTTCACATAGACGGGTATGGCGCCTTCAGCTCCTGTGAGTAAGATCAGCACGCATTCAATGAGATGTAATACAGCCACCAATGCGATCACGACGGCGATATTGACATTACTGACGATACCCAACAAAGAGGCTAGGCTGATAAGACCTCCGGCGTAGGAGAAACAGATGAAGCGCGGATGGATGAGCATCAACAAGACGGCTGAAACCCATAGGTATATCAGATTTGTTCCACTTAAAGGCAACCCGAGAAATATAAAGAGGGCGGTAGCAAACACGCCCCCAATAGCGCCGGCCCCTAATGCTGTGAGCGTGTGCTCACGCGGATGGGTGCGTACCACACCTAACAGACGCGCCTCCGCCATCGCCAAACGGACATACTGTCGATACACCAACCAGATGACCAGCGCACCGATGATCAGTAACTCCGGTTGTCGCGCAAATACGCCGACTGACGTAAAGATCAGCCTAAGTAGTTCCGTGAGGGCTTGCACCGCGAACTCATCCTTCTTTAACCGGCTTGCTTCAGTTCCACAGCATCAGCCCGAATCAACTCCTGCAAGATCTCCAGCGCCTTGAGCAACTGACGATCCGCAGCGTCGGGGTTGCCGTCGTCTCTGGTTGCAAGCTGCATCATCTCATCTTCAGATAGGATGAATTCAACATCGGGTACGATACCTGTTTCGTGAATGAAACGACCACCTGCCGTTTGGTAGCGCGAATTCGTCAACGACAGAGCCGAACCGTCTCGCATGGGTACGACGACTTGCACCAAGCCCTTGCCGAAGGTGGTAGCCCCGACAAGCGTCGCTTTTCCTCGGTCCTGCAGAGCCCCCGATACAATCTCGGAAGCGCTGGCGCTATACTGGTTCACCATCACTACCAATGGGATATCAAACACGGGACCTCTGCGAGCGTTGATAGTCTGCTTCTCATCACCGCGGCCCACGATGTGAACCACCGGGCCTCCGTTCAAGAACAAGCTGGCGACCTCGATGGCCGATGTAAGTAAGCCGCCCGGATTATTGCGCAGATCGACAATAATCCCCTTCACCTGCTGCTCCAACAAGGAGTTGACGGCCTCCTGCAACTCCGAAGCGCTCCGTTCGCTAAACTGTATGAGGCGTACATATCCTACCGGTATGGAAACAGGCCATTTGTCTTCGCGCATCACCGTCGTGCCGGAGACGCTGAAGGCCTTGATCGTAGCCCGGATAATCTTAACGTCGAATACTGCGGGATTCTCGGCGCCGCGTTCGATGGTGAGGATGACCTCGGTGTCGGGTTTTCCGCGCATTAAACTGACCGCCTCATCCATGGACATAAATTCAGTGGAGCGACCATCGATGTGCGTGATACGATCGCCACCAAGTAATCCGGCGCGCGAGCCCGGCGTATTCGGAATGGGAGCGACTATGGTCAAACGGTCGTCGCGCATGCCTACCGTGATGCCGATACCGGCAAACTCACCAGTGGTGTCGATCTGCATCTGCTTAAAGGCAGCCTGATCTAGATAGCGTGTGTATGGATCATCCAAGGCTTCGAACAACATGCCGTTAATAGAGCCCGAATCCACATAGGCGCGAATGAGGTCGGAAGGATCAACAGGATCGACATACTGCATTTTCACCAAAGAGATGACTTCGAGAACCTTACCCATCTCATCAAAAGGTGAGGCATCACCTAATGCCTTGGTATGACGGGTCACCACAAAGGAGCCGCCTAGTATGAGTGCAAAGGCGAATAAGAGTACGAGAGCCTTGCGCCTAATGGTCATGAATACACCCTGCTTTCCGTATGCGATGGGATTTCGTGAGTGCCGCTCAACCAGGGGCGCTCCATTTATTACTACTCCTACCCCGATATGGTTGTTCCGTAGGCTGATGTTCAAATATGGGCGCGCTACGACCGGGATGCTTCCCAACAAATAATTCTTGCCTCGTTGCCGTATGATGACGACACCAAACCGTCGTTACCGGTAAGCCTTATGCTTGCAAGCATGGGGCGCTTGCTTGCCCAAGGAAAACCGGCGGGTCGGACCTCACAGACTGCATCGGCCGCCATACGCCACCTGATTGTATGGTTGCCGAAGATGCGTTATGCACGCCGTTTCATTTAACTCTATTATAGTCGAAACCTAAGCGTACTTCAAAGGACATATCACCTTTGACAAAGTCTGAAGCCATGCTCAATCCGCACGGAGTTACCTATTTAAACAGCGCTCCGTGGACCATATCGGCAGAGCCGTCCGAGTCGGATGATGCCGCAGTTGGGTACAATTCCCTTCAGCCTTTACGCCTGGTCCATCTCTCCCGCCACACGGCATAGGCAAAGCGGGGTAACGCCAACATGCGTCGCGCCCTGCTGGGTTGGCGGAGCAAGCGGTACAACCACTCCAGCCCTATGTCACACATCCACTGCGGCGCCCTTTGAGCGCGTCCGGACCAGATGTCCAAGCTCCCCCCCACACCTACGGCTACCGGCGCAGCCAGTTTTTCTTTGTACTTAGCGATCCAGCGCTCTTGGCGCGGCGCGCCCAGCGCCACGAGCAAAAGGTCAGGTTGCGCCTGGCGAATTTGCTGCAGTACCTGAGGTACTTCCGTTTCCTGAAAGTAACCATGATGTACGCCGGCTACCTGCAACCCGGGAAAACGTCGCTCCATCACGGCTTTCGCTTCCTCGGCCACTCCCGGAGCCGCACCTAAAAAAAACGGTCGCCAGCCCTCCTGCGCGCTCCTGGCCAGCATCTCTTCCATCAGTTCAATACCTGGTATCCGCTCCGGCAAAGGTCTTCCCAAAAGGCGCGATCCCCACACCAAACCTATACCGTCGGCCGCCACCAGCGCCGCCTGGCTGAGTATCTGTGCCACATCAGGTTGCTCTTTAGCCAGCATAATGATCTCACTGTTAGCCGTTACCACATGCGCAAGCGCCGGTAGAGGAGCGCCCGCGGCGCGAGCCTGGCGAAAGCGTTCAATGGTCCGCGCGATAAACTGAACGGCGCCGTTTCTATCGATGTAATCGACCGCTATGCCCAGAATGTCTACCTTCTCCGCCGGTGTTGCTACGCTCGGCCTCGTTTGTCTCACCAAATGTTCACTCCCGCGACGCCTACTGCCGAACCTGCGTTTCAGTTTTGCCCATCGCCAACATCACCATGGCTCGCAGTGGGCAACCCCAAACCGGCTATGCAGCACGCCAGAGCCTGCCGGGCACGCCGACGACTATCGGCGACAGCCTGCTGAAGATGCGTGCGTAAGGCAGCCTGCCGTGTCCAAGTATCCAGGATGATCCGGGTCAATACAGCGACGCCGGCCGCATCCAGCCGTTCCAACGGCAAACAGGGCAACGCCAGCTCCTGCGCAAAGGCCGTCACCTTGGGATCATAACTCACAGCCACGCCGGGCACGCCTGCCGCCACCGCCAGAATTAAGGCATGTAAACGCATGGCAATGACTAAATCCGCTCCTGCCAAAAGATTACATACCTGTCGCACGTCGCTACCAACCAGTACGTGGCTGCGGACGCCCTGCTCTCGTGCCTCTCGACACAGATGCTCTGCCGGCGGCTGATCGTGCGCCGGATGCATGGCGACAAACACCAGACCGGCGTCGGCTGTTTTGGCTGCCTTTACCAGCGCTTGTAGTATATAAGATTGCCGTTGCTCATTCTGCCAGGGTCGCATAGCTACCAACCACAACGGACCGATAGCGCCGATCTTCCGCCCTATGGCTTCTTCCAGAGCCCGGCGCCCTTGCTCTTCATTCGCCGGAGGTAACAGAAATGCCGGATCAGCAGCGATGTACAGTTGTACTTCGCCGCCGGCGAGCAATGTGTTTACCATCTCCCCCGCCGCATGATCTCGCACCCAAATGCTACGTGCCTGTTTTAAGACTCTGCCTGTCATGCGACGGGCCAAAGGTGAGCGCAATGGTCCCAAGCCTTGGCCGCAGATGCAAAATGGCCGCCCGGCCAGCCGGGCCATTGCCATTACGCCCAGGTAGTAATACACACTGCGCTTACTGGTGACATCCTGCAGCAAACTGCCGCCGCCGCTGATCAATCCGGCGGACCGACGCAGCGCCTGCCACACGGCGCCCATACGGAAGCGCGGTATGCTCTCTATGCCGTGCATAGCGCTTGTGGCAGCCGGACAACCTGAGAGCGCCACAGGTTGCACTGTGGGAGCGACCTGCCGCAAGCCGACCAAAAGACCGGCCAACACGGCCTCGTCGCCCATATTGTTAAAGCCGTAGTAGCCGGAGATCAAGACTCTCTGGGACATGGTCAGCCGTCCTTTGCCGTTACGTTATCCTGTCGCGCACAGCAGAAGCGTACAACCCATTTCATGAGGGGACGGAACACCAGCCAACCCAGTACGAAACCGAGAAGCAAGCCCAACCCCGTACGCAAAGCGCTGATCCACAGCGGAGTATGAATATGAGAGAACGTATTGACCAACGAGAGTTGACCGATAGAGGCACCGATCAGGAGCCACCTCGCCAACGTTTTGTTTCCCTGATGGAGTTGATCGAGAGCCGTCACAAGCAGTGGATGGCCTATGAGGAACTCTTTGGTGCGCGGCCTTGCGACCAGCCAGGCTTCCAGCAACTCCCGCGCACGCTGCTCCCATGCCGGAACCAGCAGCCCCTGATTACCCGTGCGTAAAAGGTAGATGACGCCGGCCAGCCCGAGAAAGGCGGTCAAAGTCAGATATGGTACGGGAACCCGTTGTCGCCATACCTGCTTAATACGGGCTACAACGCTGTTTTCACCTTTGTCCCAGGTCAATGGCAGCGGCATTAACACTACGGCGAGGAAGACCAGTGCGGGCGGAGCGATATGCGCCAGTTTTACTCCGGCAAACTGAGAGACCTTTTGCATGAAACGCACGTCGGCCAACAAGCCGACCACCAGCAGTGCTCCAATTAATGAGTAACCTGTAGCTAAAAGATAGGCTGTGAGGATCTCTTGATTGCTTTTTACCCCTCGCCTGTTTATCGCCAAGATCCCCAAGGTGGGGAAGACGATGGCAGCGAGCAAGGCAAAGACCTGCCTGGCCAACACGACCTGGCCTCTCATATACAGAACGGTAAAGCTGAGGAAACCGGCTCCTACGCCCATGTAACCCAGCCAGGCCGGTAAAGTGACAAAGTGTAGGCAGAGCCACCAGGCGCCCACAGTGGCGGCTGCCGCTAAAAGCGGCCACAACTGCCAAGGGAAGTTGAGCGGTTGGAAAGGCGCCGGTGCACCCAGAGAATAACCGGCGCTCTCTAGAGTCCGCGTGATCTCCTCCACGTAGGCAAGGTTCCGCTGCCACAGCGTCGCGGCGGAAAGCAAGTTCAAGCCGTCAGCCATTGTTGAGGCCAGGGCGGGATTCTCCGGCGGCAACGGTCGCACATAAAGTAGGCGAATATTACGCTCGCGCACCGCCCTTGCCCAGCGCTCCACCGCTGTTTGCGGCGGAATCTTCGCCATTTCGCCATCGGTGACGGCATGCAGGCGTAACACGTTGGGAGCCAGGGCTGCAGCCACCTGAGCATTACCAAGTTGGTTTGAGAACTCGATCTGAGCTATAGGCCGATTCTGCGCACGCATCCCCTCGATCCACACCTGCGTCAAGTCGGGATGCCCTGCCACACGCTCACCGGAAAACACGATCGGTATCTCGTTGGCGACGTCGGATTCGATCTGCGCCAAACGCCACCGCACCTGCTCTTCGGTGATGGTGGGAGTATGCCGAAAGCGCGGGACGACGACGAGTTGAGCTTGACGGATGATACGGATGTCATCGTCTGCAAACCCCAACCCTACTTCGCCTAGGTTGTCGGCGGCAACCGGCTGACCGGCCGCTGCCGTATGCGGTAAGCCCGCCTTTATCTCCCAGACCAACAGGCCGTCTTGGTCGATCAGCGTGCGCGCATAAGGCGCAATATGCAGCCGTAGGGCATGCGCCAGCCAACTTGGCGAGTGCTGCGGCCACCACACTAGGTAACGGCCGGCAGGGTTAATCGCTTGCACGCCCAAGCCCATCAGTTGCAGCGCCGGCCCCGCTTCTTCGCCGTCCAGCAGCAACAACAAACCTGCACGCGCCGCCTGTTCTACGGTCATCTCATCGAGCGCGACACCCCACACCCCGGCCTGCCGCAGCGCGGAGAGTACGCTTGCCGGAGGCTGTCCGGTAAGCTGCGCCAACTCTTTTATGGCGGTATAATCGATGATCACGCCTACCGTGCGATCAACTCGCTCAGCACGTTCACGCAACCATAACGCTCCGAAGCCGACGCACACCGCTAACAGTAGAATCACACCGAATACCCTGCGTTGTAGGTCAGACTGCCATAAAGCGGTCATGGCCGGTCGCCCCCTTGCTCATCGGTCTCTACTTCGTATATTTAGCTGCGGTTTGGGGCAGTGTTTTCGGACGTTGACCATAGATGAAAAGCTTGCCCTGAGCTATCCGCAGATCACGAATTTGCAGCGGGAACGTGGTTTGCGCCAGATCGATCTCCACCTGCCAACGCGGCAAGAACAAATCTAATAGAAAACGCGGCAACGGACTGTTCTCCACGTCCACTTGGTCGATCACAAAGGCGACTTTCGTCGGCGCCTGCACTGCAAAGTGACCTTGTACCTTGATCCCTACGGCCTGTCCCAACACGCTGATGCTGCCCTCTATTCCGGTCCATTCCGGGTTCAACCTAATGCGAAACCGTTTTGCCGCATCCGTTATGCTCCATACATACTCATTCAAGTCGTCTTCGGCAATGATGGCGCTTACCTGAAAGGAATCGGCCGTTTTCACGATGAAACCCGTACCTTCACGCAGCGCTTCGGTGTCCACAACCAAATTGGTAGCGTCCACAAAAAAGGCTTCGACCTGCAACCCGTTGATATTGGCGCGGCGTAGATCTACCGTAAGCTGCCGCACTTTCCCCTGTAGCAACTGCCAAGCGGGGAATGCTTTCAACTCCACCTGCACCCGTTCCACAGGAGCGGCCGACTCCTCCAGCCCCTGCACCAACCGCCGCTCCATCCAAATGGGGATGAGCAGTTGTTGCGCGGCGAACAGAGCGCTTACCAGCACGGTCAGCGTCACGCCGGTAATCAGCAGCTTGCGCACCCAGCCTCCTTTACGCTCCGCCCTTTCTAATGCCCGTTCAGGCAGATGTTCCGGCAACTGCAGAGTGCGAGTAGCCGGCGTTTGCGGCTGCGTAATCTCGTTGTCCATGACAGATCGTTGACGCCGCGTCCAGCGCGGCAGCTTAATCCTCATCGGCGCCACGCCCGCTCGCTCTCCAGCGCAAATAGGCCTCAATAAAGGAGGTGATGTCTCCATCCATCACCGCATCCACATTACCCACTTCGTAGTTGGTGCGGTGGTCTTTGACCATGGTGTAAGGACAAAATACATAGGACCTGATTTGACTTCCCCAGGCGATCTCTCTCTGTTCACCTCTGATTCCCGCTAATCGGGCCTGCCTCTCCTCCAGCTCTCGCTCCAGCAATTTGGCGCGCAACACGCGCATGGCGTTTTCACGGTTCTGATGCTGAGAGCGCTCCGTTTGACAGGCAACCACAATACCTGTCGGCATGTGAGTGATGCGGACGGCTGATTCAGTTTTGTTCACATGCTGACCGCCTGCGCCGCTGGACCGAAACGTATCGATTCTGAGGTCGTTCGGATCAATCTGAATATCTGCGCCGTCTTCCACCTCCGGCATCACGTCCACCGAGGCAAACGACGTGTGGCGCCGCCCGGACGCATCAAAAGGAGATATGCGTACCAAGCGATGGACCCCTTTTTCCGCATTAAGGTAACCAAACGCATTGGCGCCGATGATATGCAGCGTTACACTTTTGATGCCCGCTTCGTCTCCGGGTTGAAAGTCCAAGGTCTCTACGCGGTAACCTTGATCGTCGGCCCAACGCATGTACATGCGTAACAACATCTGCGCCCAATCTTGCGATTCCGTGCCGCCGGCACCCGGGTGAATGGATATAATGGCGTTGGCGCCGTCATACTCTCCGTCCAGCAATGTGGCCAGTTCCAGCCGCTCAACCTCTTTCTCCAGCACTTTTAGGTCTTTAGCCACTTCGTCTATAACCGCGGCGTCGTCTTCCTCCACCGCCATTTCCAACAGTAAGGCCACGTCTTCCTGTCGAGCGTGGACCGTCGACCAGCCGTCGATCTTTTTCTTGAGCAGATTGGCCTCGCGCACGATGCGTTGCGCTGCATCCTGATCGTGCCAGAAACTGCTGGAGCCCATCACTTCTTCCAGGCGTTGCACTTCAGCCACCGCGCCCGGAATGTCAAAGATAAACCCTCATTTCAGCCAGGCGCTGAGCCAAGCTCTGCAAAGAATCGTGCATCTGTGCGATATCGTGCACCAGCATTCACTCCCATTCAAATGTGTACATGGTCAAAACGCATGAGACACGCCATGCCATTTTAATCGTCCTTACCACAGCACTTCTTGTACTTCTTACCCGAACCGCACGGACAGGGGTCGTTGCGACCGGGTTTCTCTTTCACTCTGCGCTGCTGGGGAGCGCTTTCCGCGCCGGCTGTGCTGACCGCCAACAAACGGTTGGCTTTCTCCTCTGCTGCGCGAGCGCGTTCCGCCTGCGCCTCTTCCGCGGTAGTGACTTGAATCCTATACAGATACTGTAATATCTCCTGTTTAGTCGAGTTGATCATCTCGTTGAACATCTGGTAACCTTCAAATTGGTATTCCAGCAAGGGATCTTTCTGACCGTAAGCACGCAGCCCGATCCCTTCCCGCAAGTCATCCATGTTGCGTAGATGCTCCATCCACTTCATGTCGATGAGATGCAAAGTCACCATCCGTTCGACCTCGCGCAGGCGTTCCGCGCCGATGGTCGTTTCGCGTCCAGCATACGCCTGCCGCATCGTATCCAACAACATGTCCTTTATTGCGGTTCGCGACTTCTCTCTCAGCTGCTCCGCGGTCAGTCCGGTACGCTCATTAATCAGCTCATGCAGCTGCTCTACCAAGTCCGCCAAGGTCCACTCATCCCGATGCAGCTTCTCATCGCAATGGATATCCAGCAGCTGATCCACAGCCTGCTCCATCAACTCAGGAACCTGGCTCTGGCCGTTGGTAGACCGTACCAGCTTTCTACGCATTTCGTAGATCACTTCGCGCTGTTTGTTCAAGACGTCATCGTACTTAAGCACCTGTTCGCGAATGTCGAAGTGATAAGCCTCCACTTTACGTTGCGCGTTCTCTATAGCCTTGGAAATTTGGTTATGCTCAATCGGTTGGTCTTCTTCCCAACCGAGCCGATCCATGAGACCGGCTATCCGCTGAGAACCAAACAGCCGCATCAGATCGTCTTCTAGGGAAACGTAGAAACGAGAAGCTCCCGGATCGCCCTGACGCCCGGCCCGACCGCGCAACTGGTTGTCGATGCGGCGGCTCTCATGTCGTTCCGTACCGATGATGTACAAGCCGCCTACAGCCAACACCTGCTCTTTTTCAGCATCGGTTTGCTTCTTCATCTCTCGATACAGAGCTTGGTAACGCTCCCGTGCGCCTAGGATCTCCGGATCATCGGTAGGAGTGTGTTCGATTACGGCATTGATAGCCTCAGGCGGCACCCCTTCCTGGCGCAGCTTCTGCTTGGCCATATACTCCGGATTACCGCCCAGCAAAATGTCGGTGCCGCGTCCGGCCATGTTGGTGGCAATGGTGACCGCGCCGACGCGTCCTGCCTGGGCTATGATTTCCGCTTCTCTTTCATGGTGCTTGGCATTGAGCACTTCGTGCTTTATACCGCGCCGTTTGAGCATTTCGCTCAGCATCTCGGACTTCTCAATCGAGATTGTGCCGACCAGCAGCGGGCGGCCTTTCTGGTGCCAAGCGGCAATTTCTTCCACAATCGCGGTAAATTTGGCTTTCTCGGTCTTATAGACCAGATCGGCCTTATCTTCGCGGATGGTGGGCATGTTGGTAGGAATAACCACGACATCCATATGATAGATTTTGCGGAATTCTTCCTCTTCCGTTTCAGCCGTACCCGTCATACCCGCCAGCTTGTTATACATGCGGAAGTAGTTCTGAAACGTAATCGCAGCTAAAGTC
The DNA here is from genome assembly GCA_012838035.1 of Bacillota bacterium. Taxonomy (GTDB): domain Bacteria; phylum Bacillota; class Limnochordia; order DTU080; family DTU080; genus DUQB01. The sequence continues at coordinate 1,290 of DUQB01000077.1, read as the reverse complement.
TGCGACTCACGTTCGATGCGTACGCCTTCTTTCGCCTCAATGGCTTGATGCAGACCGTCGCTGTAACGGCGGCCTTCCATCAAGCGGCCGGTGAATTCGTCTACAATGACGACTTTGCCGTCTTTAACCACATAGTCGCGGTCGCGTTGATATAACGAGTGCGCCCGTAACGCCTGCTGCATGTAGTGGGTCAAAACGAAGTGGGCTTCATCGAACATATTGACGCCCAACCACTGCTCCAACTTCTCTACGCCTTCTTCGGTGATGGCTACCTGTTTGGTCTTCTCGTCGACCGTGTAGTCTTCCTCGCGTTTGAGTCTGGGCACCAATTGTGCAAAGCGGTAGTAATGCTCGGTAGACTCCTCGGCTTGGCCGGAAATAATTAGCGGCGTGCGGGCTTCATCGATGAGGATGTTGTCTACCTCGTCAATAATGGCGTAATGCAGATCGCGTTGAACCACTTGAGTGATGTGCGCCACCATGTTGTCGCGCAGGTAGTCGAAACCGAACTCGTTGTTGGTGCCATAGGTGATATCGCAAGCGTAAGCGGCGCGCCTTTGGGCAAAATCCAAGTTATGCACAATGCAGCCTACGGAAAGGCCGAGAAACCTATAAACGCGTCCCATCCATTCGGCGTCGCGCTTGGCCAAGTAGTCGTTGACGGTTACGACATGGACGCCTTTACCTTCCAGTGCGTTCAAATAGACAGGCAAGGTGGCCACCAAGGTCTTACCTTCACCTGTCTTCATTTCGGCAATGCGTCCTTCGTGTAGAATAATGCCGCCCATAAGCTGTACATCGTAGTGTCGCTGCCCCAAGGTGCGTATAGCCGCTTCACGTACCACGGCGAACGCCTCTACCAAGAGATCGTCCAACGTTTCGCCGTTTGCCAGTCTGGCTTGGAACTCTTCCTTCTTCGCCCGCAGCTGATCATCCGTCAAGGCATGGATTTGAGATTCAAGCGCATTTATCTGCGCCACTTTTTCAGTTAGTCGCTTTATTTCTTTCGCATTGGTGTCCAGCATTTTGCGTAAGAAACCGAACATGCATATCTCCTTCCCCGTATCCTGCCTACCATTCATATGGTATGGACGCACCTGGGCGGTGAGTCCCAGCCGGGGTCCCCTCTAGAGTGGAAGCCAGGTGTAGTGTACTATGTTGTCATATTTGCAAACAGTTTGAGCGGAAAATGCTCGCCTGCCGTTTTTCCCGCAGATCGAGTGTATTATAGCATGCCGAGCCAGGTCGAACAACGCTGCGGGTTCGACCTGCCGCTGCGCCTGCTTCCGA
>DUQB01000076.1 GCA_012838035.1 Bacillota bacterium | reverse complement strand
CGTAACAATACGGAGGCGTTTATCGGCGCCTGGTCCATGGTCAACGCGGCAGGCGACATCGCCGTAGAGGCTTATGCACACGAAGATATCCTCTCCATTCCAGCGGCGGTGCCGGCGTCGGTCAAGCGCTCGACGTCACGGTGATTGAAAAAGAGACGTCGGCCTTTGTCGGCGAGCGAGCGGTAGTGGAGGCCCGCGGGGTGAACGGCGGTTATCTGCAGGCGTATACCAGCGAAAAAACGGCGGACGGGCAGTGGGTTGCGCACGGCGTCAAAGGCTTATTGGTCCAAGCGAGCAGTAGAGAAGACGTGTTCAACGTCACGGCAAGCGGCGGTGCCGGTATTTGGGCGGGCGTAGCCGGTGCGGTGACGGTGAATATTATCAATTCCCGTACAACGGCGTATGTAGACGACGCGGCCGACATCAACGCCGACCTGAGTGCGGCGGGCAGTGCGCAAAGCGTCCATATCGCAGCAGTGAACAACGTGCAGGCGAAATCGATTACCGGCAGCGTCGGCGGCGCGTTTGTGGGCGTATCGGGTGCGGTCGATATCGGTATCATTAAGAACGCCGTTACAGCTTATACCGGATGGGATACGGCGCTGTAGGCCCGCGACGCCATCAGCGTCGTCGCGGGGTCGGCCAAAGATCTCTCCAACTACTCCCTTGGTCATGCGGGCGGCATGGCGGGTACCACCGGCGGCGTAGCGGTCTGGACCATCGGCGCCGACCTCGATTGGACGGCGGAGACGCCCGCCGGACGCGTGGGCGAGGCGTTGACATTTGAAGACGGCAGCATTGAAGGATTCATCGATCACCACCTCTTCGCAGCCGGCGAAGCAAAGGCCGCGGCACGGAGCGGCGAAGCACCTGAAGATATCGGCAGCAGCTTTGCCGATCTGGGTTTTGTCAACGTGGTCGACTTCCTGCTCGGCGGCTACTTGGAAGGACCGGTGGATGCGATCATCGCCGTCCGCGACATGGTACTGATGGTATTGCAGAGCTTGGCCGGCTCCGGTTTGGTGGGAGACGACGTGCAGGAAAGGTCGGACGCGAAAGCCGGCGTCGCATCCGCTGCACCGACCGGTACCATCGCCGGGCTGAGCGGACAAGCCGTCGGCCGAGAAGTCGTCGTGGCCGCCTATGAAGACGTACGCTATAACCAACTGGTCGTCGGAGCGTCCACCGGCGCGGTCACGGCCGGGGCTGCGGTAGGCATCAATACGTTGCACAACACCACTGTTGCGTACGTCGATACCGATGCGGTGATCCGTGCGACGGACGCTTTCTGTGTGGACTCTCGCTTGACGCAAACACAAAAGCTGAAGGTAATAACCGGTACCCTAGGCTTCTTCGGCAGCTTGGGCGGCGCGGTAGTGGGCTTAACCGATACCGGCGGCTCCTATGCGGATATCGGCGTCGGTGCGCAGATTATCAGCTTGGGCGATGTACAGGTAGCGGCCGATACCATCAACACGACGGACATGTTGGCTGTGAACGCCGGTACGTCGATGGGCGCCGTAAACGGCACGGTGGCGTGGGTCGAAGATAGCGGCGAAACCGCCGCCGCCATCGCCTCTAACGCTGAGATTACAGCCGGCGGCGATCTTATCGTGTCGGCCGGTTCCTACAGCGCACGCACGGCGGACGCCTATGCGCCGAGTGTGGGCGCTTTCTTGGGTTTGGGCGCCGTCTGGGTCGAGCTGACCGATGCCAGATCCACCTCGGCCATGGTACGCAGCGACGCCGCCATTTGGGAAGCCGATACGGTGATGATTCAGGCGAGTCATACGCCGTACCTGGCTGCGTACGCCGGAGGCGCCGGAACAGGTGCGGCGGCTGTAGGCGCCGCAGTAGGTAGAGCCAATGTGGTCGGCGTTGTGGAAGCCGGTTTGGATAAAGGGGTCCAAGTGGCGCGCCTAGAAGGGTCGACCGTCGACAACCTGTTCATCCGGGCGCAGTTGCAGGTCGCCTCGGGCAAGGATGTGAGCGCTGAGGTCGTCACCGACAGCGCTGCAGCCAGTCCGCTCATCGCCGGTTCCGGCAGCGACGCCGTCACCTTAGTGGCGCCGCGCATCAGCGCGTATGTCGCCGGTGACGCCGACGTCCAAACCCGAGACAATGTCGACGTCGCCGCCGTATCGTACGCCGGAGCCAGGGCGATTTCCCGCGGCTTGAATATCGCCGGGTTGAGCGCCGGTCTCGCCTTTTCCGAGGCGATCCTGCAACCGAGAGTCGAAGCCTTCGTCGGCTACGGGACGACGATCAGCGCCGGCAAAGACATGACCATCGCCGCTCGGCACAATACCGATGCTGCCGGAAGATTCTTAGACTACCTCCAGGCATATGCGAAAAGCGCCGCGGCGACAGTGAGTCTGGCGGCAGGTGGTACGGGCGCTGACGCCGATGCCGATGCATCGGCCATTGTAGAGGCGTATGTCGCCGATACGGGGGCTGTACTAAAGGCGGGCGAGGTGTTGACCGTACAAGCCGCTTCAGGCAATAAGGCATATGCGGAAGCCGATGGACAGGCATACTCGACGGGCCTCGGCGTGGGCGCCGTGTTTGCCGATGCGCTCACCTCCGGTAGGACGACGGCGTATGTGGACGCCGTGCAGGTGCAAGCAGGTGCATTCGGTATTGAGGCGAAAACGCAGGATCATACGGAGGCTCTCACCAAATCGGGTGCCGGCGGCATCGCAGCCGGTTCAGGTTCAATAGCAACCGCCGTTGCCGCAACGGATACGATTGCCTACACCGGTAACAGCATGAATGCGATCATCGACGGCGACTTCGATATAACAGCGGAGCACCAGGCGCAGGCGACCGCCGACGCCTTGGGCGCGATCGCCGGCGGCGCGACGGTGGGCGTTTCCTCGGCCGTGGCTCGTATTCGCCCCTTAGTGCGGGCAAACTTGGGTATGTACAACAACATCACCGCTGATAACCTGGCGATCACCGCTCTGACTAAACCTGGGGGCGAATCGTACGGAGGCGACGTCCGATACCAACATTACGGCATACTTAGGTGCGGGCGCGAGCGTGCGCGGCGGTAGGCTCAGCATTATCGCCGCAGGTGACGACAACAACTACGCCCAGGCGACGGCGGGTACGGGCGGCGTGTTGGCGGGGACGGCCGCTACGGCGCGTACCGCCGGCACCGGGCAAACGCTGGCGTATGTCGGCGCATCCACCGCGAGTAACTACATCGATGTCGTCTCTTTCGTAATGGACGCCAATCACGTCACCCGTTTCAATGCCGCAACCGATCCCGTCAACGCCGCTTTAGCGGGGGCGAGCGGGGCTGCCGCCAACAACAACGTGGAGCGGCATGTGCAGGCCGAAGTGATGGCAGGCGGGCGCATTCTGGCACGCAGTATCGCCGTAAGGGCGATGAATGAGATCCACAAAGAGTGGCTGAGCGGTTATCAGGTGCGCAGCGGATCGGGCGGACTGCTCGACGGCTCCGCGGCAGTAAGTCGGACGGACATCGCCAACTCGGCGATCATACAGATTGGTGAACAAGCGCACCTTGAGGTGTACGGCGACCGCCTGCAACCCGGCGTCTTGCTGCTGGAGGCGGCCAACTTGGTACGCGCCTACGATCGCGTCCGTCTCGACGCGGGCGGTGGCATCGCCATCGCCAAGGCGGAGTCGCTGATCCACAATGTCGATCATGTGAGCGCCGTGCGCATCGGTGAAAACGCCAAGCTCAGCAGTGTGGGCGACATCAATATCGCAGCCGGCAGCAACGTCGATATCCAAACCCGGGCCAACGCCCGCACCTACGGCGGGGCTTCGGCAGCTGAAGGCGAAGCGCGCTCGAACGCCGTGGTGGTAAACAACGTCGATATCGCCGCAGGCGCCGTGTTGTTCAGCGCCGGTCAGCTCTATCTGCGGGCCGGCGGCAATTCGCAGGGCGTTATAGGTGACTACTACATTACGGCCAACACCGATTTGTGGAACAAGACGGCCTTCCCCATTGAAACCGATCCCGAAGCGCGGGCCTATTTCAGCCAATCGGCTGAGGTAAACATCCAACCCGGCGCCGTGTTGCAGTCGGTGGGCGACGCTTATCTGGCAGCATATAAGGGCAACCGCACGGTATATGGCTACGGCGTAGGCACCGACCACTACCGGCAGTTCCTGGAAGAAATCGGTCAGGTGTTGGAAGACGCCTTGGGCGACGGCGACGACGTCTCGCTGAAAATCGAGTTCTATTCCGCAAGAGACGAAAGCGTCGCTACGGTACGGGTGGACGGTCTCATCCAGGTCGGCGTGGAGAATAAGCGTTACCTATATATTGGTGAAGACGGCACGATCGACTACGGTATTCAGACCGACGGCACCAGTACTAGCGAGGGTATCGAAATCGCCGTAACGGTGGAAGATCTGCGTGCCGCCATTATGGAACGTATACAGGCGCTGGAAGATTTGAACGCCGCCTTGGCCGGCTACGAGACGGAGCTGTTCGAGGCGGAAAAGAGCGCGCTGGAGGTCGAGCGGGCGGATAAACAGACCAAGATCAACCAACTTATCGTACAGCGGGCCAACCTCGATCCGGTTAGGGACGCCCAGGAGATCGCGACGATCAACGATCTCATCGCCATACTGAACTCCCGCATAATAACTATTGATCAACGGTTGAACGAGCTGGAAGTGCTCGGCGGGCCCGACGCGCAGCAATTGATGGCGCGCTATGGCGCCGAAAAAGCCGAGTTGGAGTTCCAACTGAGCCAATTGGGCGATCGGTCGGAAGTGACGGTCATCAACATCACCGCCCCGATAATCGCTCGGGCGGGCAATATCTATGTGACGGCCGACAGCCTGGTCGGTACGGGGCAAATGCACGCCGCCGGCGACACCACCATCAAGATTGAGAACAAGAGCCCTTACTTCCTAAGAACGAACCAGCTGATCATCCCCGATAATGCGGGCGGACAGCTGTACTTCAACCGTGTGCCCGTCACCCAAAACGCCCAGATCAACGTCCGCAGCTTCCTGAAAGGGGCTGGGTTCTCGGAGATTCGCACCAGCGACAACACGCAGGCGCAGATTGCGGTGATCAACTCGTACGTCCCCACCGACGGCTGTGAAGCTGGGTCGTACCGGGTCGTATCAACCACTGCCCAACCAGTACTACTCCTGGACGGTCGTTGAGAGTATGCGGGTCACCGAGAGCACGTACTGGGAACGGGAGACTTGGCTCCACATCTTCGAAGACTACGACGTATATATGACCGACATCACCCAGGAGTACATTCTAGAACCGACCGTGTTCCAAGAGGGCGGGGTCGTACGGGTAATACCTGGTCGCGACTCCACCTATTGGTACTCCGGCACCCACTATTACACCGATTTCTCGGCATGGGAAAACCAATGGAACGATTGGAGCCTGGTCGAATCCAAGAGCTTCTTGGGCTTCACCTATTACGAACGCGAGCAGATGCTTACCGAACGCACCGCGTCGATAATGCGGATCCACAACCATAACATTAAGGCCTCGCACCCCATCGCTATCGAGTTCATCGGCAACGATGAAGGCGAGCTGTGGATCCAATCCAGAGGCGACATCGTCATCAACGGCACGATCAGCAATACGGATGGTTATACGAATATCACCTCCGCTTACGGCACCGTGCGCATGGGCGACAGCGAACGGGCGCAGATCATCGCCCACGATATCACCATGTGGGCGAACACAGGGCTCGGGCAGGAGTCGCAACCGGTGCTGATCAACCAGGTGAGCGGTGAAGTCAACGCCTCCACCAACGCGGGCGATCTTTACCTACAAGTGCTCCAGGGCGACATGACGGCGCACCAAGTTTTGGCCGTGCACGGCGATTTGTATCTCACGGTAGACGGCTCCATTCGGCCGGTGAATGAGGACTCTCTCCTCTACGGGACCAAAATCAACTTGGTCAGCCTGCACGGCGCCATCGCCGACGAGGACCTCTTCTTCACCATCGATACAGCCGGCAACGAGCACGGCGATCTCACGGCTACGGCGGAGAACGGCATCTACCTCGCGGAGCGAGCCGGCGATCTGTACATCAACCAGGTGGTCTCCCACTCGGGCGACGTCCAGTTGGTTACCAACGACGGCGACCTCATCGACAACAACCGGAATCAGATTAAGGATATCCGGGCCGAGCAGGGCTTGTTGAGCCTATTGTGGGAAGAGATGGAGCTCATGGGCGAGCGGGCGGCGGAAAACGCCGAACGCACAGTACGGGCGTACGAACAGACCAAGCAGAGTGAGTATCTAATATACTGGCAGTACCGCATGCGCCAAGTCGCCCCCGAGGGCAAGCCGCTGCCGGCCGATCATTATTATCCCGGCGCCGTCATTAAGTTGACCGCCGATGAAGTCTCCTACTACATGAATGAACTGGGCTGGACGGCGGAGCAAGTGGCCAAGCGGGAAGCCGAGATGACTGCGGCGTACCATCAGTTGCACCAAACCTACGGCGCCTACGGCGACACGTTCAACCCCCATTGGAGTTATGTGGTGGAGCGGCCGATGATCAACGGTCAGACGGTCTACGATCCGCGCCTTTACGATCCGACGGTGTACAGCGAATGGGATTCCCTCATCAACGGGCATGCCTGGACGCAGGCGCAGCTGACCAACGTCATCGGCTCGCTGAAGGAAGTCACCGATACGCGGATTTGGATAGAGGAGCCCAACATCATCGGGCGCAACATCTCCTTGTGGATTGCCGGTTCCATCGGCAGTAAAACGTCGTTCTCCGTCCCCGCTTTCCAGCAGGTGGGCAAACCGCCGGCATGGAGCTGGTACTCCCTCACGCCGGAACAACAGCTGCAATACCTGGCGGCTGAGCGCGACGACGTGACCTTCGGCTTCAACACGATGACGGTTACCGTGCGAGAGAGCATAGACATCCAGGCGACCGGCAGTGTTATTGCCCGTTCCTACACCGGAGACATCTACCTGGCTTCGGAAGGCGACATCAACCTGGATTTTGCATCTGCCCAGGGTGCGGTACGCATCAAGACCGCCGGTTCCATCTACAACGCCTTTGTGAGGGGCACCAACGTCGTACTGGAGGCGGCACAGGGGCGGATCGGCACCGCCGCCGAGCCGCTGCGGCTCGCATCGGGTACGGAATCGTTGACGGCCCGGGCTGCGGGCGGCGTCTATATTGCGGCGACAGGCGATCTGTACGTGGATACCGTCTACAGTCCCGGTGTGGTGCAATTGACGACTTCAGGCGGCATCTACGGTTATGTAGGGACAGGGTATTTCTCCCGCAGCGATTTGAACATCCGGGCGCGCTCGCTGTGGCTGGAGGCGGAAACGCACATCGGCGGCACCGATGCGGACACGGCGCTGAAGATCGGTATGGATGCTGCAGGTACACTTACGGCACACGCGGGCGGTCGCATCAACATCGCCAGCCCCACCCTCGACATCATCACGGGGCAAATTGAGGCGGGAGAGGATATCACGCTCACGAGCGGCGGGAACATCATCGTGTTGTCGGGAACGTTGCTTACGCCGTTGTGGGTACCGCCCGTGATTCCACCGATCGATTTACCGCCGATTCCTGAACTTCTCGATCGTCATGTGGTCTCCACGGGCGGCAGGGTGACGTTCTCGGCCGGTGGCTCCATCTTGGACGGCGACTCCTCCGAGGAGAGCGGCATCAGCGGCCACGGCATTACGCTGCTGGCCGGCGGCACTGTTGGTACCGCAGAGAACCCCTTGGAGCTGCATCTTGCGGCACAGACCAGTCAGAACGTGCTAGTTGCCAAAGCTGCCGGCGACATCGCCGTCACCGCCGTGAACGGCCGCCTGCAGGTAAGCGAGGCGCTATCCACGCTGGGCAGCGTCTACCTCACCGCCACAGTGGGCGCCATCAGCCTCGGCGTGGTAAATGCGGCAAACGGCCAAGCCGTGTTGCATGCTGCGGAGGCCATCACCGGCGGACCTGTTGTCGGCCCGCACATTCAGGCGCAGCGCATCACCCTGCAAGCGGATGCCGACCGCATCGGCGGCACGCTTGGCTCCTTGCGCGTAGCGGGGTCCGGCAGTCAGGCGGTAACGGTGGCGGCTTCGGGTACCGTCGTGAACCTGTATGCGATGACGGGAGACCTAGTGGTAGAACGCATTGCGGCCACCCTGGGCGATGTAAACCTTTCCGCAGCCGGGGCTATCATTGGTGTAGCCGATGCGACAGGACCGCATATTACGTCAGGCCTTCTGGGTGCACTCACGTTGTCGGCAGCTGAAGGTATCGGTATCGAGAACCAACCTTTAACCTACAACAGCCTCGGCAATGCCGGCGTGACCGCATCCGCCGAAATGGACATCTACCTCACCCGTTTGGGCGGCGACATGCTGGTGAACGAAGTGGCAAGCGGCGGTAAATACTTGGTGTTGCAGGCACCTGAGGGCGGTATTCACGGCGGCGTCGTTTCGGGCGCCTGGGTGACGCTGCAGGCGCAGGGCGACGTCGGTGGTCAGAATCCGTTGATCGTGCGGGCTACGGAGGAGTTGTCCGCTGTGATCGGCGGCTCGGCCCACATTATCGCACCGGAAGACGATGGGTTCTTGCTCGGCGATCTGCACATCGGCGACAACCTGCAGCTGGCCGGTAAAGAAATCGCCCTGGCCGGCGCAATCAACGCCCTCGGCAACATCTGCCTTGCGGCCTGGAACTCCATCACGGCCGAGGCGGCCGACCACATCATCAACGGCCGGGTCATCGAGCTACAGGCGGTTACCGGCGGCATAGGCGCACCCGGCAACCCCATCGTGGTAGGAGATCATCTCGCTCTAAACGTGGACGCCTACTCGCACATCTTCTTGGAAGTGCGCGGTAAAAGCATGGTCTCGGATTACGTGCGCAGCCAAATCGGCAAGGTGAGCCTCAACGTGCAGAACGGCCATGCGACCATCGGTAAAAAGACGATTAAGTCCCTGGTAAGCTCGGCGGAGGACGAGCTGTGGGGCGTGTACGCCGTCGACCTCATCGTGGTGTTGCCTACCGCAGGCGGGACGCTGAGCATCGGCCAGGCCGCCGTATCCGGCAATTTACAACTAAACGCCGACTTTATCGAGGTGACGGACCTGACGCACACCGGCGGCGATCCGCTGCAGGTGAGCCTGGGCGGCGGCAGCCAAGGCCTGATTGAACAGCTGATCTTCAGCGGCGGTTCCAGCGCTGGTATCGTATTCAACGATTTGGCCGGCGAACAGGTGAGCATCAATGTGAACACGCCGCAGTTGCAACTAGTGAATGCGCTCATCACCGACAGGGGGCAAATCAACACGCAGACGGTCCGCGTGAGCGTCGACGGTTCGGGCACGGGCGGCGGCTCCTCAGATGTGGTCCTCTTGGGCGGCTCCTCGCCGTTTGACCTGATCATAGGCCAAACCACCGACATCTTAACCACTGCGGAGGCAACCTTCATCGGTGCGGGTTTCACCGTGAACGGACAAGAAGGTGCCGTGCCGCGGCTGGAGTTGTGGTTGCAGCCCCTGTTCGGCGGTTATGTCGGCGTCTTGGCGTGGCGCACGGACTCCGGCGTGGTCGTCATCGGCGGTTTGGTGAACATGGACCTGGAGGCCGAGGAGGACGACGCGGAGGAAGAAGAGGATGAGGAAGACGCCGAGGCGGCAGGTGCTCCGAAAATCTACTTTAGCTTCATTGGAGCACCGCCTTTGCTGCAGGGCGGCTGAACGTAGTACATGGTGAGTAAGGAGTGGAGGCCATGCGCACGACGCCCTGGCGCATCGGTATGCTGATTCTACTGGTATTGAGCTTAAACGGCGTCTCTTTGGCGGCGGATCCCACTATCTATGTGGCCGCAATCGTCACCGATGCATCGGAGATCCTCACGGAGGCGGAAATCGCCGCCGTTACCTCGCCCTATGTGGGCCGAGAGCTCACGGTAGCCCAACTCCATGAGGTTGTGGCTCAGCTCAATCTGTTGTACGAGCAGAAAGGGTTTCTCACGGCCAGAGCCGTTTTGCCCGCACAGACGGTGGAACAGGGCGTCGTGCGCATTCGCTTGGTGGAGGGCAAGGTGGGGAACGTGGAGGTGGTCGGCAACAAAACCGCGGCGGCCTCGTTCTACGTTCGGCGTATTCGCCTGCAACCCGGCGAGTTGGTGCGGCTCGACCGCATTGCGCAGGATGTAGGTTACTTTAACCGTATGCATGCCGATCAGGTGCAGATACAGCTGCAACCAGGCACGGCGTTCGGTACGACCGACTTCTTTGTGCTGGTGAATCCGGCGCCCGACCAGCGGGTGATCAGCATCGACAACGCCGGTCGTGCTGAAACAGGGGAATACCGCGTAGCCGTCACCTATGTACGGCAGCATCTGTTGCGGCGCGGCGACCCGCTGACGCTGTCGGGCATATGGGCGAAGGGGTTGCTGGCCGGTTCGGCGGCGTATCAAATACCGCTAGGCACGCGCGGTGCCAATCTCAGCTTGGGGTACGACGCCTCTAAGGCGGAGGTGCTGACGCCGGAATTCGCCGATCTGGAGATCACCAGCCGTTCTTCCGATGCACGCTTGACGTTCAGCTACCCCTGGTTGGTGACCAACAGCGTGATCGTTTCCAGTCCGTTGGAGTTGCATCGTAAATACTCCGGCACCGCCTACTCCGGCGTCAGTCTCACGGGCTTTGTGGTACGTACGGCTGCGGCGGGAGTGGACCTGCAGTGGCAAACGGCCGGCTCGACAGGCTCCTGCCGGTGCGCATACCTGGTGGGCGATATCCGTTTGGCCGCTGCAGCGGAGGACGTTACGGAAGAAGAAGCGGACGAAGAAACAGAGGAGGGCGATACGTTTCAAAAGTGGCAATGCGCCATAAATGGACAGGCCGTTTTGCCGGGCAGACTGATGCTCAACTGGCGCGGCGCCGTACAAGGCGGTAATGGCGAGCTGCCATCGACGGAAAAGCTCGGCATGGGCGGTGCGGAAACGGTGCGAGGCCATGCGGAAGGGAAGTTGAGTGGTGATGGCGGGTACTATGTGGGGCTCGAATTGGCGGCGCCCATCAGCGAGCGCTTGACGGTAAGCGTTTTTGCCGATCACGGACGTTTATTTCCCGCCGAAGAGGTCACGGAGGTAGAGGCGACGCAGGACGATACGCAGAGCATTACGGGGTATGGCGCCGGGCTGTCGCTGCAGCTGTTTTCCGGACTTAGCTTTAAGGCGGCCTATGGTTGGTCCGGTTCGGGCAAGGAGTTGCACGCGGCGCTCCAGTGGGCGTTCTAACGCATGTATTTCCGCAGTTAAGGAAAGGAGCAGGACAATGACGAAATTAGCAGCCCGCGTAGGTTTCATGGTACTGGTTTTCTTGGCAATCATAGCATCCGGCGCAGGCGCGGCGCAGCTGAAAATTGCAGTAGTGGACATAAATACGGTCATTACGCAAGCGGATGCCGGTAAGGCGTTGAACAACAACCTGGCGCGTTATGTGGAAAACCTCCGGGCTGAATTGACGGCCAAGCAACAGGTGATCGACGATTTGCGGCAGAGTCTGGAAGAGGTCGGCGAGGACGAAGAGAACGCCAGATCGGCGGAGATCGCCCGATTGGAGGCCGAACTGCAGGAGGCCGCGACCAAAGCGCAGCAGGACGTAGATAATCTTACGGAGGAGTACCGGAGGATCCTGCTGGAAGATATCGGGAAGGTACTGGCCCTCATCGCTGAAGAAGACGGCTACCATCTGATTATAGACGCCGCCGTCACCTACTACTACGCCAACTTGGTGGACATCACTTGGGAAGTGATTCGCAAGTACAACGACTTGTACGAACAGGCGTTGCAACAGTCGCTGCAGAATCCCCAGCCGTAGCATATCTCTTACTTTACGACAGAGAAAGACCGCGATGAAATGACCGCGGTCTTTTTACGTGCCGCCGTCTAATTCCGTTTATCTTCATCCCAAGGTACTACGTCGGAGGTGTGCAGGTACCAGGCTAACAGCTGCGACTCCAACCTACGTCGCACATCCTCATATGCCGGCTCCTCATACACATTGCGCAGCTCTTGTGGATCCTCAGCCAAGTGGTACAGCTCGCAGACGTCGGCAGTGCGGTAGATGAGCTTGTAATTTAGCGTGCGAATCATCACCGTGCGGCTGACGCTGGAGGGTTCGCTTTGTTGTAGTCGCCCTTTGGGATAATAGATGTGTTCCGGCCCTCTGCCCGCTTGGTCGCCGATTACGCGCCCTTCAAAGCAATGCGGCTCGTGTGGATCGTAGCCGCCTTCGGCGAACACCGCGCGCTCCGGATCACCGGGAGCGCCCTGCAGCTGGGGTACGAGTGAGCGGGCGAAATGGGTATGACTGCATGAGAGGCCGGCCAGCTCCATACAGGTGGCCATGACATCGAACAGTTCCACCTGCTCCCTTACCACATGTCCCGACGTTCCCCCCGGAGTGCGGATGATCAGAGGTATACGCGTCAGCGTGTCGTCCAGAGCGCTGGGCCACTTCTCCACCAGGCCCCAATCGCCCGCCCAATCGCCGTGATCGGAACAGAAGATGACGGTAGTGTTCTTCGCCAGACCGGTTTCATCGAGCGCTGTTAACACCCGCCCCAAGAGGAAATCCATATATGAGATCATGCCGAGATAGACCGCGTTGATCTCTTTGAACATCGCCTCATCCAGATGATCAAGCTGTCTGCTGTGTCGAATCAGCGCATGGTGCTTCGGCTTACCCGGCAGGTTCGCCGGTCGCAGAGCAGGCAATGCATGGCGGTCGTACATATCGTGCCATGGCTGCGGGGCGCTATAGGGTGGGTGGGGCGATGAAAGAGGCAAGTAAAGACAGAACGGCTCTTGCGGGTTACTCTGTAGGAACTCGATGCCGGCTTGCACGTCGGCATAGTCGTGGTGATCTTCCGACTCACCTGGGAACGGACCGCGCAAGAAAGCGTAGTACTCAGGATCGGGGTAGTTATAGAGCGGTTTGCCGGGCTTACGATTCCCAGGTCTGCGCGTGGGAGTCACTACGGCGGCTTTTTCCTCTTCGGAAAGCAGATCGCTCTTGCCGCACCACCGGATGTTGTAACCGGCTGCATGCAGGTATTTAAACAGATGGGGCTCATGGGGCCGCAGTAGGTGCCATAACGTGCGATGCCCATTAACATGCGGGTACCAACCCGTCATCATGCTGCAACGGCTGGGGCCGCACACCGTATGTTGCACATGGCACTGGTCGAAACGTACCCCTTCCGCCGCCAGACGATCGATATTGGGGGTGCTAATGAGCGGATGGCCGTAGCAGCCGATGCTCTCCGCTCGCATCTCGTCGGGCATAAAGATCACAAAATTCATGGCGCTCCTCCTTGTCCGGTAGTTTGACGCTGTGATAAAGGCAGCCGGAGCTTTTGGATATGTTTTCGCCTTGTAAGGTGCGAAATCCCACCTGGTGCGGAGAAAACGGGAAGGGTTTTCTGCGGCTGTACGGCGATATTACGTGGAAGCGGTGAGGCGTGAAGAAGGGAATATGACGTTCCTAAGCGAAGCTCAACTCTGGAATGCCATGTTGAAGACATTTACTGGGGGATTTGGGCTGTGTCTAACTCACTGTGGGCTATTAAGGCGGCGCGTATTTATGCACCGCGTGCGGAATGGAAACCCGGAATTATTCTGGTAGAGAATCAAACGATCAAAGCGGTAGGTACGCCTGATCAAGTTGAGATTCCGGCAGGTGTTGAGGTGATCGACGTCGGTGAGCATATCATCGCTCCCGGTTTTATCGATATCCACATCCATGGGGCGATGGGGCATCGAGTCGACGACGGTACGGAGGCTACACTCGCCATAGCGCGTTACCTGCCGGCTCAGGGAACGACGGCTTGGTTGCCCACACTGCTGCAACCCGCAGACATTCCCGCCGTGGTGGAAGCGATGAGTCGGCAGGAAGACGGCGCCGAGGTTTTGGGTTTGAATATGGAAGGGCCTTACCTAGCGCCCAAACAGCTGCCACATGAGGGCGACATCTCCACGCCGGTTCCTAGCGAGGCCGCACTGTTGGAGTACTTCTCGGCGGCCAAGGGGGCCATCCGCCTGATGAGCATGGCGCCTGAGTTGGAGAATGCTTATGCCGTGATCGCCGCCATGCGCGATTTGGGCATCGTTCCCTCCGTTGCGCATACCAAGTCGGGCTATGCGGAGTTCATGCGGGCGGTAGCCGCCGGCGCTCAGCATGTAACGCACGCCTACAACGTGATGACCGGCATGCATCACCGACAACCGGGCACGGTAGGCGGCGTGCTCACCTGCGACCAAGTGACGGCCGAACTGATAGCCGACGGCCATCACGTACACCCGGTGGCGATGAGCGTGCTCATCCGCTGCAAAGGGCCGCAAAGCGTGGCGCTGATTACCGACAGCTCACGCTACCAAGGTCTGCCCGACGGCGATTATGGCACGCACGTCAAAATAGGAGGCATTGTCCGCCATAAAGGCTACGAAACGGCAGTCGACCATACGTTGGCCGGCAGCGTCTGGCCTATGAACCACAATGTGGCCAACGTGGCCGAACTCCCGCACGTAACGCTGGTGGAAGCCATTGAGATGGCTACTCTCACGCCGGCGCGCATCTGCGGCGTCGCCGGCCGTAAAGGGAGTATAGAACCCGGCAAAGACGCGGATTTGGTTGTAATAGACGAGAAGATCAATGTGCAGATGACTGTCGTGCGGGGCGAAATAGCGTACCGGGCAGGAAGTGCCGGACAGCAAGGCGGATAAGCGGAGAACGCCGGAATCGGCAGGAGTGCCGGGCGACTAAATGATGACGGTATTGCTGCCTGCTCTTGTTGTTTACAGAATGGCCGATGACGCCCCAACCTCCCGGCGCGTCGAATGAAATAGGAGCTACCACAGCTCCTATTTCATTCAAGCGGTAAATCTGTAGCGCGTTATTCCGGGAAAGTATACAGGCATGAGGTGACTTTATCGGATCTATGAGGTTTAAGTATCAGATGCGAAGCGTTCGGGATGAGTAGCATTTTTTAAATTAGTATATTCGCTGCTTCGCTAAGTAGAGGGAAAACTCCTGCTTATATGCATTGCATCATTAATAATGGTAAGTACGCTTGGAACAAGCGCAACTACGCGTGAATAAGTTATGGGCATCTCGTGTATCCGCACGGGCGTAGGGTAAGGCATACGCAGGTGGGGTGCTCGGAAGCGTCGGCAAATCCCAGACTGCATAGAATAAGGGCTGTAAGCAGTATGCTTGCTACAGCCCCAACTTTGTACTTGGCATAACGTGTTAAAACACAGCAGAGCCTTATCGTCCGCCGGCGCTAAAACGCCTTACGATACCCTACCTGCCCGGCCCAAGCACCCTCCAACTGATCAGGCGCCATAGGGTTCTCGGTGATGGTATAGGTTACATTGGCTACAACGCCGCTGAGACCGCCGTTAGGCTGAATCGCAGCCCCAAGTTCAGCTATCGGCTCAGCCGTTTCGTCAATGCGCTTGTGCAATTCTGTTTGGAAACCGGCCAATGCCCAGAGGGAGACATGACGCGTACCCAACTGGAGGCGACCATCCGGACCGGCTGTAAGAGTCAAGCGCTTCCGGCTAAAATCATGTAGGGTAGTGCCGAGGTTGCCATGCGCTCTGAACCCCAAACTGAGCGGGCCTAGTCGTAGCAGACGTAAGCGTGAACCGAGACGCAAACCAACGGCGGCATCCGTGCGGATCGCGCCGGTTACTTGGGTCTCGAACCAGTTACCGAACCGATGACCAATGCTCAATTCGGCATTATCCAGGTGTCGCCATTTTGCAGTGGGATGTTCGAGACGATAATCCGACCCGACGGTGGCCTGTAAATAGAACGGCTTGCGCGGTGGCGTCGCAGGTGCTGCTGCAGCCGCCGGCCCCAGCACGATCACCAAGGAGAGGATCATACCGGCCAGGGCGAGCCGCCGGCGTAAAGTGCAACGAATAGAGTGCGTCTTTATCATGATGTGGTACACCCCTTGTGCTATACGTTAGTTATGCGTAGTAAGTTCGCTGCTCTAAGGCAGAACGCCTTGCTCCGAGCACCGGCATGTTCTGGCTGAGCTGGGCATTCGCGGCAGATGGCAACCCAATGTAAAAGAAGCTGCTTCCCTATGCGGAAAGCAGCTTTATAGCGGTGTACTAAATATGTGCAGCTGTTACGTCGGGAATCCACTCCCGCAGGAGCGCCTACTCGCCTACGGTAACCTTCTTGATGGCATCTCTACTTTTGATCTTATCGACAACATCCATACCGGAGACGACATTGCCGAACACGGCATAGGCGCCGTCCAAATGCGGTGCGTCCGTACGCAAGATGTAAAACTGCGAGCCGGCGGAGTCCGGGTTCGCGCTGCGCGCCATGGCGACGGCCCCGCGTACATTCGGTAGATCCTTATGCGTTTCGAGTTTAATGGCGTATCCTGGGCCGCCATAACCGGTTCCTTGCGGGTCGCCGCCCTGAATGACCCAGTCTTCCACCCGGTGGAACACCAATCCGTCATAGAAACCGGCTTTGGCCAGTTTGACGAAGTTGGCTACGGTAAGGGGCATTAAATCCCCCCGCAGCTCCAGTTCGATCGTACCCTGCGCAGTCTCGACGGTGACCGGGATGGTACCCGCAGACTTTGCCGCGGCGATTTCCTCTTCAGTTGGAGCAGTCACTTGCACCATGTTGACTTCAGCCCCCTCGTCTTTCGGCATAGCGCTCGGTTGGGGCGTTTCTGCGGCACGGTTATTGATCACCAAGGTCCATACCAGCATGCCTACCACCAGCAAGACGGCTAACCCGATCAGCGCATATGCCGCTTTTAAATCTCTCTTCATGGGTATTACCTCCTCGGCGGATTATGCCGGCGCTTAGCGTGTCGCATTATTTCGCCGTTGCTGCGCGCTTGACGAAGAATTCCTTGGCAACCTGCGGGAAGAGTATATAACTAAGGATGTCTTCTTCTTGGCGAGCATATTCTTTAATCTCTTCTCTGGCCGCCTCAAGTTGCGGTTCCAACTTATCGGCCGGACGGTAGGTAATGACTTCCTCATCGCCGATGATCTTCTTGCGGATGTCGTCGGCAATCGGTACCGGAGACCTGCCGTATAGGCCGCGCACGTAGTCGCGGATCTCTTTTGAACAGATGGAGTAGCGCGATCCGGAAGCCACGTTGAGAACCGCCTGCGTGCCGACGATTTGGCTCATCGGGGTTACCAAAGGCGGATAACCCAAATCGGCGCGGACGCGGGGCACTTCCTCAAACACTTCCTGGAGCCTGTCTTCCATCCCCTGCTGCTTCAGCTGCGAGCGCAAGTTGGAAAGCATGCCGCCCGGCACCTGATACTTGAGGATTTCCGTCTGCACCTGCATTGATGCGGCGATGTCCTTGTACTTGGCGCGTACATCTGAGAAGTAGCGGTTCAGATTGGTGAGCAAGTCCAAATCGAGGCCCGTATCGCGCTCGGTTCCGCGCAAGGCCGCTACAATGGGTTCGGTGGCAGGTTGAGAACTGCCTAATGCCAATGCCGATAAGGCGGTATCGACAACGTCGACGCCTGCTTCCGCCGCCTTTAGATAAGCCATGGAGCCCATGCCGCTGGTATAGTGAGTGTGCAGCACGACCGGCAGATCAACCTCAGCCTTCAACCGCTTAACAAGGTTGTAGGCGCCGTACGGATCGATCAACCCGGCCATATCCTTTATACACAACGAATGGACGCCTTTGGCCGCCAGTTCTTTAGCGATGCCGACAAAGTAGTCGTCGTTGTGGACCGGGCTTTGCGTATAACAAATGGCTCCCTGCGCATGACCGCCGTACTTAAGGGTAGAGGCGATGCAGGTTTCCATATTTCGGACGTCGTTGAGCGCGTCGAAAATGCGTACGACCGTAATGCCGTTCTGAACGGCATACTTGATGAAAGCATCGACCACATCGTCCGGATAGTGCCGATAGCCGAGCAGGTTTTGCCCTCTTAAAAGCATCTGCAGGGGAGTATTGCGAATCCGCACCTTTAGGCGGCGCAGTCTGTCCCATGGACACTCGTTTAAAAAGCGCAAGGCGGAATCGAACGTGGCGCCGCCCCACACTTCCAGCGAATGGTAACCTACTTGATCCAGCCCTTCGGCAACTTCCAACATGTCGTTGGTGCTCATACGCGTGGCCAGTAGCGATTGATGAGCGTCGCGCAAAATGGTTTCGGTTATCTTTAACCGATTCTGTGTCATGTAAGCAGCCCCTTTCTAGTAACGCACCGTAGGTTTAGTCTTCTTTGATGGTCATGAGGACATCCCCGGTGTTGGCTGCGTGTCCGACATGGGTAAATACGCCTGTGACTGTGCCTGCAACAGGAGACGAAATCTCGTTTTCCAGCTTCAGCGCCTCAATAGTGCACAATAGCTGGTTCTTAGCGACTTTGTCGCCGACTTTAACCAGGACGCTCATGATTTGGCCGCGCAAAGGAGCTTTAATTTCAACCCCTTCAGCGACTCCCTGAGCAACAGGCGCTGTAGGAGCTTCCGGAGCGGAAGCTGCGACTGGTTGGGGTGCAGCAGGTGTAGCTGCGGCAGGAGTGACGCTCTGTGCTTCGCTTAGCTCTTCTACCTCCACTACGTATTTAGTTCCATTGACACTAACCTGAAATTTTCTCAATGCGAATCCGGCCTCCTGAATTTGCTACACCCATTGCAGTGAGAACAGATGTAATGACGGCAATGTCGCTGTTGCTCGCTGACGTGAGTGTTTCTTGATCGGTGCTTTGGTTTGCGTTCGTGTTTATAGTCTGAGACGCATCGACGTGCTGTTTGGTTTGCGGTTTAGCCAATATCGAGATGATGATGCGCAGGATAAACAAGGCGAAGAACGTGACGACGAGTCCGAGGAACCCGATGCGTATTGCTTCGTAGAATGCCTCGCTGAATATGCGGTCTAAAATGCCCATAAAAGAATAGCCGACCGGCAAGCTGCATCAGCCGGCTTGTTCACCTCCCAAGAATAGGCAAACAAGGTTCACCCAAAGCCTGACATTAGTATACCTTATTTCCCGAACAGCGTCAGCGTTCTCCCATTACTTTAACGCTTTGGAAACGAAGCACGTCAAAGAGAGGGGCATCTGAACCACTGCTGCCATATGATGTGCTGAAGACCATACTCAGATCCTAGGAATGAGCTCCGCCGGGAGAGCGCAAGAGCGCTCCTCCTTTCCGTTAAGTGGTCCAGCGGATCCCAGATGGTAACGATGATTCGTAGAGGAGACGTTGTATGGCGCACTTTCTGTTATATGATGACGAGAACGTTAAAAGCATGCTCTCCCGCTATCTAACTGACTGGACCTTTACACGCACTCCTCCGGCAGGCAACCCGAATTTAGTCGCGCGCTGGGGAAATGCCCAGGGCGAGGATATCTGGCCTTACAGCCTCAATCGCAATGCTTGTATCACCATAGCTAATTCTCGCAAGGCCTTTCGCCGCATTATGTCGCTTTCCGGTATTCCCACACAATCTAACGTTCCAGACGGCGACGGTCCGCCCTGGATGGTGAACTCGCAGAACTTGAGCCACCGCTATCAAGTGGGCGTATTCGACCTGTCGGTGATCTTCTTCAAGGACGACATGGCCGCACTCAAGAGCACCAGCGGCATTCGCAGCAACGAAGCGCGGCGCTTGAAGGAACTGGCCATGCGCGCCGTGTACCACGCTGGTCTGGTCTTTGGCGTCGTACATGTCGGCATTGAGGTGCGCACCCGCAACCAGGTGGTAATTGGAGTAGATCCGGCGCCTAGGTTGACCGAGGCGACGGCGATGCGCTTCGCCGGTGGATTTAAGCGTTACGCGAGTACGGTGGCGACAGTGATGGCTCAGGCCAAGTCACGGGGGTTAACCGTGGCGATAGGGGCGGATCCCGAGTTTTCTCTAGCCAATAAGGACGGCGGGCGTGTGTTTGCTTCCGATTACCTGCCGGTGCAGGGGCCGGTTGGGTGTGAGCTGCAACCTACACAGGCTAACGGCCGCTTCCACAAACCCGTCGCTGAACTGCGCCCGGCGTATGCCCTAAGCCCCGTGCGTTTATTTCAAAACCTAAGAAGTACCATTCAACGGGCCGACATGATGATTCCGCCGGGGGTGGTTTGGTTGGCAGGCAGCGTACCGGACGGTACGTTTCCCACGGGCGGACACATCCATTTCAGTCGGGTGCCGCTTTCCACCGTCCTGCTGAAGGCGTTGGACAATTACTTGGCTATACCCTTGCTTCTTTTGGAAGATCCCGCACGTTCGCTGATCCGCCGGCCGCGTTACGGCTTCTTGGGTGATATTCGTGTGAAATCGCACGGCGGGTTCGAGTACCGTACGCCGTTTTCTTGGCTTACCAGCCCTGTATTGGCGCTGGGAGCGCTTTGTTTGGCGTTCGTCATCGCTAAAGAACATACGCGTCTTACCCGCGACTACTTTACGGATCTGCGATACTTAGAGGCCTTCTATGCCGCCGATAAAGGGCCGTTCCGTCAGGTGCTCAATGAGCTCTGGCACGATTTGGAGCAGACGGCTGCCTACGACACATACAAACAGTCGTTGGATGAGCTGAAAGCGCTGATCGATTCGGGCTGGATGGTGGATGAAAGCTGCGACTTTCGTCGCATGTGGTAGAGGCCGGGAGGTCGAATGCTATGTATCGCTTACGCTTAAACACGGTCAAAGGACCGTCATCATACGGCTTGTGTTTGCCGGAAAAAACACTGGCAGGACTGCAGATTACCCCGAATAAGCGTTATGAGGTGCAAGTGGGGCAAAGAGTGATTCGTACGGGAATTGGGGTGGCGCCCGTTTCCCGCATTACAGCCGAGTTGAAACAGAAGTTGCGCCTGCCGCCGGGAGTGTTGCGTCTGCATATCGCTCGTCGCGACGATCGCCTGGTTCTGGGACCGTTTTTGGGGATATTGGCGCGGCCGCAGCGTTCCACTCCTTATGGTGAACAGACCAGCTTCTTTCGCCGCTTGATCGCTCGGGCGAAAGCCATGCACATTTATGCGTACGTGTTCGGTTTGGATGATGTGAACTGGAAAGGTGTTTCTGTTACGGGGCATCGGCCCTATAAAACCACCACAACCTGGGTGACGCGCGTTTGCCCTATACCCGATGTGGTTTTCGATCGCGGTTTCTTCAAAGCGGCTGAGCGCCGCAAGGCGGTGAAGACAAAAACGCGCCTGATAGAAGAGTACGGTGCGCATCTGTTCAATGAAGATGTCGGAAATAAATGGGATGTGTACCAAATGCTGCTGAGCGACCCGGACTTAGCCGAGTATCTGCCCGAGACAGCTAAGGCGGAGAGCACGGACGTTTTGACGGATTTCATCAGCCGGCATCGGGTTATTTATGTAAAACCGGCAGCGGGTAACCAGGGGCGCCATGTGTTTCGGGTGAGGCGGCGGCGCGACCGGGTCAGTTATGAAATGCACGAAAGGCGCGGTCGCATTGTCCGCACTTCCGTACCCACCATGAGCGCTTTTATGCAAGACTTAGCGGCGACTAAGGAACGGAGCGTCTACTTGGTGCAACAAGGTCTTACCCTCGCTAAAGTGAAGGGCAATGCCGCGGATGTGCGGGCTTTGGTGCAAAGGGATAGGCATGGAGTATGGCAGCTTACTGGAATCGGCGTGCGTATAGGCGGTTCAGGTTTGGTATCTAACCTGCATGCCGGAGGCTGCGCCGCGAAAATCGACATTCTGCTGCCGCGCGCGGAGCGCAAAGCGCAGGTACCAGCCTTGAAGGCCCGCATCAAAGACCTTTCGCTACGGGTTGCCCACGTCTTAAGCAAACGACATCTTTTGGGTGAACTCGGCGTCGACCTGGGCGTAGATAAGCAAGGGCGCTTATGGATTATTGAAGTCAACTTGCGGCCGGGGCGGGCTACATTCCGGCGGGCCGGCTTAACCGAGGCTTGGCGTCGGTCCGGTATTGCTCCGCTGGAGTTCACGATTTATCTATGGGCTCGTAAAGGCACAGAGATGGACGCCGACGGAGATGAAGCGGTAACATCCCCAGCTGATACGGTGGACGCCGACAGTTATGCGGTTGTGAACCTGGACGCCGCCGACAGCGGTGAATCAGATTCGAGAACCACGGCGCGACATTCCAATGGGCATTTCACCGCTATTGAGGACCTGGCCTGCAACAACTGTATTGATCCCAGTTTGGATAATGCGGTCGATGCGGCTGATGATGACGATGATACTGAAGACAGCGCGGCCGATGAGTTGCAGCGTAACGGGCGCTTGGCAACAGTGGAGGCGCCGGTGGATACGGGAGCGCATGAGCCGGCGGTAAAGCCGGATGCTGGAGACGCAGAGCCGACGCCTTACACCGGTACGGCCACAATCGGCGCCTATGTTCCAGTTCTGACTCAGAGTATGAACACTGTGAGCGGTAGGCTCATTGACTGACGGCCGGCTTGATCTAAGAAGACTGCGTATAGGAGGTGCAAGATGCCTGAAACTGCGCCGACCGCGGCCATAACTGCACGAATTGTGATAAAGCAGTTGGATGCGCAAAAGCCGGTAGTTCGCCTCAGCGCGCAGCTGGCTCAGAATTTGCAGGTCCGCTGCGGTGAGAAAGTCATGTTGCAGGCAGGTCAGTTGACAAGGCAGGTGCACGTGCAAGCGATCTCTGCTGCAGCTGAGCCTGCGGATCACGGCGTAACGGAGCACAGGTATCTTGCGCTGAGCCAGAAAGAGCTGAATGCGCTTGGGCTGACCGCAGGCCGGCAAGTGCACATGCGGGCTGAGCCGCACCGGTTGCGCCTTGGTCCTGTGGTGGGCATACTGGCGCCGCGCCGCACCGGACTGGCCAAACCGTATCAGGCCCAAACATCGCTTTTTAAACGTATTATCCAGGCTGCTCGAGAGTTGGGCATCGTACTCTATGTCTTCGATTTTCACGCCATTAACTGGAAAAAGAGCTCGGTACACGGTTACACCTATCAGGAGGGACGCTGGATTGGTCGCACGTATCCGCTGCCCGACGTGGTTTTTGATCGTGCTACCGGTAGTTTTCCGGGAGGAAGCGGCGCTGCCGATGCCGCTAGGCGCAAGCTGACCCAGCAGTATGGAATACCCATCTTCAATACCAAGCTGGGCAATAAGTTGCGCATGCATAAGCTGTTGCAGGTCGATCCCGAGCTGCGGTCCCACTTGCCTTCAACCCGTCGGGTGCGCAACGACGCTGTAGTCGCCGACATTTTGACTCGCCATAAAGGTGCATATTTGAAGCCGCAGAACGGCGCTCAAGGCAAAGGCATCATCCGCTTACGCAAAGGCGCGAAGGGTGTGCATTATACGCTCACTACCGACAGCTATCAGCGATTGCAGGGCAGGGCGGCCACGGTGAGCGGGGCATTGGCGCAGTTGCGATCGCGGGTGCGGCTCATCGGTTACCTGGCTCAGCCCGAGCTGTCGCTCATCCGCTTGCAGGGGCGCATCTGCGACGTCAGGGTGCTCATCCAGCGTGATGATACAGGGGAGTGGCAGGTCACCGGCGTGGCTGTTCGGGCCGGCAAACCCGGCAGCGTCGTCTCCAACATTCACGGCGGAGGCAAAGCGCTGAAGCTGGAGGATGTAATCGAAAGGACACTGGGTGATGCCGTGGACTCCGAGCACATTGCCGCCACGGTAAAGCGATTGGCCTTGCGCGTCGGCGAAGTTTTATCCCGCTCGACCCGTTGTTTAGGAGAGCTCGGCGTAGATCTCGGTATCGACACTAAAGGGCGGGTCTGGATTATCGAGGCAAATTCTCGCACCGGACGGGCGGCTTTTCGCAGAGCCGGTCTGAAGGAATCCGCCGGGTTGGCTGACCGTAGACCGTTGCTTTTTGCGAAGTACCTGGCAGGATTTTAGCTTGCGACGATAGGGGTAACAGCATGATCATGCGGCTGGAAGTATTGGCGGGATCCGGTTATAACGTGCGTCTCCCCGGCAAGTTGGCGCGTCAGGCGGGCATTAAGGCGAATCGAGGCACGATTGAGGTGCGGGTGGGACAGCGCGTGGTGGCTGCGCGTTACTCGCTTAGCACGATGGTAGCCACCGTCGCTTTAAGTGAAGCGCTGCTGAGTAAGTTGTCTCTCCGGCGGGGAATGCGGCTGCATGTGCAGTTTGATCAGAAACAGCTGCGCATAGGGCCCCTGGTGGGCATACTGGTACCCGGTACCCGCGGTGGGTTCAACCCAGTTGGAAACATGACGTTAGGTGTAGGATATTTCATTGAACAGGGGCGCTATGCCGGCAGTTATCCCTTTGCGTTTGCCGCCGGTGCCATGGATTTTCAACGCGGCCTGGTCAAAGGTTACACCCTGTCGTCATTGGGCGGTGACGGCTTTCGCTGGATACGCCGCACATTCCCCCTGCCGGACGTAGTGTATAACCACATCACGTATCGCCGCAGAGAAAGAGCAGCGGACATTCGGAGACTGTTCAGCCGGTTGGAAGAGCAGGGCATCCCCGTTTTTAATACGGGCTACTTCGGCAAATGGGATGTACACAACTGGCTCAGTACGCATGAAGCCTTGGCGCCGCACCTGCCGGAAATGCATCAGCTCGGCCTCGAAACCTTACAGGAGATGCTTACGCGCTATTCCCGGGTTTTTATTAAGCCGGACCACGGCAGTTTAGGTCGGAAGATCGTGGTGGTTACACGTAGCGGCAATCATTTCCTGTTTCGTCGCGGCCGCGGCACATTGCAGGTGATGGTGAAGGATCTAAACGGCGTGATAAACAGATTGCCGAAGCTGACTCGCGATGTCTATCTGGTGCAGCAAGGCTTGAACCTGTGTCGCTACCGCGGGCGCCGCCGCGATTTTCGCTTGATCATGCAGCGTAACGGCACCGGTCGTTGGTTGATTACCAAGTTTTTTGCCCGCGTAGCGCCAGGTGGGCAGTTGGTGGCCAACATATCGGCCGGAGCGACCGGTTTGCCCGCCGGGCGCTCTTTGCGCCGCTGCTTTTCAGCTGCTAAGACCAAAAGCATCCTCAAGGAGATGAAGCAGGTGGCGCGCTTAGTCTGCCATACGCTGACTGAAGTGATGGATGATCGCTTAGGTGAGTTGGGGATTGACTTAGGAGTAGATACCGGCGGGCATGTATGGATCATTGAGGTCAATTCTAAACCGCATCGCAAGGTATACGACACCATGGATGACAAACCTAGCGCCAAGTTGTCGTTCCGCCGCCCGATGCAGTTTGCCCAGTACTTGGCAGGTTTTAAATGAGCAGAATCAGATTCGGAGATGAGGGAGAACCATGCGGCAAGAAAAGAAGCAGGTCATCGGCATCATTGCCACTAAGGGCGTTAATCGACCGGCTACAAAGCAGGATCCCTTTCCAGGCAGGACGGCGACCTTTCGGGAGATATCTCGCCTAGCTCGCTTAGAAGGCGTCTCTGTGGCCGTTTTTAGTCCATGGAGCATCGATCAGAAACGCAAGCAGGTGCGCGCTCATATTTATGTGCCGGGAAAAGGTTGGATGAAGAGCGCCATACCGCTGCCGCGGGTTATATATAACCGGGTGGCTAATCGGAGGATGGAGGCCAGGCCGCGCGTGCAACGCCTGCTGCGCTGGCTGAAGAGCGAAGGAGTGGTAGTGTTTAATCCCCGCTTCCTCGATAAATGGGAGGTGTATGCTTGCCTGCAGGCGGATCCGGAGATAAAACCGCATGTGCCGGAGACGGTGCTGTACGAAAACTTCCGGCAGCTATTGCACTGTTTGCGTGAGTGGCGCACCGTCTACTCCAAGCCGCGCCGCGGCAGCCTAGGCAGTGGTATTGCGGTGATCCGACTTACGGCAGACGGCACCGTGGTGATCAAGCGAAACAGCGCGGATGTCGGCACACAGATCACTCGTTTGCGGCATCCGGCAGCGCTGCGGCGATGGACGGCACGGTACTTGCGTCCGGAGCGCGTCTGTTTACAAAAAGGCATCAAGATGGCGACGGCAGCCGGCAGACGGTTTGATATCCGCGCCCTTGTGCAGAAAGATGAGACAGGCACATGGCGTTTTACCGGCGCGGCAGCGCGTTTGGCCGGTCACGGTCAAATTACCACCCACGTGCCCCGGGGCGGCCGGCGGATGAGTTTGGATAAAGCGCTGCACGCGGTTTGGCGTGATGGAGCGAAGGTGAAGCGGATTAAAGCCGACTTGGCGGCTTTGACGCAAAATGCCGCGCAGAGCCTGGAAACAGCCTTAGCTGACAATTTCGGCGAGTTCTCGCTGGATGTCGGCGTAGATAACGCGGGGCGGCTGTGGATATTTGAGATGAACGCCAAGCCTTTTCGCTTTGATGAGCCCAAAATTCGGTACGAGGCCTACCGGCGGCTGGTTGGTTTTTCCAAGCACTTAGCCGAGTGACCGATAGGGATTCATTCCAGTTGTCGCGCACTGTCCATCTGCTGCTGTAGCTCGTAGTAGAACTCCCTGCCATTCTCCGGGGTGATGATGTAGAACGTATCGGCGGTGAAAATAGCCACAGCGGGTTGCGTAGAGTCCTTGGCGTATACCTTGCCGCGCCCTATGCCTTCCACCGTAAACGTGCCGGATTTGTAGTTGCCCACGCTTGTACCCACCCGATTGCTGAGAGTGGGTATCTTCTCTAGGTAGCGCACTTCGGTGATGTCGCCGTAGGGTATGGTGGTAGAGCCGATCTCTACGGCGCCGGCTGTAAGCGTGTAATCTAAATTCCTGCCTTTAAAGAACTCTATGCTTAGTGAGCCCACTACCGCCAATATGGCCAGTACATAAACCGCCGCTCGGATTTTCCGCCCGGATATGGCACGCAGGCTTTCCAAGGCTCCGCCTTTTTCGCTGGAGAGCGGCGTATACAAGCGGTTTGCCAGAGAAACCATCACGCGGGTGGCCGCTAACGCGAGCACGACCAGCACGGCGAACGTGAAGCCCAGGATGGCGGCGTGGCTCCAGCCCAAACCGACCACCCAGAACAGTAGCCGTACGATGCCGAAAACCACCACGCCGACCGCCAGCATCGCGATCAAGGAGTTTTGGTTGCCCTTCATAGCCTGTTGCGGGTTGGCCCAGTCGAGATGCGGCCACAGACAGTCGGCGCAAAGGCAAAGTGCGCAGGACATGACTAGGGCCGGAATCCCCAACAACGTACCTATTGCTATGATGTTCCAGGGCAGGCCCAGGAACCCGGCGGCGACCGCCAGTATAAGCAGACCGGAAGCTGCCGTCACTGCGACCGAGAAGAGCAGTTTAGCCCAGACTTGTAAGGCGGGGGCGACTGGTAAAATCTGTGATATCCAAAACTGCTTACCTTCGCGACTGATGGCTGTAGCGGGGATGGTAGAAATTGCGGCCAGCGCGGTGTACAGCCCGGCTATGGCGATGCTGCCCCACACCAAGAAGCGCGGATCGACAAGGGCCGCGCCGATATTCACGAATTGCTCGCCGCCGCCTAGAATCGGCAGCGCCACCAAAACAGGCGGTAATAATAGGTTCATTCCGGCGGTCATGGCGAACACGGGATGTCGGACGATCC
The DNA here is from genome assembly GCA_012838035.1 of Bacillota bacterium. Taxonomy (GTDB): domain Bacteria; phylum Bacillota; class Limnochordia; order DTU080; family DTU080; genus DUQB01. Next base: position 2,081 of record DUQB01000076.1, on the reverse strand, counting down.
CTTGCCACTCGCGCACGATTAAGGCCGTAAGCGCGGGGCGTTTAGCCAACGCCACATCGACGGCTCGCTGCTTGCCGTGTTTTAAGGACGGATGCGCATTGCCTGCTAAAAGCCCTGTGTAGAAGAAACGTTGGCCGATAAAGCTTAACAAGGCGAAGGCCGCAACGGCTGTGCCGACGTACAAGAGAAAATATCCTAAGGCGCCGCCGCCGGTGTTGATCAGAGCCGAGGCTCCCCACAAAGAGGGCGGGAAGCGGTTGCCGACCATATTTACCAGGCTGTTGGGCATGGAGATGATGTTCATCATGAGCATGTTGAGGTCTTCATCGACCGCATCGAGCTTGGCGACGTTGTATTGCATCCAGATGGCGATAAACACCGACAACAAGCCGGAGATGACTCTTAATGCGTCACGATGGCGCGCCAGGTTGGTAAAACGCATTAATAGAATGGCAAACGCGCCCGCTAAGGCCAGCGGCAGCAGCGGCAGCAGAATGACGATAACGGTTGCGGCCAACCAGTAGAGAATGCCTGATCCCTGTTGCAGGCCGTAAATGATAATCGGCGGCAAGGCTAAGGGTAAGGCGGTTACATACTCGGTCAGCAACACGATGCCGAACTTGGCGATTAAGATTGCGCGCGGCTGCAGAGGTAAGGGTACAAGAAACTCCATGTCCGAGCTGTAGTAGAAGACCGAGATCATATAAAAGAAGCCGAAGAAGAGCACGATTACCTGCACCGTCAGGAGGCCGAACAGAAGTATGAGGCCGGGTTGCTGCAATTGCACGCTGACCGTGTAGGTGTTGAGTAAAAAGCGGGTGTACCCGTATACAAACAGCGTGCCGAGCGCGATGACGCCTAACGCCGGCAAGAATGTGTTGAGGAGCTGTTCTCTTTTGCGTAGTCGCTCTCGCAAAACGGATAAACCGAAGTAGTGACGCAGCATGGTTTTAAACAGCACTAAGAAGCCGTGCATCGGCATGACCCTCCCGCTATTACCTTTCTGACATTGCGCCAAGGTGCAATAAGCGGCGCAAGTTACGCTTGGGTTAACTCAAGGAACAGGGCTTCCAAGGTAGCGTCGGTGCGTTGTCCTTGTCGTAGTTCCTCCAGCGTGCCTTGAGCGATAAGGTACCCCTTATTGATAATCCCGACTCGGTCGCAAAGCCGTTCAGCTACATCGAGTATGTGCGTGGAGAAGAAGACCGTAGCTCCTCGATCGCAGTGTTCTCGTAATAGTTGTTTGAGAATGGCGGCAGAGCGCGGGTCGAGTCCGACCATCGGTTCATCCAGAATAATGATTTTCGGGTCGTGGATAAGAGCGGCTGTGAGTGCGATTTTTTGCCGCATGCCGTGAGAATAGCTGCTGATGAGGTCCGGTGCTGCATGCAACATCTCAAATTGGGTCAGTAGCCGCTCGGCGCGTTGTTCGCGCTCTTCCTGAGAGACGCCGTATATATCGGCCATGAACCGGATGTACTCCCAGCCGGTTAAGCGTTCGTATACATTGGGGTTATCGGGCAGGAAACTGATGACTTTTTTAGCGGCCGTCGGGTTTTTCCACACATCAATGTCGGTGACCAGAATATTACCGCTGGTTGGAGGCAGAAGACCGACGATCATGCGCAGGGTGGTAGTTTTTCCCGCGCCGTTGGGACCCAAAAAGCCGAAGATTTCTCCCTGCTTGGCGTTCAGAGAGAGATCTCGGACCGCCCATGTTTTTCCTTTATCGTAACTGTGGCTGACGTTGTTGAGTTGCAGCAATCTGTTCGCCTCCCGCAAAGCGTCGCGAAGTAGTCCTCTTATTCAGCATAGCAGTAAGGCAGGATTGCTGCAATAATGGCGCAGGAACTTCTGTGGCGCGAATCGCTCAATAAATTCACAGTAGGTAGCAAAAAGCAAAACAGGTTGGGTATGGATTTTTCTGTATCGGCAGCACCTTGCTGAGACTGTAGTCTAAGCAAGGTGCTCGGTCGGTTGTTGCTCCGATGTTCAAGAAAAAGGTTACTTATACTATCTAAACAAGCAGGACCCTCCGGATGGGCGTCGAAGCAGGGAAGTTGCGCCGTGTCGGCGGCGCG